>CAYOXD010000013.1:32103-45849 GCA_964407825.1 uncultured Desulfobacterales bacterium | reverse complement strand
GCCCATGTGGAAATCGTTGACCACATCCCATAGGCCGTCGTGCATCATATGGTCCTGGATCGCACCGGGTCCCAGGCGATAGCCGAACCGGGCCTTCTCCAGATAGTAGGGGGCGTTGCTCATGCTCTCCATCCCCCCTGCCACCACCACCTCGGCATCTCCCACCTGAATGGCCTGGGCCGCCAGCATCACGGCCTTGAGGGAAGAGCCGCACACCTTATTGATGGTCAGGCACTCGGTAACCACCGGCATCCGGGCCTTATAGGCCGCTTGCTTGGCAGGGTTCTGACCACACCCGCAGGGCAGCACCTGGCCCATGATCACCTCGTTGACCATCTCCTTGGTGATGCCGGCCCGGCGGATAGCCTCTGAGATCACACGGCCCCCCAGGTCCGTGGCGCTCAGGGCCCCCAGGGTTCCGTTAAAAGCGCCGATGGGTGTTCTCACGGCGCTGACGATTACAGCTTCTTGCATCCTTCTCTCCTTCCGTGGCCTTTCCGTCCCTTTCCCGGAGTCGCGCACGGCCATGGGGCCTAAAAGCCGATGACGTGAAACAAATTAAAAAAATTTGCAAATCCGTCTATTAAACGCTTTAACACGCTTGCGCAAGAGGGGAAATCCTCTTTTCAGGACCGAGCCGGGATCTCCTACTCTGCCTCATTATTCATGAGACAGGCTTTTTTCACGCTTCCCCTGCCGAATTTCGCATCGATACGGTCCAGCGTATGCGCCAGCTTCTCCCAGCGCCCCTCGTCCCCTTCGGGGTCTGCAAACATCTCCATCTGAACCGGGACCGAGGCCCCCTCCAGGCCCGTTGCCCCCACCCCCACCAGCCGGACATCCATGGAGAGGGGGCAGGATAGGAGCAACTCCCTGGCCGTTGCGTAAATCCGCTCCGCCGACTGGGTCGACCGCTGAAGCCGGGCCTGGCGGGTGAAAACCCTGAAGTCGGTATGTTTCAATTTGATAAAGACCGTTTTGGCCCGCACCCCCTTTTTCCGCAACTCCCGGGTAACATCCCCGGCCTGATGGAGCAGATGCCGGCAGAGCACGGCCACATCCCGGGTGTCCCTGGAAAGGGTATTTTCGCTGCTGACCGATTTCGCGATGCCATGGGGGCTTACCGGCGAATCGTCAATGCCCCTGGCCAACTTCAACAGTCGGTGGCCGAACTTCCCCAACCGCCGCACGAGGGCCTCAGAGGCCAGGCGCCGCACATCCCCCAGGGTCTCGATCCCGAACCCGCTGAGTCGCGCCGCCATCTTACTGCCCACTCCCGGGACCTTCCTGACGGGAAGGGTTGCGATAAACGCCTCCACCTCATGGCCGTAGATAAGATGGAGGCCGTCGGGTTTGTCCATGTCCGATGCAATCTTTGCAAGAAATTTAACGGGAGCCCCTCCTACGGAACAGGTCAACCCCGTTTCTGCCCCGATGGTCGCCTTGAGGCGCCGGGCCATCTCCTCCTCCGGGCCGAAACACCGGCGGCACCCGCTGGCATCCAGGAAAGCCTCGTCGATGGAAACAGGCTCCACCAACGGAGAAAAGGCTTTCAGGAGTTCCATGATCCGCCGTGAGACCGCACGGTAGCGTTGCATGCGCGGCGGCAGATACACCGCATCCGGGCAGAGGCGTCGCGCCTGGAAGATGGGCATGGCCGAGCGGATACCGAACTTGCGGGCCTCGTAGCTCGCAGCGCACACCACGCCCCGGCTGACATTGCCGCCCACGATCACACATCTGCCCCTCAGTTCCGGGCGGTCCCGCTGCTCCACGGAGGCAAAAAAGGCATCCATATCGATATGGAAGATCATGGCTCCCCGGTTTCCTCCGTATAATCTATATTCATGGATCAAGGGTAGGCAAGTTTGCCTCCTTTTACAATCAGTAAAGCGTCCGCCCCGAGTATTCCAAATGGATTCATTGAAATTATAATTGCATACAATTCCCTGTTGACAAATCAGCACACTGCGCATAATCTAACAACAAGATCGCTAGGGGTGCTGTACAGCTGAGAAGAATTTTTCAAAAAATTCAACCCTTGGAACCTGATCCGGGTAATGCCGGCGAAGGGAAGCGGCCTCAACCTGACGGTATCGACACGGGTAACAAAACCGTTCATCTGAGTTGAAAGCCGCTTGTCCTGGAAGGCAGGCGGCTTTTTACGTTTGCCGGGAGGACTCGAATGAGAATCACGGTCAATGGATGCGAGGAAGACATATCGCCCTGCTCCCTGCTGGCCTTCATCGAGGCAAAGGGGCTGGCCGCTTCGGGAGCGGTGGTGGAGTACAACGAGCGCATCGTCAGGCGGGCGGACTGGAATCGGATCCAACTGCGGGAAAACGATCGCCTGGAGGTGTTGCGTTTTGTGGGAGGCGGCTGATACCATGGAAAACGACACACTGATCCTCGGAAACAAACGCTTCGGAAACCGGCTTTTTACCGGTACGGGCAAGTTTTCCGCCAAATCCGTGATCCCCCGGATGCTCGAAGCCAGCGGCTCGGAGATGATTACCGTGGCCCTGAGGCGGGTCGATTTCGCATCGGAAACCGAAAACATTCTCGATTATATCCCCCGGCAGGTCACGCTCCTTCCCAACACTTCGGGGGCCAGAAACGAAGGCGAGGCCGTGCGGATCGCGCACATTGCCCGGGAGGCCGGCTGTGGCGATTTTATCAAAATCGAGATCATTACCGACACCAAGTATCTCCTGCCGGACAACCATGCCACACTGCTGGCCACCGAAACGCTGGCAAAGGAGGGCTTTGTGGTCCTTCCCTATGTCCTGCCGGATCTTCCCCTGGCCCGGCGGCTGGAAGACGCAGGCGCTGCGGCCGTCATGCCGCTGGGAGCACCCATCGGCTCCAACCGGGGCCTCGAAACCCGGGCCCTCATCGAAATGCTCATCGAAAACCTGAGCGTACCGGTGATTGTGGATGCAGGGCTCGGCAGGCCCTCCCATGCGGCCGAAGCCATGGAGATGGGAGCCGATGCCGTGCTGGTGAACACGGCCATCTCGTCGGCCGAGGATCCCGTCGCCATGGGACGGGCATTTTCCCTCGCCGTGGCTGCGGGCCGCATGGCCTTTCTGGCAAGAATGCGCGAAGAGCAAAAAACCGCGGTGCCCTCTTCTCCCCTGACGGGATTCCTGTCATGATCCGGCTCGACTCCTTCCGGCGGACCGACTCCTTCCAGGAGGTGGTATCGCACTTCGAAGCCTTTGACTTCGAGGGGTATTTCAGCCAGGTGACGCCTGCCCAGGTGGCGCTTAGCCTTGCCAGGGAAAAGCTTCACTGGCGGGATTTTCTGAATCTTTTATCCCCGGCGGCCGCCTCTCTTCTGGAGCCCATGGCCCAGCGGGCAAGAAAACTCACCATCCAGTACTTCGGCCGTACCATGCAGCTGTATATCCCCCTCTATATCTCCAACTATTGCGGCAACGAGTGCGTCTACTGCGGATTCAACCGCACGCATCGCATCCGAAGAAGAAAGCTGAGCCTTCCGGAGATCGAGGCCGAGGCGGCTGCCATCAGCCGAACGGGCATGCGCCACATCCTGCTGCTCACGGGCGAGAATCGGGAAATAACCCCCATCGACTACATCGAGGCGGCCATCCGGACCATCCGGTCTCGTTTCACCTCGGTGGCCATCGAAATGTTCCCCATGGAAACGGAGGAGTACGTCCGGTTGAAGGCTGCGGGGGCGGACGGTCTCACCCTCTACCAGGAGGTCTATGACCGGCAGGTCTACCGCCGGGTCCATCTAGCCGGGAAAAAGACCGATTACCGCTACCGGCTGGACGCACCGGCAAGGGGCGCAGCGGCCGGATTCCGCGCGGTCAACCTGGGCACTCTCTTCGGACTCGGCGAAAAACGGCGCGAAGCCTTCATGGCCGGCATGCACGCCCGGTACCTGGAGGATGCATACCCGGATACGGAGACCAGTCTCTCGCTTCCACGGCTGAACGCGGCGGAGGGCGGGTACGCGCCCGACTTCCCGGTGGACGACCGAACCTTCGTCCAGTTCATCCTGGCCTACCGGCTCTTTCTGCCCCGGCTGGGCATCACCCTTTCCACCCGGGAGCCCGCGGCCCTCCGGGACCGGCTCATGCTCCTGGGTATCACACGCCTGTCCGCGGGGTCCCGCACCGGCGTTGGGGGGTACGCGGATCCCGACCAGGGCAAGGCGATGCAGTTTCAAATTTCCGATGACCGGCCGGTATCAGTGATCATCCAGGCCATCCGGGACAGGGGGCTGCAGCCGGTTTTCAAGGACTGGGAGGCAATTTAAGAAAAATGGACAGAGAGGGAAAAGGGGTGACAGCACTGCCGGCTGGGATTTATGGCATCACAGCGGAACGCTTCTCCAAGGGGAGATCGAACGTGGACGTCGTCGGCGAGATGATCCGGGGCGGGGTCGCCGTCGTTCAGTACAGGGAGAAGCACGCCCGGAAGAGCATCCGGCAGATTTATGAAGAGTGCCTAGAAATACGGCGCATGACCCGGGACAGCGGCGTTATGTTCATCATCAACGACTTTGTGGACATCGCCCTTCTGGTGGACGCCGACGGAGTCCATGTGGGCCAGGACGATCTGCCGGTGGCAGCGGTGCGAAAACTGGTGGGGCAAAAGTGCATCGGCCTATCCACCCACTCGCCGGAGCAGGCCCGTGAGGCCCTCCGGCTCGGAGCCGATTACATCGGCGTGGGGCCTCTCTTTGAAACCCATACCAAGGAGAACGTCTGTGCGCCGGTGGGACTCGATTACCTGACTTACGCGGTGGAAAACGTGCCGATCCCCTTTGTTGCCATCGGCGGCATCAAGGAACCTGTCCTGCCCCGGGTGCGCGACCTGGGGGCCCGCACCGTGTGCCTCGTCACCGACATCGTGGGCGCCTCCGACATCGCCGCCAAGGTCAGACGCTTGAAAACCATTATGGGACTGTGAACAGTGAACTGCGAAAGGCTCATGACTTTAAATCACTGTTATTGAGGAGAAGCGCAATGACATACACCACCCAGATGGACGCGGCCGCCAAGGGGATTCTCACCCCTCAGATGCGCGATGTCCTGGCCAGGGAGAAAATTTCCGAAACCGATCTTCTGGAGCGGCTCGCGGCGGGGAGAATCGTCATCCCGGCCAACCGGAACCATCGATGTCTCGTCGGGGGCGGCATCGGCCAGGGACTCTCGACCAAGATCAACGTGAACCTGGGCGTATCGGAAGACTGCTGCAACGTCGAGTTGGAACTCGAAAAGGTACGCACCTCCATTTCGATGAAGGCCGATGCCATCATGGATCTGAGCACCTTCGGGGACACGCACGGCTTTCGATGCAAACTGGTGGAGACCTGTCCGGTGATGATCGGTACGGTGCCGGTCTATGATGCGGTGGCGCGTTATGGAAAGCGAATCAAGGACATCACCGTCGATGAGTTTTTTCAGGTGGTTCAGACCCATGCCGAAGACGGGGTCGACTTCATGACCATCCACGCGGGGCTCAACCGGACCGCGATGGCGCGCCTTCGAGACAATCCCCGATTGACCCATGTGGTGAGCCGGGGCGGCTCGGTGCTTCTCGAATGGATGGCTGAAAACGACCGGGAAAACCCCTTTTACGAACACTTCGATCGGTTGCTGGACATCTGCCGGGAGTTTGATGTCACCCTCAGCCTTGGGGACGGACTGCGGCCCGGCAGCCTCAGGGACGCAACGGACGCCCCCCAGATTCAGGAGTTGATCTTCCTCGGTGAGCTGACGCGCCGCGCCTGGCAGCGCAAGGTGCAGGTCATGATCGAAGGCCCGGGACACGTCCCCCTGAATGAGGTCATCGCCAACATGCAGATCGAGAAGAAACTCTGCCATGGTGCACCCTTCTATGTGCTGGGCCCCGTGGTGACCGACGTGGCACCGGGGTACGATCACATCACTTCCGCCATCGGCGGCGCCCTTGCCGCCGCCTCCGGAGCCGATTTCCTCTGCTATGTTACGCCCGCCGAGCACCTGCGGCTGCCGGATCTCAATGACATCAAGGAGGGTATCGTTGCGGCCCGCATCGCGGCCCATGCTGCGGACATCGCCAAGGCCGTCCCCGGTGCCATGGACTGGGACATGCAGATGAGCGAGGCCCGAAAGAACCTGGACTGGGAGCGGATGATGGACCTTGCCATGGATCCTGAAAAAGCCAGGGCCTACAGGGCCTCCTCCATGCCTCTGGACAAGGAGGTGTGCACCATGTGCGGCGATCTTTGCGCCATGAAACGCAGCCGGAAAATCCTCGAAGGGCGCTGATGGATACCGGCTCCGGCCCGGTGGGGATCTACCTTCACATCCCCTTCTGCGTTCAAAAATGCGCCTACTGTGACTTCTACTCCATCACGGACCGGCGCCTGCAGCCGGATTTCACAGAGACGCTGATCCACGACATCGGTGCCACGGGCTTCCCGGGACATGCGGCGGACACCGTCTACTTTGGCGGCGGTACGCCGTCCCTTCTGCCGCCTGCCGCCATCGGCCGGCTACTGGAGACCGTCGGCGCCGTGTTTGACCTTTCAGCGGATGCGGAAATCACCCTGGAGGTGAACCCCGGCACCGTCACGCCCGCCCATTTCAGCCGCTACCGGGACCTGGGCATCAACCGGATCCATATCGGGGTGCAATCCTTCCGGGATGAGGTCCTATCCTTTCTGGGCCGCTGCCATACGGCCCGGCAGGCCCTTGGCGCCGTTGCATTGGCCCGCCGGGCCGGGTTCGAAAATATCGGGCTCGACCTGATCTATGGGATCCCCGGTCAGACAACGAAGGACTGGGGGGCCGAACTCTCCCGGGCCCTGGCGCTCTCACCGACCCATCTTTCCTGCTATCTTCTCAGTTTCGAGCGGGGAACGCCCCTGTCGGAACAACTGGCGGCGGGGACCATCCGTGCTCTCCCGGAGGAGGAAACCGGTGCGCTTTTTCTCTTCACCAGCGAAACCCTCACGGCCGCCGGCTTCGAGCACTATGAAATCTCCAATTTCGCGAAGGGACCATCCTTCCGCTCCCGGCATAACGGTAAGTACTGGCGCCACGCGCCGTACCTGGGGTTCGGCCCATCGGCCCACTCCTTCATCCCGCCCCACCGCTGGTGGAACCTGCGGGACGTGGGCACATATATGGATCGGATCAGGGGGGGGGATACGCCCGAGGCGGAAAGAGAGACCCTCGCCTTGGATCAGCTCATGATGGAGGCGGTTTTCCTGGGTCTTCGACAGTCCGACGGCCTCGACGTGGAGGCCTTCGAGCGCCGCTTCGGCATCGGCGTCACCCGACGCTTCTCTCCCCTCATCGAAGAGCTGGCGGCAGCCGGGCATCTGACCCTGGCCGATGGACGTTTCGCCCTCACCCCCAGTGGCATGCTCCTTTCCGACGCCATCGCCCTGCACTTTGCGGAATTAATATAAACCGTCTGTCAATTCCCGGTGAATCGACCGGTGAGGCGTCCCGAAGCGCTTGACCGTTCGCCGCATGCCTCAATGAATGAGCGGCGCGACGGGAAGGTAGGAAAACAGGCCATAGGGATGCGATTGCCCCAGAAGCAGCCGAACCTGGTCCAGCCCATTGGCGGCGGGGACAGGGAGCTCGCTCACGGGCATTAGCCCAGAGATCAGTGTTGACAGGCCAAATTGCCGGACCATCGTGAGCGGGCGCAGCGTGCCGGGTGTGGCGAGGTAGTCGACACGATAGTCACCGCTCTTCAGCTGCGCCAGCCTGGCCGATGCCGCGATGGCCTGCGGCATGCCGCCGAGGGCATCCACCAGTCCCAGACGTTTTGCGTCCAGGCCGCTCCAGGCGCGGCCCTGGGCACTTTGTTCAGCCTGGGCCGGAGACAGGCGGCGGGAGTCGGCCACCAGATGGACAAAGCGGCCGTAGAGGTGGTCGACGACCGCCTGCATTGCTCGCTTGTCGTTCGTGGTGAGCGGTGCGAAGGGCGACAGTGTGCCGGCGTTGGATGTGGTGCCGACCCCGGAATAACCGATGTCTAACTTATCGAGCACCCCGGAGTAGTTCGGAAGCAACGCGAATACGCCGATGTCGGCAGTGAGCGTGGTCGGATGGGCGTAGATGCGGTCGGCGGCGCTGGACAACCAATAGGCTCCCGATGCGCCGAGTGTGCCCATCGATACCACCACCGGTTTGCCGGCCTTACGCAGCGTAAGGATCGCCTCTCGAATGTCCTGGGCAGCGGTGACGCTGCCACCGGGGCTGTTGACCTGCAGCACCACGGCTTTCACATTCGCCTCATCGGCGAGCCTGAGCAACTGATCCGCGGTGAGCTGTGCCGCGACCGTACCGGGTGTCCTGTCGCCGCCCGGCAGCAGCATGCCGTCGATGGGCACGACGGCAATGGTGGCCTTCGCCGTGGAGGGTCTATGGGTGGCGGTCAGGTAATCGTGCAGACCGATGGTGGACAGATCGTTCACCGGCTGCTTCATGGCAGTGGCCAGCGCTCGTTGGAAACTTTGCGCATCGCCGATATGGGTGATCAGTTTTTGCTTGAGCGCAAGCCGCGCGGCGTCGCCCTGCGCTGCTTCAAGCAGTCGTGGCAGCGCATTCGCGTAAGCCTTGATGCGTGTTGACAGCAGCCCGCGACCGCTAGCGACGGTGTTGGCGTAGGTGTTCCACCAGACGGCGAGCCAGGCCCTGTTCTCGATCTGCGCCGCGGGCGACATTTCCGTACGCGTCATGGGCTCCACCGCAGATTTGTATTTACCCTTGCGGAAGGCGTAGAAGGTCACGCCCAGCTTGTCGAGCAGGTGCCTGAAATACAACTGATGGGCCGAGAAGCCGGTGACAAACACCTGGCCCAGGGAGGACATGTAGACGTGGTCGGCCTGGGAGGCCAGCAGGTACGCCCCCTGCGGATAGGTCGGTGCGTAGGCGTAGATCGGTTTGCCGCTGGCGCGGAAACGTCGCAGTGCTCGGGCGACGGTCTCGAGCTGGGTGATGCTGCCACCGCCGAAAGAAGAAAGATTGAGTGCCAGCAGACGAATTCGCGGGTCATGGGCGGCGTGGTCGATGGCCTCGACCATATGCCTCACCAGCACGCCGGAGGCCGGAGCGCCCCTCAGATGGATGGCCAGTCTGCGCTCCCAGGAGCTGCTGCTGTGATAGATCAAGGGGCCATGCGGGTCGAGCAACAGCGCGGCATTCGCGGGTACGCGGGGATGCTTGATCTGCGCGAGGAATGCGCCGATGATTGCGGCGATGAGCAGCAGCGTAAGCAGATTGAGCATTCCAATTCGGATCCAACGCAGCAACCGGCCCAACCTGCGGAATAGCACAAACAGCCTGCTCATATGGATAACTCCTTGCTTCTCGCTTCGTGTTGCCGACCCCAGCGGTCACCGGTGCAGTTACACGATAGTTATAGCAATGCCTCCCGTGGCCCGGCCAACGTAGGCAGGTTCGTTCTTAATAGAAACTTGCATCTTTTACAGAGAATTACCGGCAATTGCAATAGTAGAATGGGCTGGCCCCAGGCCAATCGCCTGTTCCTTCATCCCGCTGCGCCAGGAGGACCCAGGATTTGCCGCTTGCATTCAGCGACTAGTTACGACGGCCTGGCCGAAAACGACCGGGTTCAATGAACCTTGATCAGTTAGAATCGCTGGCGTTCTGTGCCACAGGTAGACTTTCACGGTATTGTCTGATAAATGAGCTGTATCCAGGATAAACAAGGGAGCTCGCGATGGCCGACAGGGAAAGAAACGCGACGGTTGTAGCACTAATGCTGACGGTGGGGATCATCGCTGTCATTGTGGGAGGTACGGTTTTCGCCGTCAAGGAATTAGGATTGCCCCGTTTTTTCTCCCGGTTATCTTCAACAGAGTCGTCCCCGGGGAGGCCCCAGGCGTCTGCCAATAACCTTCCCGTCTTCCGGGGACCCGATGAAACCATCGATATGGCCCGGATGATCCAACTGCGGCAGTGGCTGCGGGAGGGACGCTTCGAGGCGCTCAACGAGGCGCTGGACCGGTATCAACAGGCCTTTATGGCGGACTATACCCGCGAATTCGCGCTCTATGACGCCTATCAGTCCTTTGAAGTTCCCCCTGCAAACGACGAGGCGAGATTGAAAAACTGGATCGACGCCTTTCCGGGAAGCTACGAGCCCCACCTGGCGGCCGCCCATTACTACTATGCCAGGGGGTGGCAATCGCGCGGTTTCGACTGGATAAAGAATACCACCGCGAAGCAGATCCAGGGGATGCACCTCAATTTCGCAAAGGCCAGAGAAGAGGCACGCGCCGCCTTGAAGATCAACCCCGACCTGATGCCGGCCTATAATATCCTCATCGGCATCCAGAAGGCCGAGGGGGACGATGCCTCCGAAAGGCAGACCATCCGGAAGGCCATGGCCAGATTCCCTTACTCCTATGTTCTCCGCTCTTCTGCTCAGTGGGCCAGCGAACCGCGTTGGGGTGGCAGCTACGCGCTGATGTGGCGCCTGGCCAACGCCGCCGATTCCTATGCGAAGAAGTATCCGGTCCTCACCGCCCTGCATGGGGCCGCCTTCTACGACCTGGCAAGACGCTACGAGTACCAAAAATCCTATCCCAAGGCCCTCACGGCAATAAACAGGGCCATCTCTTTCGGTGATCGAAGCATGTATTACGCGGAACGGGCGGATATCTACGCCTTCGGATTCAAAGATTACGTCCATGCCCGGAAAGACGCAGCCCATGCCATCTCCCTGAGACCCACCGCCAGCGGGCGTTATCTGACACAAGCGAAGATCTTTTTCGCGCAGGAGGCTTATGACGACGCCCTCAGGGACCTTAAGACCATTGACGCCTTCCAGCCCGCGGATCCGTACACCCATCAATGGCGGCAGTGGGCCAGCTGGCGCCTGGCCAACAGGGGGAACAAACTGTTCAGGTCCGATCAACTGAAAGGGGCCCTTAAATGGTACCGGCTCGCACTTGCCTTTGACGCGGACAACTCCAAAACCCGCTATTGGCTGGGTGTGGCCAACTTCCGTCTCAACCGAATCGATCAGGCCGCGGCTGCCTTCAAGACCTGCATTCAAATGGACCGGCACGATTTCAAGGCCTATCAAATGCTGGACTACTCCCTTGGGCGGCGCCAACAGTGGGATGAAATTCTCCACTACTGGAACGCTTTCCTGAAGCTCGAACCCAATCGGGCGGAGGCGTATTTTGAAAGATCCGGCACCTACTACCGCAAGCACGACCTGCGCCGGGCCAAGGCGGATCTTCAAAAGGCATGTAATCTGGGCTGCAAGGAGGCGTGCCAGGTGTATGAAAAGCATAAGCATGAATTAGAGAAATCCGGCTGAAAGCGCCGCGACAACCAACCCTGGGAGGTGTTATATTGGATCCTAATGTAACCGCGGTGATCGACAAGGGAATGCGGCTTCTAAGGCTGATCTGGACCCTGATGATAGGGACTCTGGGGGTTTACCTTTTTATCTGTCATCAATTCGGAAACGAGATAAGAGCGAAGATCGATGTCCCGATCGATACCATGAGACTGGTGTTATACCTGTTCGCCGCCGTGAATGTCATGATTGCCTATTATACCCGCAAGATGTTGCTTTCCGGAAAATTCACGCTAATCGACCAGAAGGCCATCAATTCGAATCTCCTCGGGGATAAGCCGCTCTTCTTATCGAAATATGCCACCGCCATGATCGTTGCCCTTGCCCTCTCCGAATCCATTGCCATTTTCGGGCTGGTCCTCTTCCTCCTGGGGGACACCTACAAGACACTGCATATTTTCATCTCCATATCGGCGGCGGCGATGGTCTATTTTCGACCGAAACAGGAAGAAATCGTTAATCTATCCATCGCCATGAAAGCTCGATAAGGCGCCCGGAACTCAGATAGCGACTAGTCCCGATGAAGGATCTTGGGCATCTCGGGCCAGGTATGGCCCCGGGTCAGCCGTACCAGCTGCACAATGGAACGCGCCAGGTTCTCCAAGGCGTTGAGCAGCCAGTGGTTTTCATAGAATCCATGGCGTACCTCTTCCAAGGACTGCATGCTGTGGCCCGTGTGGTAGATAAAGGCCTGGGGCGGCAGGAGGAATCCATAAAGATTCAATATCAACAGGATGTCCTTTGCCACGGTGTCCTGGCCCAGTTCACTGCCAGCCACCACCACCGCCCCGACCTTTCCCCGGAGTGGATTGGAAACCTTCAAGGTCCCCTGAGATAGTTGATCCAGCAGTTCGAAGCACTCATCCAGCGATTTGCTCGCGTGCTGCCTGTCCACGGCCGGCGCCTTGAAGCTGACCCATCGTTCGAAAAACCGCTTCAGGACGCTTGACATGCCGAACATGTAGGTGGGGCTGGCAAATACCACAGCGTCCGCATCGATGATCTTCCGGGCGATCTCCGAAAAATCGTCGTCATAGCAATCGCACAAGTAGTGGCACCGGGTTTCCATGTCCGAAAAACAACCCTTGCAGGGGTGGATGTTCATACGCGCCAAATGGATCATTTCGGTCTCGCAGTCCCCTGAAAACTCCCGGGCTGCTTCCAGAACGTCCTGCAACAGGACGGTGGAGAGCGAATCGTACATGGCATGGGTGTCATGTGCCCTATGTGAACTGCCGATTCCCAACAGCTTCATCGTCCCTGCCCCCCCCTGTGGCGATATTGATTAGGCCGGATCCGTTCATCGATTCGCCTTGTCCCGATCCAAGCAGGTAAAGCCTACAACAAACGCACCATGCCGGCAATCCATTTTCCCCATTCGGTAGCAAGGAACCGTGCCTTAGGGCACCACTGGGTTGGTACAGATTCGGATTCGCTCCTGTTCGGTCAAGGTGATCGAAGGCCCCTTCCCGTCCCTGATATCCTCGACCGTGTAAGTGGTCTCGGGGTTGAACTCCTTGATCACGTTGATGACCTTTCGGTATTCCTTTCGCCGGATTACGGTGAAAAGAATATCGACGGCCCCGAAGGCCCCCTGCGCAAGGACACGGGTGACACCACAGCCCGCCCTGCTCAGGCGTTCGGCGAGAATCTCCGCGTCCTTTCGGACAAATGCCCGAAGCAAAACATTGCCCACACAGACTTTCTCCTCCACCATAATCCCCACGTAGTTGCCGATGGTATACCCGGTGGCGTAGGCAAAGACAGTGACAATGCTGTCGAGGTGCTGAACAATCTGTCCCACGGCAATCACCCAGATGGTCACCTCGAAAAATCCGGCGATCGCCGCAAAATTTCGCATCCCTTTGGAAACATAAACAATCCTCAAGGTACCCAGGGTGACATCCGCAATCCGCGAGCAGCAGATCAGAAGAGGCAGGAGGACGAAGTGAAGCAGTCCTGGGTACTGGGCGATAAACTCCTTCATGGCGTTTGGACACCTTTCATATAGCGCCGTGCGGGTGCGACCACATCGGTAAATGACAATTTTTTCAATCTGTTGAATCTGTCCGGTTTCAAGTTTACGGCCCGCTGACCGGATTTCAAAAATCCCGATCCTGCAGCGGATCTGCCATTGAGATCTGCGCAATGTCCCCGGCATCGAGCCAGAGACGCCACACCAAGACTCGTCCGGATATAAGCAAAGTATGTGCCATTAAAAAAGTGCCAGATTTACGGCGGAATTGAACGTCACATGGCCCAATTCAGGAACTGCAGGGTCCGGATTTATTCATCGCCACGTCCATTCGTAGTTGGCAAAATGCTCAGTGAACGTTCAAAGGAAAAGACCGTTGGAGGGGAATGAGG
>CAYOXD010000013.1:8679-32003 GCA_964407825.1 uncultured Desulfobacterales bacterium | reverse complement strand
TTGGCAAAATGCTCAGTGAACGTTCAAAGGAAAAGACCGTTGGAGGGGAATGAGGTCCCCTGTTGGCGAGTTTGTTGGGAAGAGGCCTCCCTCCTTGGGGGGGCCTTTCGATCCATAGCGGAACCTGAACTTCCCGTTCGTGGGATCGGTCTTTCAAGTTCCGTTCTTGGACGTTTTACACTGCGCCCTTGCGCCCCGCGCCGGTATGGAATCTTATGGGAGAGCGAACCTCAGCTTGAAAGGGGGGGCCAGACAGAAGGGACTGGTTTTCAGTGCAGGGCCTTGACCGCCACGATCCATGGTTCCCGCCGGCTGCCATAGGCCAATTCCACCGTATAACGGGGCGGGGCATCCGAATGGAAGCGATGCAGGCCTGATTTCAAGATGGCTTGGAGTTGCTTTTTGTACTTCAGTGGCACATGGATACGATCGATGCTTATCTTCTTGATGCGCCCGTAGATGCGCTTCTTCTTGCCCCGGTATCTGAAGCCGACGGTGACGATCCCGCGGGTGATGATGAAACGGCTCCGGTCCGGGTAGGCCTCGCGGAGCGTGTGCGGGTCAAGCCCCGCATCCACCGCGAAGAGCCGGGAGCCGGCCACCCGTTCTCTATTCAAACGCCTTTCGGCGCTGTTGATCACCCGGCGTTTTTGCGCATCGTCAGGCTGCTTCGCCAGGCTGGCCTTCTGTTTTTCAACTGCCGCTTCCAATCTCCCCAGCGCTGTGTCAAAGGGTTTTCCTCCGTACTCGAGTACGATGAAGACCTCTTTGGGGATGGACGCCTTATAGTGATCCTGATGCCTCTCCCGTCCGGCAATCCTGTCGATGTCAAATCCCAGCGCCTTTAACTTGGCCGCGTCAAGCCAGGAGGGCATTCCCCAGGGACCGAAATAGTCGGCCTCGTCGTTCGCATCCAGTACTCGCCAGGCAAGATTCAGCGAAATACCGCTGTTCTCCTTCCAGCCCCATTGGTATACCGGCAGCTCCCGCTCGGTCAAAAGAACCCTGGAATCCGGCTCACCGGATCGGTTTAGAAAGACCCCCCCGAGTACCAGGATGTTCGTTGCCGCAAGGAGGATAAACCCCATGATAAAAAGATTCCGGGAAGAGAGGATCGTCTTCATGCCGCACCCCCCTTTGACCTTCTTGGAGCGAATTTACGGAGACGTTTGAAGATGAGCAGCATCAGCACGGCTGTCAGGCCGATGATCAGAAAAAACAGGTACTTTGGCATCCATTTCCACCACCAGTCATAGAACTTGGTGTAGAGGAAAATGGTAAAAAAAACGTTGCCGGTATTCATCACCTCCGCCCAGCCCTGCCGGATACCGAGCCAGATGGCCAGGGCGCTCACCACAAATCCGACCACCTGATAGAGGTCCTCTATGGCTCCATTGGGGAATTCCAGGTAGCTGACGGCTCCCCAGTTGGAGAGGATCAGCACCGGGATGAAAAAGAGAAGCATGCCGAAAACCCGGTAGATTTCGGAAAACCCAGAAAAGGCGCGGTGCCTGAACAGGGACATTCCGAACAGAATAAAGGCCGCCGGGAAAAAGCTTTCGGGCCGCTCTCCGAAATAGATCCAGTAGCACCCACTCCATGTCCCTGTCTTTGCCGAGAGAAACGCCGCCAGGCAGAGGATCCCCGCCGCCAGCAGCAGCCGCGCATCCGCGGCATAGGCCAGGATGAACGCGAAGGCGGCCCACACGAGAAAGGCGTTTTCCGATGGTACGATATCGAAAATCTGACCCAGCATGGAGAGGTTCAGGATAAAACACGCCAGGCTCACCAGACCGAAAAGTTTTGAAAAATATCCGGTCGTTTCCTTTTGGGCCGCCAGGAGGGTCGCACCCAGGGTCAGGAGGGGGGACAGGATCAGGATGACCACCTGGGAAGGGGTGGAGAAGCGTCCCCAGAATTGATAGAAAAGGAAAAAGACGCTGGCGGCCAGCCCCAGTGCGCCGATGAACGAGGCGATCTTCATCCCGAGGGTGAGTTGTTTTTCCCGGCTGTTCGAATCGATGTCGAACACCGAGGACATCCTGGCGATGAGGCTGTCATGATAGGCGGTGAGGTCGGCGCGTTGATCGCCATCGAGCACGACGATATGGTCGCGCTCAAGTGTGTCGAGCTCTTTCCTGAAATGAGCGATCTGGTCCACCCGGCGCTGGGCGTCCGCCTTTGATTGTGTCTGCATCCAAGGGCTCCCATATGCCATATGGGATCGCGGCCTCCTGAAGCCGTGTCAGCCCTGGACGGTCGGATCCTCGTGTACGCGAAAACCTCGAAACTGGCGAAGGAAATTCGTCCATTTATGACCGATTTCCGGCGCGCCTGTCAACCCCCCAGGCAATTGCAAGTAGAGAAGGTCTGACCACCGCGGCAGCGGAGCGGGGAGGGCGCCGGGTTTCCGCTGGAGACCGCGACACTGTTTGAATGCCTTAGGGCGTCTTATGGAAAAGCAGCCCCTCTTGGTTTGTTTTACCCGATGCCGAAAGGCGCGTGAAATGCGGTGAATCGGATTCAATGACTTGATTTTTTCAAGGCAGCCGCCGTATATTCAAACCCATATGGTTCTCAATAAACCGAAATGGATCAACAGGAGGCCCCTTGTGACCGGCTTGAACAAAATTATCGCCATCTCAACGATCCTCCTCCTTTCCTGCCTGCCGGCCCTTGGCCGGGATGCGGGAATTCGGCAGCCCGCCGTCCCTGAAACCGCTCGTCTTGGATGGCCTTCGGATTTGCCGGTCTACGATCACATCGTCATCGTTGTCGAAGAGAATAAGGACTACGGAGAAATTATCGGGAACAAGGAAGCTCCTTATATAAACAATGTATTGGCGGCTGAAGGGGCGAGCTTCACGCAATTCTATGCCGAGGAACATTTCAGCCAGGGCAATTACTATTGGCTGTTTTCGGGCGCCAACCACGGGATCGGGTTCACGGACCGAATTCCCTCTGCCGGGAACCCCTCAGGGTATCCCTTTACCGCACCGAATCTCGGCCAGCAGCTGATCGACAAGGGACTTTCCTTCAAAGGCTATTCAGAGGGCCTGCCCAGGATCGGATTTACAGGGGAAGGATACGGCCTCTATGCGCGCAAACACGTTCCCTGGATCAGCTTCTCCAACGTGCCCAACGGCAACACCCTTGCCAGTTCATCCAATCTGCGATTCGATGATTTTCCTTCAAGCCCCTCGGGGTATGACGCGCTGCCCACCGTCGCCTTCGTGATTCCCAACCTGATCGACGATATGCACGATGGCCCCCTTTCCAGAAGCATCCCGGCAGGGGATCGCTGGCTAAGAAAACACATCGACCCCTATTACCGGTGGGCCAAGCATCACAACAGTCTCCTGATCCTCACCTTCGATGAGAATCATGACAGGCAGGGGTACAGGGGGCTGACCAATCCTATGGTCGATCCAGCGTCATGTGCCGGGTCAGGGTCCTGCCATGAATTGTGCCTCGATCTGCAGAACAGGATCGTTACCATATTCGCGGGCGCGCATATCAAGCCGGGCCGTTATCCCGAGCATAATGGCATCACCCATGTGAACCTTCTGCGGACCCTGGAGGCCATGTACGGACTTTCCAAAGCAGGCGCCCAGCAGCCGAATGCGGCAGGCAATGGGATTACGGACAACTACGTTATCACCGACGTGTTCAAGACGAGAAAGTAGAACCCAATCCGCTCCATCGGAAAACAGGAGGACCCAATGCGTCTAATGCATAACACACTGGAATACCTGCGAGAACGACAGCCACCGGCGGTTCTGTTCCTTCATATGGTCATTTTGTGCCTGGTCCTGAGCCAGATCACGGTCAGCAACTTCATGGGCTTTACGGACAGCGGCCAGATAAGCGGGAAAGCCCTCCAGTTCTATGGAACCTGGATACACATCGGTACCGGGTTATCCCTCCTGCCCATCGGCTTCGCCTTTATTTTCATCGAAATAAGACGGCACGGGCTTCAATTCTTTTATCCCTATCTCTATAAAAATTTCTCTCAGGTCAAAAAAGATCTTCAACAGCTGAGGCACCTTGAACTGCCCGAACCCAGCGCTTGCGGTCTTGCCGCCATCGTGCAGGGTCTCGGATTCGGCGCCCTTGCGGTGGTTGTCCTGTCAGGAGGGGCCTGGTTTCTCTCATGGAGTTTCCATGCGCCATGGGCAGCCAGCGTGAAAGAACTCCACGAGACCTTGACGGGGTTGATTGAAGCATACGTCATCGGCCATGGCGGCATGGGCGTCCTTCATCTGGCAATCAAGGTTAGGCTGCCGAGCGAACCCTGAAGGAATACCTTTGGCGGAAATCTGACGGTGGTCAGATGCCTTCGCCACGATTCCGAAAGGGCCGGAAAGACAACTTGACGCTTGACTTATTCCGTGAAATTCATTTCATATAAAGCCAGTCGCCATAGACCGTCGTACAGGTGCTGTTGACAAATTGCTTTTCGGTAGCTGGATCATATGATGGATCAAGAACCTGAAATCGTTACAACCAATTGCCTTCGCGCTGTTTTCATAAACGGTCCTGGGGGATACGCCGAGGTGGATCTTTCCGGGAATGTGACCTTTTGCAACCAAGCCCTGTCCCGAATGTCCGGATATTCTGCCGATGAGTTGCTGGATTTGGTCCTGGCGGATTGTGTTGCCTCGGAGACAACCCGGAACCTCTCCCACATCCTTGAAGACTCATCGCAGGCAGCAGGCCCCATAGTGCTCAAACCGTCCCAATTGATCACCCGGGAGGGTGAATCAAAAGGCATCGTTATCATCGTATTTCCTTTGAAGGGCGTTTTCGGGGAGGTCCAGGGATTCGCCCTGGTGTTCATTGAGACCCGCGACCACGAGGACCGTGATGAGCGGCAGATGGACATGAACAGACAGTTGGAGGACACCAATCGAGATCTTGAGCAGGTGATAGAGCGGGCCAACTATATGGCAATCGAGGCAGAAATTGCCAGAATCGAGCTGAACCAGATTTTCAACACCTTTGCCGACGGTATGTGGGTCATCGATCTAAATTTCACGATACAGCGCGTCAATCAAGCGATGATAGCGACCCTGAGGATGGAAAGAGACGAGATTATCGGGAAGAAATGCCATGAACTCATACCCGGATCGGCGTGCCATGGGTCGCGCTGTTCCATCCATCGCATACTGAATGGGGAGACACGCGTCGAATGCGATATGGAACAGGTAGGTAAAGACGGGAAACGTACCCCGTTCATTTTGACTGCGACCCCGCTTCTGGGACTCGATGCCGAACTCATCGGAGTTGTGGAGGCCTTCAAGGATATCAGTGAGCGCAAAGCGGTCGAAGCGGCTTTGAAGACGGCGAATCTCGAATTGGAGCGCCTCGCCAAAGTGGATGCACTCACCCAGCTGGCCAACCGACGGTTCTTCGATGCCACACTGAGCCGGGAGTGGAGGCGCTTGAAACGCGAGGGCCAGCCCCTGTCCCTTATTATGTGCGATGTGGATTTCTTTAAGCTCTACAATGATGAATACGGACATCAGGCCGGGGATCACTGTCTGTCTGCCGTGGCCCGTACCATCCAGGGCAATCTCAGGCGCGCGGGGGATTTTGCCGCCCGCTATGGCGGAGAGGAATTTGCAGTGATTCTTCCCAACACCCCCGGTCCGGGCGCCGAATGCATGGCCGAGCGCATTCGCCAGGACGTCGAGGCACTGAAGATTGCCCATGTGAAATCAGACGTCAGCTCTTTCGTAACCCTCAGTCTGGGCATATCCACTCTGATTCCCGATCGTTCCAATTCTTCCGAACTGCTGGTCAAAGCCGCTGACCAAACCCTCTATCGCGCCAAAGCGGGGGGGCGTAATCGGGTGGTGCTGAATTAAGGAGGCCGGCAAAAATACTTTTAGACAGTGAATTCCTGGTGCCAACCTAATAAAAGGCTGAAATCATGCCAATCATGACCACAATAAAGATGATGCTCATGATCCCGCCGGATCTTATAAAATCCACACTGCGGTAACCGCCCGGCCCCATGTACAGGGCGTTTACCTGATGGGTGGGCAGCATGAACGAATTGGAAGTGGCAATGCCCACGACCAGGGCCGCCATCCGCGGATCGATGTGCGCCAGCATGGCCATATTGACCACCAGCGGCACCAGCAGTACCGTCGCCCCCACATTGGAGATCACCAGGGTAAACAGGGTCGACAGGACGCCGATCACGATCAGCAGCGTGAGCTCCGATACATGCCCCAGCATCCCTAAGACATGGTGCGCGATGTAGGACGCCGTACCACTCTTTTCCGTGGCGATACCCAGTGGAATCAATCCGGCCAACAGGAAAATAGTCCGCCAATCCACTGACTTATATGCCTCATCCACGGTCAATACCTGGGTGAGGATCATCCCCAGAGCGCCGGCCATCAGACAGACCGACAGCCTCAAATGCGTAAAAACCACGAGGCCAATGGCCACTGCAAAACAGATGATGGCCTTCCAGGCCTTTTCCGGCGCCATGGTCTCCACGTCAATGGGGGTGTTCAGAAGGAGCAGGTGGCTTTCCCCCAGCAACTTGAGCCTATCCCAGGTGCTCTGGACCAGAAGGGTATCTCCCGCCTGGAGGGCCATGTCGCTCAACCCTGCGAAATAAAATCGGGATCCATGGGTGTCGCTGCGATGGATGGCCAGCGTGTTGACATGGTAGGCCTCTCGCAGCCGAATTTGCCGCAGGGTCTTCCCCACCAACTCGGAGCGCGGACCGACGACGGCCTCCACGGTACCCGAAGAGGCGGCCCCCAGGGGCTCCTCGAAAAACTCCAGCTTTTCCTTCCGGATCAAGTTCAGATCCTTGGCGAGAAGTTCGACATTCTTGGGAAGGCCTTGAACGGCGATGACGGAATTGGAGGGCAGAACTGAATCCATATCCGGAGAGAGCAGCATCTCCCCAGCTGGGGTGTATGCGGTTGCGATCACGTGGACCAGATAATGGTCGCGAATGTACCGCAGGCTGAGCTCATATGACGCGTCAGCCGCAGTCTGCAGTTCCTGCAGATCCCCCAGATGACGATAGGACTGGTGCCAATCGGGCAGGCAATCCCCGGACTCGTCTTCCCCACAGGCCCGGGGCAGAATCAACCGGCCGAAAATGATGAAATACAAGATCCCCGATGCCACCAACGCCAGGCCGATGGGGGTCACATCGAACAGCCCGAAGGGCTTCAAATGAAAGGGTTTGAGCAGATCGTTCAACAGGATCAGCGGGCTGCAGCCCACCAGGGTTATCGTCCCCCCGAGAATACAGGCAAAGCCGATGGGCATCAGCAGGTTTGACAGCGGAATGGATTTTATCTTGCTGATGCGCTGCAGGGCCGGCAGAAAAAGCGCCGCCGCCCCAATGTTCTGCATGAAGCTGGAGATGATGGCGACGGTTGCCGAAATCATCACGATAATCCGGCTTTCGCTGTTTCCGGCAGCCTTTAAAATGGGTTTGACCAGACGGTTGATGATGCCGGTCCTATCCAGCCCAGCACCGATGATGATCACCGCGATAATGGAGATGACAGCGTTGCTGCCAAAGCCGCTGAAATCCTCCTGCCCTGTTACCAGTCCCAAAATGGGCAGCACGACCATCATGATAATCCCCACCACATCAACGCGTACCCATTCGACGATGAAGAGAAATACAGCAAGGGCGATAATGCCCATCACAAGAACCATATGCAACGTTAAGGGGGGCACTTTTTCGAATCCTCCAGACTGCAAACAACTGATATTTCGTTTTATTTTCAGCTAAATTCGATGCTGAAGACCGGTATGGCAAGCTCCGCGTCACTATGTTCCGCATGGGATTCAGGTTCGGTCACCACCAATTCGATATGCTCAAACTCATGGTGGAGCTGCTTTACAGCCTTGGTCACTTCGCCGAACTTGACCACGTGCTCGAACTGAATCCCTTTGGCCACGGCTTTTTCCCGAAGGAGACCTGCCGCCTGGGTGGCATGCACTTCAAATTCTTCCCGCAAATGCTTCTTGAAGGGATGGAGAAAGGTGCCCGATTGTCCCACCACCGTATTCACATTCATGGCGACGATGTCGTAGCCCAGACGATCGGCAAGACTGACAGCGTAATCCATGACCCGCTCCGTAAAAATATCCTCCTTGCCCACCACCAAAATCTTGGGCCGCTCCATACAAGCGCTCCGCTCCTGTACGCTGGCCCCGCTCTCCTCGAACTGTTCGTTTTCGCTCTGAGGCATGCTGTCAAGATTTTGCGACATGCTTTGCGTCTCCTCTCGCTCGGCTCTTCAGGCGCCGCTTTGCCTTCTCAATGTCTGTTTCACGGGTAAATTCCCCCTCATGTACAGCAAGCCAGCCGTAATTGCAACAGTCGATCGTTTGTGGGGCAGGACTATAGCACGCAACCCAACACCGGTGCCCTCCCCGCTCCGCTGTCACGGTGGTCGATCGGTGGGCAGTGACACCGAAAATTATCCGGTGAGCCGATTTGGGGGATTTCAACCCCACCTTGCGAAAAGGGGTATTTTCATGCATGCTGGATTGTCAGCCCGAAAAAAACGACCGGCGAAGAAAGGAGGAAATCCCGCGATGCTTTCCATTCGACAATTCAGGTATTCATCGGACAATCTGGCTTACGTGATCCACGGAAAGCACCTGGCCGTGGCGATCGATGGCGGCGCGACCCGGGAGATCCTCTCCTACCTGTCCTCCAGGCGCCTCGAGCTTCTCCATGTCACCAACACCCATGGCCACGCCGATCATACCAGCGGCAACCGGCGTCTGCTCGAGGCCACCCATGCAGGCCTGCTTTCCCCCCGCGATGCGGCGGCAACTGAAACCATCCCCCTGGAAGATGACACGATCCAGGTTCATCCCGCCCCCGGTCATACGGCTGATTCCGTGACCTTTCACCTGGATGAAAGGATCATCACCGGCGATACCCTTTTTAATGGCACCGTGGGAAATTGTTTTTCCGGGGACCTGAAGGCCTTCTACAGGACCCTTCAGGGGCTGATGGCACTGCCCGGATCCACCACGGTCTATGCCGGACATGATTATGTCGCCGAGTCCATGGCCTTCGCGAAAATCATGGAACCGGACAACCCGCATATCGAGCCCTTTCTGGAAAATTACGACTCCAAACATGTACGCTCCACCCTGGACGACGAGAGACGTGTCAACCCCTATGTCCGCTTCAACGACCCGGGCATGATCCGTGTTCTGGAAAAACGGGGGCTTCCCGTCTCCACCGACTACGAACGCTGGGAATCTGTCATGTCCCTGGGGTGATCCATTTCAGAACAAAATCATCCTGGGATGGCATGATCCGATGTTGACTCAGGCACTTGTGGCAGAGTATAAAACTGTCATTCACTTGTATGGCACGTCCCGGCAGCCACTCATCATCGAGGCGGTAATAAAGGTGCGAGCGGATAGCTCGGTGCAGCGGTCCACCTTGCAACCAGGAATCGACAACGGCTGAAGAACCGAAAGGAGATCGTAAGATGAAGAAGATGATTTTTGTCTGCTTGCTGGTCATGGGGTTTGTCGCAACGGCCAATGCACAGGACCCTGCTGCGCCGCCCGCCCCCGTCCAGTCCTTCAAGGCGGGAGGGGTTGCCATCGCCATTCCACCGCCCGTTCCGGATATGAGGGAAGTGGGGTATGATAACCGGGAATTCATGGAAGTCATCGTGCCCGCGGTCAACCGGCTCATCGCTGGATTCGTCCTTGAAAAGGACCTGCCAAAAATCAGGCGGGGATCCGACCGGATGATGACGAAGTACGCATTGGTCGAAGTGCCTCGACGGGGTGAATACCTGGACTGTAGCGCAGCCAACTTCAAGGAGGTGACCGCCGGTGTGAAGCGGCAGTTCGGAGATGTGTTGAGTTCCTCCGTCAAGAAGGTGGAAGATGAATTCAACCAGCGGATGAAATCACTGCATCTCGATCAGGCCAGGTTGAGCATCGGCAAGCCCATTTCCCTGGGCTGTCTCTTCTCAAAGCCGGATGCATATGCCTTTGGGATGGTTTCATCCTTTTCAATGGGGGGCAAAACCGCAAAGATGGTCATGGGCTGCTGCATGCTCAGGGCCAGGCAAAAAATCCTTTTTGCCTACCTCTATGCGCAATACAAGGACAAGAGCACCATTCAATGGATACGGCAAACAAGCGAAAGTTGGGCGGATGCGATCCTGAAGGCGAACCAATCTCCAGCCAAATGATATACGGAGGTCCCCTATTCCGGTTCAGAGGCTGCGGCGGAAGAGCAGCGTCGCGGCGGCCATGGTCAGCAAGGTAAAGACACCCAGGAAGAGCAAATCTCCCGTGATCGCCGTCAGGCCCGTGTTTTTCAACACAAGGGACTTGAATCCGTCCACCGCGTAGGTAAACGGGTTCACCACCGAGAGGGTTCTCATCCAGGCGGGGAAGGCATTGATCGGATACACCGCGCCGCTGGGGAAAAAAAGCATGGTGTTCAGGACGCCAAAGATGGCGCGGGGCACCAACGGATCGCTCACTCTCACCATAATCAGAAACATCATGCTGATGAGGGCCAGGGCGGTCACCGCCACCAGCAGCAGCATCCGGCCGAGGCGCAACAGGTTGAAAGGATCCGGGATGCCGGCGATGAGTGAGCCGACGGTCACCAGGACCAGGCCGGTCAGCACGGCCTTGATGGCGCCGGCGAGATTGAAGCCCAGGATGAGGTCGAATTTGGTGATGGGGGTCACCAGGTAGCCTTCGTGCAGACCGCGTGCCTTGTCGTCGATATACATGATGCCGCCGCCGATCATGGCGGAGATGAAGATGGCCAGCACGATGGAGCCCGGCAGAAGGTATTGTATGTAGGGGACGTAGGGGTATACCTCCACCACGTCCAGGGTGACGAGGGCGGTCTCGCGGGGACTGACCGGCTTTTTGTTGTAGGCATCCACGAGCCCGGCAAGGCTTGACGCCAGAGCCGAAGCGGAAAACTGGTCCGTGTTGTCCTCGATGAGGGCGATGCGGGGGTTGGCGCCGGCAAGCACCTTGCGTGAAAAATGCGGGGGAATGTTCAGGATCCCGTTGATCCGGCCGTTGCGAAGGTCCCGCAGGGCACGGCTCTCATCATCGTAAGAAAGGGTATCGAAGGTTTGCGCGTTGGCCGCCACGGCGGTGAGCATCCCCTTTAACCGGACGGCGGGTACCCGATGGTCCTGGTCCACCACGCCGACCTCCAGATGTTTGACCTTCCCTCCGAAGGCATAGCCCAGGACCACGAGCTGGACCAGGGGCATCACCATCGAGACGACGATCAGGGTGGGACTCCGGCGAAAGCGGCGCAGATCCCGTTCGATAAGAGCCCAGATACGATTCAAGGCATTTCCCATATTTCCTCTCAACCTCTGCGCATCATGAAGGGACTGTCCTTGGCGGCCGGTGCCTGGAGCGCATCCCGAAGCTGCCGCCCCGTGTAATGGACAAATACATCATCGAGGCTCGTGCTCTGCACGGAGAGGGAACCGACAACGACCTCGGCCTTCCGGGCGGCATCCATCAGGGCCACCGTCGTGCGCGGTCCGTTATGGGACGCGATTCGGAAGATATGATCCTCCGCCTTGACCTCCACGACATCCGGCAGGGCTTCCAGGGTCTGGGTCCAGCCGGTTGGTATTTCATGGAAGCTCGCCTCGATCAAATTTTTGCCGGGAATCGAGGCCTTGAGCTTCAGGGGGGAATCGAGGGCTACCAGCTGGCCGTGATCCACGATGGCGATGCGGTCGCAGAGCCGGTCCGCCTCATCCATGTAGTGGGTCGTAACGATGATGGTCAGATCGCCTTCCGCCTTCAGTTGCGTCAGCATCTCCCACACGGAAACCCGTGAAACGGGATCCAGCCCAGTGGTCGGCTCGTCCAGGAAAAAAATCTTCGGTTCGTGCACCAGTCCCCGCGCAATCTCCAGCCGGCGGCGCATACCGCCGGAGAACATCCGGACGGGCTTGTCGGCCCACTGGACCAGATCCACCGCCTCCAGGAGCCTGCCGATGATCCTGCGGCGCCTGTTGCGCGAAAGGCCGTAGAGCTTCGCGAAGATGGTCATGTTCTCCAGGGCGCTCAGGTCGAGGTCCGAGGTCATGGCCTGCGGGATGACGCCGATGACGCGGCGGACCGCGTTGGCAGCGCGGACGACATCATGGCCCATAATGCGGGCCTGACCGGAACTCGGCGGCACGAGGGTGGTAAGCATGCGGATGAGGGTCGATTTGCCCGCGCCATTCGGACCGAGAAGACCGAACACCTCGCCATGGCGCACCTTGAAGCTCAAGCGATCGACAGCGCAAAATTCGCCGAAATGTTTCGTCAGGTTGTCCACCTCGACATCGAACACAGGAGGCTCAAGGGCGGGGGCCGGCTCGGATGCCATGGGGCTCACCTCAGGGGAAGGATGACATAGGCCGTCATCCCGAGGGCAAGGCTGCGGTCCCGGTTGTCGCAGCGCAGGCGAATCTGGAACGTTTTGATGTCACGCTTGGTGCGGCTGACATCCCGCTGGGTAGCATAGTCCGCATCCACGCCCCGGAAGAAGACCGTTCCCTCTCGAGTGCCACCGGAGGGCAGACGCACGGTCAATTTCTCGCCGATATGAATGCGGTCGATATAGCTCTCGGCGACATCGGCCCTGACCCACAGGTTGTCCGGGTCCACCAGTGTCACAATGGTCTGACCGGGCGTTACCACCTCTCCGGGAAGGGCTGCCCGAACATCCACGATGCCATTGATGGAGGCGTGAATCCGCGTATAGCCGAGCAGGATGTCCGCCTTTTCGGTCTGGGCGCGAGCCGCTGCCAACCGTTCGGTGCTGGCTGCCAGGACGGCCCGACGCGCCTCTATCTGCTTTGCGTTGGCCCTCGCCAGGGCCAGCGTAGCCTCCGCGGCGTGCACCTGCTTTTTCAGGGATTCCACATGGGCCTTGGCGGCATCGTAGCCGGTGCGCGCCTGATCGAAATCCTGCTGCGAATTGATTTCCCGCGCCCGCATGGCCTTGGCGCGTTCGAAGGTGATCCGGGCATAGTCCAGGTCTGCCCGCGCCTGTTTCACCTGGTCCCGGTTCATGGCCAGGCCGGCCTTCGCCTGACGAATCTGCTCGCGCGTCTGGGCTTCCTGGAACGCCAGGTCCGCCCGTGCCTGATCGACCTGGGCGGCCGACGCCTTCTCGGCGTTCTCGTAGTAGGATCTGTCCGCCTGCCACTCCCGGGGCTGGATAATTGCCAGGAGCTGGCCCTTTTTGACCGTATCGCCCTGCTTGACCAGGAGCGCCTGAAGCCGGCCCTGGACGAGGGCGCCCTCTCGCACTTCATCGGTGCTCACAATGCCTGTCAGCACCAGCGGCCGGGGTTTACGAATCGCCCAGTAACCGACGACGCCCACAACCGCGGCAACAATAAGAAGAATAGAAACCGCTATTCGACGTTTCATGTCAAGGCTGCTTTCCTTTCGAACGTGACGGGCTGGTTCCTACCAGGTCTTTGCAGAGAGATCAACCTTGCCAGGACCGTAATTGATAGTCCTTTACCATACCTCCCGTATGTGCTACATAGGGGGCTCCGGGCATGTCGATGCGGTGAAGACGGTGCGGGTATTTGCTCATTATGAACAGCTCGCTATTTTAAGCAAAAAGACAATGACAAAAAAAAAGCGGATTCTGATCGTCGAGGACCACACGATTTTGCGGGAAGGCCTGAAGTCCCTTCTGTGCATGAATCCCGAACTTGAAGTCGTTGGGGAAGCGGAGGATGGACGCCAGGCGTTCCGCCTTTCCACGGATCTATCGCCGGACCTGATACTGATGGATCTTTCCATGCCCCGCATGAACGGCTTCGAAGCAATCAAGGAAATCAAGAAGCGCCACCCGGCCATCAAAATCATCGCCCTCACCGTTCACAATACGGAGGAGTACATCCTCATGACCCTGAAGGCAGGAGCCGATGGTTACATCCTGAAGGATGCCACCCATGACGAGCTGCTCATGGCCATCAGTCATGTCTTGCAGGGGAAGCGCTACCTGAGCCCGAGCGTATCGGAGAAGGTGATTGTCGGCTATCTGGAGGGGAAAAAGAGCTTGAAGCCGAAATCCTCGTGGGAAACCCTCACCCAGCGGGAGCGCGAGGTGCTCAAACTGATCGCCGAAGGGTACAAGAACAAGGATGTAGCCGATTATCTGTGTATCAGCCTGAAAACGGTAGAAAAGCACCGCGCCAACCTCATGAAGAAGCTGGATCTCCACAACACCCCCGCCCTCACGGTCTTTGCCATGGAGAAGGGACTTATTAAAAGACAGTGAACGGTGATTAGTGGTAGCCGTCCGCCTCGCTCACCTTGCCTCGAAATACCCAATAGCTGTAGGCAATATACCCCAGTACGAAGGGCAGCACCAGCACCACCCCCCAGAGGGTGAAGCGGAGCGTTTCGCCCTGGGCCGCTGCCTGGTAAATGGTGATGCCCGGTGGAACGGCATAGGGGTACAGGGCCGCCTCGAGCCCGAGATAACCCGAAAGGAACAACAGAACGCTGTGGAGAAACGGTCCGCCTTTCTCATCGCGGCCCAGGGACCGGACCAGCCCGTAGAAAGAGACAATCCCCAGCAGGGGGAACAGCCAAATGAAATAGACCCGGGGCGCGCTGAACCAACGGGCCAGAATATCCGGGTTGTGAAGCGGCGTCCAGGCACTCACCAGGAGCATGAAACCGGCCACGGTCAAGCCGGCCGCCGTCGCCTGCCGGCGGGCGCGTTCCTGGATCGGTCCCGTGGTCTTGAGGAGCGCATAGGTGGCTCCCAGCAGGACATAGCCGGCAACCAGGCCCAAGGCGACCATCACCGAAAAGGGGGACAGCCAGTCCAGGGCGCCCCCGGAGAACAGGCCGTCGGTGGTCTTGATGCCGGAAATGTAGGCGCCCAGGGTCAATCCCTGGGCCAGGACCGCCACCAGTGATCCGATGAAAAAGGCCCGGTCCCAAATTCGCTTTCGATGGGCGTTGACCCGGAATTCAAAGGCGACCCCCCTGAAAATCAATCCGAAAATAAAGGTGAGAAGCGGGATGTACAGGGCGCTGAAGAGCACGGCATAGGTGGTTGGGAAGGTGGCGAAAAGCGCGCCGCCGCCGAATACGATCCAGGTCTGATTGGCATCCCATACGGGCGCGATACTGCCCATGAGAAGGTCGCGTTCGGCATCGCTCCGGGCGGTTGGAAACAGCAGCCCCACCCCCAGGGCAAAGCCATCCAGGATCACGTACAGGATGACCACCACCCCCACCAGAAAGACCCAGATATGCACCAAGTCCATATCAGCGCTCCTCCTCCCGATGCAGCGATTCCTCCAGAGGCCGCATCCCCGCCCGAAGCTGTACGAAGGGAATGGGGGAATCGAAATCCGGGCCCTTGCGGAGAATTTTAAGTACGTAGTAGAAATAGCTCGCGCCCACCAGGCCGAAAAACAGAACAAACAGGCTCAAGGACCACACCACGTTGCCCGTGGCGATGGGGGACACGGCCTCCGAGGTCCGCATGACCCCATAGACGATCCAGGGCTGTCGACCCATTTCAGCGGTCATCCACCCGAGAATCGTGGCCAGAAATCCGGCCGGCTGCATCATCACCAGGGCCTTTAAAAACGCCCGGCTCTCGGTCAGCCGTTTTTTGTACCAGAGGAAGGCAGCCCAGATCATCAGCAAAACAAAAATCACCCCGATGAGCACCATGAACCGGAAGGCCCAGAAAATCACCGGTGCATAGGGGCGATCCCGCCTCGGGAATTCCTTCAACCCCAGGACCTTGCCTTTCAGCGAGTGCGTCAGCAGAAGGCTCAACCCGTCGGGAATCGTCACCTCCAGCCGGTTGCGCTCCGCGGCCATGTCCGGCAGGGCAAAGGCCACAAAGGAGGCGCCGCCCAGGGTGTTGGTGTTCCAGTGGGCCTCGATGGCCGCCAGTTTGGCGGGCTGATGGTGAAAGACGCTGAGCCCCTCGAAATCCCCCAGCAGCGGCTGGAGGGGGGCACACACGGCCGCCATGGAAAGCGCCAGCAATAGCGATTTCCGGAAGAGGGGTGCATGCTTGCCCTTCAAGAGGTAATAGGCGCTGATACCTGCCACCGCAAAGACGGTGGTCTCATAGGAGGCCATGAGCATATGGGCCAGGTGCGAGGGCATGGTGGGGCTGAAGATGACGTCCCAGAAGTTCGTCACCATGAACCGGCCGTTGACAAACCGGTATCCGGCCGGAAATTGCATCCAGGCGTTGGCAGCCATAATCCAGAAGGCGGAAAGCGAGGCCCCCAGGGCGACCAGGCAGGTGGAGATAAAATGCATCGTGTGCGACACCCGTTTCCACCCGAAGAGCATGACCCCCAGAAATCCGGCCTCCAGAAAAAACGCCGTCAGGGCCTCGTAAGCGAACAGGGGCCCGATGACATTTCCGACGGCCTGGGAGAAACGCGCAAAATTGGTCCCGAACTCGAACTCCAGGATGATGCCGCTGACCACGCCCACCGCGAAATTCACGGCAAAGAGCTTTACCCAGAAGCGGTACATCCGGAAATAGATTTCCTCTCCGGTGCGAAGCCATAAGAATTCGACCACCACCAGGTAGATGGCAAATCCGATGGTGAGAGTGGGAAAGAGGATGTGAAATGCGGTGGTCAGGCCAAATTGCAGCCTGGATAAGATCAACGTATCCATCAGGCACTCCCCGCGCTTTCTCGATCGGTCAGGGGCAGGTGGCGCCCGGAGCGGGGGAAAACCGCCTGCAGCGCCTGCAATTCATTTCGGGGGATCCTATCGAAACCGATAAAGGCTTGTCAACTCCGATAGATCCCCCCCTCACACCTTATCCACGCGCTGGACCCTGCGAATCGGCTCCACCCGCAGGCGCTCCCTGTCACCCATCGCGCCTGTCCGGCGTCCGCGCATCCGCCCTCCCCTGTACTTGACCGTCGGCCGGGGTCGGGGCCGCAGAGCGGCACCCCCCGGTGCCGCAGGCCTTGCCCGGACGGCATCCTGGAAGATGGCTTCGAAATTCTTGTCCCCCCCGGCCCTGGCCTGACCGGGCCTCGGTTTCGTTCTCGAATCCATTGCGGGCCGCCGCTTCAGGACCTTTCCGGTTCCGAACAGGCCCCGAAGCCAGCCGGGAAAACCAGTCCCCGACCGTCTGCCCGACTTTTTTCCGGCCGGTCCCGCTTGCCGACCGGGATGCGCAGAAGCCGCCCGTATCGCTTTGGCCTCCTCGTAAGCGGCGTTAATGAGTTTCAACCGCTCCTGGGCCGCCGCCTGCAACCCCGGCGCATCGACGTATTGATCCGGATGCCAGCGCCTGACAAGACGCATATAAGCGCGCCGGAGTTCCTCGACAGAGGCCGTCTCCGGTACCTGCAGCACATGAAAACAGTTGACGTTTGCCATTCAGGGACCCCGCCTTCGGGAAACCGTCGGGGCGATCCGGTTTCGTAAAAGGCTACAAGTTGTTTGTTCTGCTTTAGATTTATGTTAATGTGGATTCCATGTCAATGTCACAAGGGTCAACCTGCCGGTCACTGGCACATCGTCCGCCTGAATAGGTAATGCTGCCTGGAGTAACCGCGTGCACCTGCGAATCGAAGATGTCGTCCCCTTTATGCCCTGGCTGCGCAAGTACAACCGCCACTACCTTAAGGCGGACCTGTTTGCAGGCCTGACGGTGGCCGTGGTGGCTGTACCGCAATCCATGGCCTGCGCCATCATCGCCGGACTTCCGGTCCAGTACGGCCTCTATGCCTCCATCGTCCCAACCATCATCGGATGCCTCTGGGGCAGCTCCTCCCATCTGATTACAGGCCCCACCACCACGTCCTCCCTGGTGGTCTTCAGCGCCTTGAGCGAAATCGCCCACCCGGGCAGCACGTCCTTTATCCATCTTGCCGCCCTGCTGGCCATCATGGCCGGCCTGGTAAGGCTGATCATGGGAGCGGCCAGACTGGGGGTGCTGCTGAATTTCGTCTCCCATTCGGTCCTGCTGGGATTTACCGCCGGTGCGGCGGTGCTGATCGCCTTCAAGCAGTTGCCGCATCTGCTGGGCATCCCTATCAACCAGGGAGACGGCTTCATTTACGAGGTGATCGACTTATCCAGCCGGTTGCAACAGTTTCATCCGGTTCCCTTCCTTCTGGGGCTGCTGACCATTGTCATTGTGCTGGTCTTTCTCCGCTGGCTGCCCAACCTGCCCGGAACCCTTGTGGCCATGATCCTGGTGGGAGCGCTCGTGGCGATATTCCATCTGGACCGGGGGGGACTCCATGTGGTGGGCGCCCTGCCGGGCGGTCCGCCGCCGTTCCACATGCCCAGATGGGAGATATTCCAACAGACCGGCCGGCTGGCACCGGCAGCTCTGGCCATATCCATCCTGGGCCTCATGGAAGCCATGTCCATCTCACAGACCATTGCCGATCAGACCCGGCAGCGGCTCAACATCAACCGGGAGTTTATGGCCCAGGGGCTGGCCAACATCAGCGCGGCCTTTTTCAGCGGCTATCCCTGCAGCGGCTCCTTTGTCCGCTCCGCCGTCAATTTCCGCTCCGGCGGCAAGACCCCCCTCAGCGGCATCATTTCCGGTCTTGCCGTGATGGCCGTGGTCCTGCTGGCCGGTCCCCTGGCCGCCAAACTGCCCCTTTCGGCCCTCTCAGGGGTGCTGATGGTGGTGGCCTACCAGCTGATCCGCACCCGGGACATCCTGCGCACCCTGCGGGCCACCCGCTCCGACGCGGCCGCCATGGTGGTCACCTTTTTGGTCACGGTTTTCGTCAACATCGAATTTTCGATTTACGTGGGGGTCCTTCTGTCCATCGGTCTTCACCTTGCAAAGACATCCCGCCCCCGCATCTACTCGGTGGTGCCGGATTTCGAAACAGGCAAGATGACCGGCTTCGCCCAGGGCCGCACCTGCTGCCAGATGGACATCATCCAGATCGAGGGCTCGGTCTTTTTCGGCGCCGCCACCTTCGTGGTGGAGGACTTCCAGCGCCGGATGCGCCACCATCCGGATGTGGCCAACCTCCTGATCCGCATGCACCATGTGAACACCATGGATGCCAGCGGCATCCATGTGCTGGAAATCATCCTGGGGGATATCCACCTTCGCGGCGGTGGTCTGTACCTCTCCGGCGTCAACCACGATGTCTTTGACGTGCTGAACAATTCCGGACTCTTGACAGATATCGGCGCCTCGCATATCCATACCACGACGGGCAAGGCCATCCGCCAGGCCATGCGGGAATCCTTCTGCCCCGCCGTATGTGCCACTTGTCCCGCAGTGGTCTTCGTTGAATGCCCAGACCTGAAGACAGGAAATTGGGAAATTTTCGGCGAGGGGACCCTACCCCGAATGTGCCAGCTTCCGCGGTCCGAGACCGCAGAAGTCCCGGACGAACTCCCCTCAAACGACAAAAAGGACGTGGCCCCATGACGCTGGAAACGATCCTCTCATGAAACTCCTGGTATACGTGGACGCTTCCCCTTCGTGCGTGAAGGCGCTGGAATCCGCCGCGGATCTCGTGCGGGATCTCCATGCGGAACTGTCCGTGATCACCATCCGCTCGGGCACCCATGCCATCGAGCCGCTCCCCCCCTTCGGCCGGGAAGTCGATCTGACGGACCGCCTCCATCTGCCGCCCGGGGTTCAGACCCTGGCCAATGGGCTGGACGTCCTCACCGAAAGGGGAGTGGTTCGCCCCCAGCAGCGCGTCCAGATCCGGGAGCTTCCAAACGGGCACCTGTTTGTGTGTCAAACGCCCTGGGATCAACGGGTTCCCTTCTATGTCTGCTTCGGCCACAGCCTGGAGACCCTGAACCATGAAATCGACCGTCACCGGTACGATCTGCTCCTGATCGCACCGCCGAAACACGGGCGGCTCCAGCGGATGCTCTCGGGCGACAGCCTTCGCAGGCTGGTGCTGGACGCCCATACGTCGATTCTCATCATCAGGCACCCCCTGGCGAACCGCCGCTTCGTGGTCTGCGTGGACGGATCGACTTCGGCCAGGCGGGTATTCCCCGTGCTCAAGCAGCTTCTGCCGCTGGTCTCGCGGCCCCTGGACCTTGTCTGGGTCCGCACCCCCGGCACCGACGCGGCGAACATCAGCCGCGCACAGGATTGCCTCCGCCGGGCCGGGCAGTGGCTGGCCCAGTGCGGCAAACCCTTCACCATTCATCAGCTGGAGGGGAAACATCCGGCGGACCCTATTCGTGCGCTGGCTGGAGAGGAAGCTGTCATCTTCCTCGGTGCCAGCCTTCACCACGATGTCTATCGACGATTCGTGGGGAGCCTGCCCACCCAGTTGCTGGGGCGCACGACATCGAACCTGCTGGTGGGCAAGGGGTTGCCAGAGGCGGATCCGGATTTTCTGGAGGATCTCAAGATCTGCTGACGTATGGGCGGCGCACTGGGGATTACCGAAATTATATCTTGACATCCCGCCACCTTTAACGCAATTCTGGCGTGGATTTTTCCCGGTGCCGGGAAGGGCTCTCCATGGCAGGCGAGCCCCCGCCCCCCCGGCAGCAGCGATTTAGAAAATGACGCGCAAGACTCACCCAATGGCCTGCCAATGAAGGAGGAACCCATGAGCACCGCCGACCAATGCTGCACCATCGTACCCTACTTCCAAGTGCCCCCTGACAAGATGGATGCCTTCAAATCGATTTGCACGCAGTTCGTAGACAAAACCAGTGGAGAACACGAGTGTCTGTATTACGGTTTCACCTTTGACGACACCCTGGCCCATTGCCGCGAGGGGTATGCGAACGCCGATGCCCTGTTGGCGCACCTTCAAAACGTCGGGGCGCTCCTTCAGGAGGCGCTGAAGATAGCCAAGCTGGTTCGACTGGAGGTACATGGACCGGCAGCCGAGCTCGATAAGCTCCGAGGGCCGATGGCCGAATTGAATCCCCAGTTCTTTACCCTGGAGTATGGGTTCCGCCGGTAGTCCGAAAGGACGATCCGCATCCCGGTGGAGATTTGATACCCATTCCACAGCGGGCATCCGGGGCGAAGGCCCGGTGAGCAAGGAGTTTGAATGAGTGAGGAACATTCCATCGGCACGAAAACCCAGATCTGTGCCGTTATCGGCAACCCCGTGGGCCACAGCCTTTCGCCCGCAATTCACAACGCCGCCTTCAGGGCGCTGAATTTGGATTTCGTCTACGTGGCCCATCCGGTGGAGGACGTGAAAAACGCCCTGGCCGGAATGCGGGCCCTGGGTAACTTTCGCGGCATGAGCATCACCATCCCCCACAAGATCGATGCCATGAAGTACGTGGATGAGATCTCCCCCGTGGACCGGAGCATCGGCTCCATCAATACGGTGATTCATGAAAAGGGCCGGTTGAGGGGGCTTGGGACCGACGGGCCGGGTGCATTGAAGGCCATCGAGGATGCCGGCGTGGACCTCGACGGAAAGAACATCCTGATGCTGGGCGCGGGGGGAGCCGCCCGGGCCATTGCCTTTACCCTGGCCCGGGGCACCCGGATGAACGAGCTCGTGATCCTGGACATCAACGAGCCGCTGCTCAAGGGGCTGACGACGGACCTTACGGCCGGTACCGAGGCCCGGATCAAATCCGAGCCCCTGAATGAATCGAGCCTCTCCGGCGCCATGGCCTCCGCTCATCTCATTATCCACTGCACGCCCATCGGCATGCATCCGAAGACAGGGGTTTCCCTCGTCCCCCCCTCGCTTTTCCGACCGGGACAGGTGGTATTCGATGTGGTCTATACCCCCCTTGAGACCCAACTGCTTTCAGATGCCAGGCAACAGGGCCTCACGGTCATCTCCGGGGTGGACATGTTCATCAACCAGGCAATTCTGCAGTTCGAGCAATTCACGGGACACGACGCCCCCGTGGCGGTGATGAGGCGGGTTGTGATGGAGCGGCTGAGCTCATGAATATCGTGCTCATCGGCTATCGGGGGACCGGCAAGAGCGCCGTGGGTGAGATTCTCGCCGAACAGCTGTCCATGCCATGCATCGGCATGGACGCGCGGATCGTTGAAAACGCCGGCATTTCCATACCGGAAATCGTGGAGCGGCACGGCTGGCCGGGGTTCCGGGACCTGGAATCCGGGCTTGCCAGGGAGCTGGCAGCCCTCGATGGCGTCATTATAGACACGGGCGGCGGCATTATCGAAAGGCCCGAAAACGTGGCGGTGTTGAAGGAAAATGCCCTCATCGTCTGGTTGAAGGCAACGGTCCGGACCATCGTCTCGCGCATCCAGGACGACACCCAGCGGCCCTCCCTGACCGGGGGAAAATCCTTCACCGATGAGGTGGCCGAGGTCCTGGAGGCGAGAATCCCCAAATACGCAGCCGCCGCCCACTGTCAGATCGATACGGATGAGCGCACACCGGACGAGATCGCATCGCTTGTCCGTACCCATTGGCGCAAGGCGACGCAGCAGAAATGAGGCCTGCTTCCGACAGGGCAGGATCGCAAGGAGCCACCCTTTGAGAATTCTCTGCCTGCAGCACGTGCCCTTCGAAGGTCTGGGCAGCATGGACGCCTATTTCCGCGAAAAGGGGCACCCGGTTCACCATACCCATCTCTACCTGGGCCAGGAATGCCCCGGCATGGCGGCGTTTGACTGGCTGGTGGTGATGGGGGGCCCCATGGGGGTCCATGACGAAATGAAGTATCCCTGGCTTTCGGCGGAAAAGCGCTTCATCGCCGAGGCCGTCGCCCAGGGGAAGCGGGTCCTGGGAATCTGCCTCGGTGCCCAGCTCATGGCCGAGGCCCTGGGGGCCCGGGTGTCCAGGAACCGGCATCGGGAGATCGGATGGTTTCCCATTCGGCCGTCCAGGGAAATCGCCGCAACGCCCCTTGGGCCGGTTTTCGCCGATTCCATCGAGGTGTTTCACTGGCACGGGGATACCTTCGAGATCCCCTCGAATGCCGTGCCCATCGCCTCCAGTGAGGCCTGCCGGAATCAGGGATTTATCCTCGATCACCGCGTCATCGGCCTGCAGTTTCACCTGGAGACCACCCCTGAGTCCGCCCGGTCCCTCGTGGAAAACTGCGGGGATGAGCTGGAGGCAAGTCCCTATGTGCAGACCCGGGAGGAAATACTGGCGGGTGGCGATAGGTTCGCAGCCATCAACCGGGTCATGACCGCCCTTCTCCAGGTTCTGGAGCTTGACTCATAAGCCCGCCTGCCTAGTGGTACCCGCACCCCGGATACATCAGATTGATGAAAAACAGCTGAATGGGACCGAAAAGATAGTCAAAAGCCTTCCAGGCAATCAGGATGCCCAGAAAGG
>CAYOXD010000013.1:2035-8579 GCA_964407825.1 uncultured Desulfobacterales bacterium | reverse complement strand
AAATTGATGCTGTGGGGGCGGTACAGCAGGTCCAGGGCAATGCCCGCATGAATGAGCAGGCCGACCGCGATAACGATGAAAAGATTGGACAGGGGGCCCGCCAGGGCCATCACGGCCGAGCGTTCCGGGTAGGTGCGCGCCCACACCGGATCATAGGGCGCGCTGGCCCAGCCGATCATCCATCCACCTGCCAGGTAGCTCAGGATGGGGACCACCACCGTCCCAATAGGCTCCCGCCGGATGTGCGCAACGGGATCGAGGCTGACCTGCCCGCCCTCATAGGCCGTTCTGTCCCCCAGTTTCATGGCGGCAAATGCGTGAGCGGCCTCATGAACCACGGTCGAAAAAAGAAATGCCAGATACCATAGAAGACCATCGGCGAGATTCGGCATACCAGTACAGTATCCCCTCTTACGAAAGCAGTAATTGAATGACCGATCGAATGATCCATGTGAAAAAGTCAATGACAGGGTTCAGCATGCCAAAATAGAGCAGCCCGATGATGATGAAGAGTCCGTAAGGTTCGATACGCAGGAGGGCATCGCGAACCGTCGCGGGCGCGAACCCCATCAAAATCTTGGAGCCGTCCAGCGGCGGCAGCGGAATCAGGTTGAAGGCGGCCAGAATGATGTTGATCTGGGCCATATAGTAGAAAAGGGCCCCCAGGAAGCCCGAGGGCGATAGCAGCCGGTCGAGAAAAACCGCCAGAAAGGCCAGCAACAGATTGGCCGTTATCCCCGCCGCGGAGACGGCGATCATCCCCCAGCGTCCGCCCTGCAGGCCGTTGAAATTTACCGGCACCGGCCGCGCCCAGCCGAAGCCGAACACGAAGAGCATGAGCGTTCCCACCGGCTCCAGGTGTTTGAGCGGATTGAGGCTCAGGCGGCCCAACAGCTTGGCTGTGGGATCTCCCAGCCGGTAGGCCACCCAGCCGTGCGCCAGCTCATGCAGAATGATGGAATAGAGCAGCGGAACGGCGATGACCAGAAAGCCCAGCGGATTATGCAGCAATAAATGAATGAGACCCATGGATAGCTCCCCGTATGCAAGATACAGCTCATATCACATAGGGCCGAATCAATACAAGAACCAGAATGATCCTCTCGTGGAAGCGTGCTGTCAGCCCAGCGTCGGATATCATCTGCGCCAGGCCATCCATCGGGAAAAGAGGGATCGGGCAAAGGCCGTCAACCGTGTCCGGTTATAGGCATCCCCCAGCTGCCGGATGACCTCCGCCTGCGTCGGGTAGGGGTGAATGGTGCCCGCGATGTGCCTCAGCCCCAAACGGTGCGTCATGGCCAGGGTGATTTCCGATATCAGGTCCCCCGCGTTCGCGGCCACGATGGTGGCGCCGAGGATTTTATCCGTGCCCTTTCGCACATGCACCCGCGCCAGCCCGTCGGTGTGTCCTTCGAGGATCGATCGGTCCACCTCGCGCAGCTCCCGGGTAAAGGTGTCGATTTCCATCCCCTTTTCCCGAGCCTCTTTCTCGTACAGCCCGACATGGGCGATTTCCGGCTCCGTATAGGTGCACCAGGGAATGGTCAGCGCGCTGGCCTTGGCGCGGCCGGAAAAAAGGGCGTTTCGAATGACGATGCGCGCCATGAAATCGGCTGCATGGGTGAACTGGTAGGGGGAGCAAATATCGCCGGCCGCATAGATGTTCGGTTGAGTGGTTTGCAGCCGGTCATTGACCTGCACGCCTTTCTTATGAAAGCCGACCCCTGCCCTTTCAAGCCCCAGGTTTTCGACATTCGGCGCGCGTCCCACGGCCACCAGCACCTGGTCGACCACTTCATCGTACGCCTTGCCGTGGGATTCCACCATGAAACGGATTTTGCCATCGTCGGCCTTGGTCAGTTTCAATTCTTTGCCGCAACACAACAGCTTCACGCCGTCCTTTTGCATGGATTCCAGAACGAGGCCGGCGGCGTCAGGGTCTTCGCGGGGAAGGATACCGTGCATGGCCTCCACCAGGAGTACTTCCGAGCCGAAGCGGGAAAAGGCCTGGGCCATTTCGCAACCGATGGGCCCGGCACCGATGACTGCCATCCGCCCGGGCAACTCCGTCAGGGAAAAGACCGTTTCATTGGTCAGATAGGAAATCTCTTCCAACCCCGGGATGGGGGGCGCCGCGGCCCGGGCGCCGGTGGCGATGACCGCTTTTTTAAAGGCCAGGCGGTCATCGCCAACCGCCACGGTGTGGGCATCCAAGAACCGGCCTTCGCCGAGAAACACATCCACCCCCAAGTCGCTGAACCGTTTCGCAGAATCGTGGGGTGAAATGGACGCCCGCAGTCTTCGCATCCGTTCCATGGCCTGGCCGAAATCGATCCTGACGCCGTCCGGAACCTGTACACCGAACCGGCCGGCGTCGCGAACCGCGGCGGCGGCCCTGGCGGCGCGAATCACGGCTTTGGACGGCACGCAGCCCACATTGAGGCAATCACCGCCCATGAGGTGGCGCTCGATCAGGGCCACCCTGGCTCCCAGGGCGGCAGCGCCCGCCGCGCAGACCAGACCGGCGGTTCCCGCACCGATTACGACCAGATTGTAGCGGGGGGCGGGCTTGGGGTTTTTCCAGTCCGTCGGATGGACCTGGGAGACCAGTTGCTGATTATGCTCATCCCACGGGCACAGAGTGGTGTTGTCCTTTTCCTTTTCTGTCATCTGCCGCCTCCTGAAGCCGGAGCGCCGTTACTGCGCGTTCAGCGACCAGTCATAATCCAGATACCTGACCGAATATCCGCCGCGTTTCAGAAAATCGCTGTCCGATGCGGAAACATATCTGCTGCAGAAATTCGCTACGGCCCGTTCGGTCCTGTCGAGCCCCGCGAAACCGGACGAAGGCGAGTATCCTGCAACAAAATCTTTCCCGTACCATTTGAAAATGGATGAAAAATAAACCGCTTTCCCGCCCCGGTCGATACGCAGGCCGGCCGGACTCGCCAGATAACGCCGGGCCTGGTCGTCGAGCTGTGCGTTCAGCTTCGATGCGACATAGGCCTCGCTGCGAAGCGGCGGGCAGCCCTTTGCGGCACAGACCAGGGCCATGTGGATACGCGGTTCGCTGTATCGTTTGCGCAGGAAGCCATGCTCGAGGTAGTTCAGGGTACGGGTTCTGCCAAAGAGCCGGACGACCGGCTGAGACCATGGGCCTCTGAAAAAACTGCCGATATCCTTGATGCTCTTGACTGGATAGTGATCGATAATCAGCTTCAGGGTCGTTGCATTGTAAAGATTGATCAAAAATGCAAGCTGCTCGGATTGCGTCCACCCGGCAAAGGTGCTTTGCGAAACACCGGCCAGGGTATCCAGATAGTGATCCAAGGGCTTGCGATCCGCTTTAAGGCCCCTGTAATCCACCCGCCCATGGGTAACGAACCGTTTCAGGAGCGCATCATAGCCTGCGTGTGTTTGATCAAATTGAGCAGCGGTTGCAACGCCTGCCGTCATTAATAATGCCGCAACCACAAGCATCGTCCCCACCCGGTTGATGAAAATGCCGCACTCATTGGACATCGACTTCCCCTTTCGATGCTGGCATGACGGTCCTTTCAATAGGATGATGAGCATCACGGATCGCATCCGGCCATTTCTCGGAGCGTCTGTAATGTCCCTACAGACAGAGTCACTCCGACAAACATCGGTTGATCTGTAGCGTAAACCGGGATGCCGATAAAGGTGTCACAAAATCATAACATTTTATAAAAAATCGATGTCGGATTTTTGTTTCATCCGCCATCCATTTGATATTAACGCATTTCGCGCATAAGGGAAACCATGCCGATGTTCAGACGATTTGACGAACATACCCATTCTATTCTAAAATCAGTCCATTAACTCAGGGGCGTAGAAATTCAAATGGCAAAACAAATCTTGATCATTGAAGACAACCGGGACCTCGCCACTTTGCTTGAGAGCCATCTGATGGACCTGGCCTTTCAGGTCGACCTTGCATTCGACGGTAAAGCGGGCCTCGAAAGAGCCGAGTGTACCCCTTACGATCTAATCGTCCTCGATTTGATGCTACCGCATATCGATGGTCTTGAAGTGTGCCGGCGGTTACGCGCAAGGCCTCCCTACACCCCCCTATTGATGCTGACGGCAAGATCTACGGAAATGGACAGGGTCTTGGGTCTGGAGATAGGGGCTGATGACTATGTTACAAAGCCGTTCAGCATACGGGAGTTGCTGGCACGGATCAAGTCCATCATCAGGCGGGTGGATCAGCTGAAGCATAACACACAGGAGGACGCAGCGTCTCCGATCCATGCGGGTATGCTGGAAATTGATCCGACCGGAAGAAGTGTTCGAATCGAGAGCCGGCCTGTCTATCTTACTTCCAAGGAATTTGATTTACTTCTCCATTTTGCCCGGAATCCCGGAAAGGTCTACAATCGCTCTCAACTGTTGGACCGTGTGTGGGGCTACGGGTACGACGGTTATGCACACACCGTCAATTCCCACATCAATCGGTTGCGTGCCAAGATAGAAAAAGATCCTTCGAACCCGGCCTACATCCTTACGGTGTGGGGCGTGGGTTATAAATTTGTCGACGTGATAGCAGTATAGAGAAGTCTCTTATGATGATAAAATCCCTGTATGTCAAACTCGCCGCGGGCCTCTGCGCTCTGTTTTTCCTCGTGGGGATCTTCATTATCACTTTAACCCAGTATACGTTTAACATGTACCATCAGGAGGTTTTTCAGAAGCTGAACTGGAATCTGGCGCGGAATATCGCAGCGCAGAAGGTGCTCATTCGTGACGGGCATGTCGACCGAAAGGGGCTTGAGGATTGTATTCACACCTTGATGATGCTCAATCCATCGATTGAGATCTATCTGTTGGATCCAGCCGGTAAGATCCTGGCTTACTCGGCGCCACCGGGCAAGGTAAAAGAAACCCGGGTCCATCTGGGCCCCATTCAACACTGGTTCAAAAAGGATATCAGCTATCCCTTGAAGGGAGATGACCCTCGCAATCCCAACAGACAGAAGATTTTCACAGCCGCTCGAATTATCGATAGCAGTGGGTTACAGGGATATTTGTATATCATCCTGGGGGGAGAAACCTTCGACAGAATCGCCCAGGGCCTGAGAGGCAGCTATACCCTTATGGGTATCTGGTGGATTGCCGCAGGACTTCTCTTTGTGTTGTTGAGCGGCTTGGTGCTGTTTGCGTATTTAACCTCCCGACTAAAAGGGCTGGCCGCTCTAATGGACGCCTATGATATTGAGGACCTCCCCGATGAGGTGCCGGCGAGCCTTGCCGGTGTCAGACCGCAGGGAGATGAAATAGAGCGGATTGCCTACACCTTCAAACAATTGATTCAACGCATCCAGTCATACGTATTTAAACTGAAAGAAGCACACTCGAGGCGTCGGGAGCTCATCGCCAATTTATCCCATGATCTGCGCACGCCGCTGACAAATCTGCAGGGGTATATTGAAACGCTCCTGCTGAAAGATGCGCATCTGACCGACGAACAACGCACTGAGCATCTAAGGGTTGCCTTCGAGCATTGCAAACGGCTCAGCAAACTGGTCGATGCGCTTCTCGAATTGGCCACATTGGGATCACGTGAAATCAAAGTGAATTACGAGCCCTTTAATATCAACGAGATGGTTCATGACGTGGTGCAACAACTCGAACTGCCAGCGCGCAATAAGAAAGTTTCCATCCGTGTCGACACCAACCCGCGACTCCCCTTCGTGAATGCCGACATCGCCCTGCTGGAGCGGGTAATCGGAAATCTTCTTGACAATGCCCTGCGCGTTACACCGGCCGGAGGATCCATTCATGTCTCGTTTAGCCAGAACGACCCGGACATCACCGTCTGCATAAAAGACACCGGCTGTGGCATTCATATAGAGGATCAGCCATTTATTTTTGAGCCCTACTACCAAAAGAGCAAGACGCAACGGGGACAGGCCGGCATTACGGGGCTCGGCCTGGCTATCGCGAAACAAATTCTTGAACTTCACAACAAAAGCATCCGGGTCGAAAGCGCACCCGGATGCGGGGCCAGCTTTGCCTTTGAATTGCCAATCCATCGGCCTCCTTGAGGATTTTCCCCGGCCATGATGAAATGTGATCAAAACGTGATACTTTCGTTACGATAGCGTGATCCCCATCGTGTATAGTCATTTGGGATATCTTCACAAGTTGTCTGAAAGGGGGCGGTGCCTATGGATTAAGCCAATACCACGTTGACGTGATGCGGATGGCGGCCGCCACTGCAACCATGCAGAGGTTGCCACGAGGTTGGCAGGCCGAATTCTAAAACAAAGACGACATCAAGGAGAAGAGATGGACAAGAAGGAACTCAAGAAACTCCTCGCCAGCATCGGTATCGCCGGCCTGATATCGAGTGCCGCATTGACTGCACCGGGCTGTGCAACGCATGAGAAGGCAACCACCATCAAAACGAGCTGTTCCGGGAAAACGAAGACGAGTTGTTCCGGGAAAACGAAGACGAGCTGCTCTGGGAAAACGAAGACGAGTTGTTCCGGGAAAACGAAGACGAGCTGCTCTGGGAAAA
>CAYOXD010000013.1:0-1935 GCA_964407825.1 uncultured Desulfobacterales bacterium | reverse complement strand
GGGAAAACGAAGACGAGTTGTTCCGGGAAAACGAAGACGAGCTGCTCTGGGAAAACGAAGACGAGCTGCTCTGGGAAAACGAAGACGAGCTGCTCTGGGCAAACGAGCTGCTCCGGGCAAACGAGCTGCTCCGGCGGGAATTAGGATCGGACTGCTCAGTGCCATAACGCCTGCGGCAGCCGCCTGTCATACCATGCCTGCCCGGAACGACTTTGTGCATGAAAATCATTGTTTCGTTTCGGGCGGGCCCCGGACGGGCCGGCAACAATTCAACACGAAAAGGGACGACAGGACGCATCCTGATATATGGCCACTGGAGGAAAGAGTCGATTATGGAAGGTTCCCATGAAGACATATTGACGCATTTTTACCCCGTATGCCGGGCACAATTAAACACGGATCAATGGGACCGGGTTGTGGATCTCTTTCAAAGCGACCCCAGGCCTGAACGCTTCCCGGACAATCTGAATCAAGCGGCGACCGGGCTCGGCTTACCGGCTCACCTTCCTGAACTGGCGAAACTCGAAAATCTGGTTTGCGAGGTAACCGCCAAAAAGGAAGAACCGGTGGCCGTTGATTCCCTTATGATCAATCCCACGCTTCAGTTGCTCAAACTGCAGTGGAAAGCCCTTCCATCGCTTCTGGAGGGCTCCTCAGCCGATCTTCTGCAATGTGCCCAAGGATATGCCATCGTCTGGAAAGAGCTCGCCACGGGAAAAGTCCGAACGCTGGAGGCAACGGATGAAGACCTGCTTGTCCTAAAGCTGATGGTGGAAGATAAGGATCCCTACGAAATCTCAAAAGAAAATAGTCTTCCCCCGGAGGCCTTGGACGCCATGCTGGACAGGGCCGTGCATCGAGGCATTCTGTTGCAACCGCCGTCACGTATCCGCAGGGATCCGTCCGCCTTTACCGCCGGGCAGGCCGCTGACGACCTGTTCATGATAAGCCCCTCCTTTGCGGTGCAGTGGCATATCACCCAGGCCTGCGATCTGCATTGCAAGCACTGCTATGACCGCAGCAATCGCTCGCCCTTGAAAATAGATCAGGCGTTTCAAATCCTGGAAGATCTGCGCACCTTTTGCCGCGACCGATACGTGAAGGGCCATGTCACCTTCACGGGAGGCAACCCGCTGCTCTATCCGTATTTCCTCAAACTGTATGAGCGGGCGGTGGAAATTGGGTTCGGCGTGGCCATTTTGGGCAATCCCGCCCCCAGGGAAAAGATCGAAGAGATCCTCTCGATTCAAAAACCGGCCTTTTTTCAAACAAGCCTGGAAGGCCTGGCAGAGCACAACGACCACATCAGGGGAAGGGGCCACTTCGATCGGGTCATGGCCTTCCTGGACCTCCTGCGCCGCTTGGAGGTCGCCTCCATCATCATGCTGACGCTGACCCGGGAAAACATGAACCAGGTGCTCCCCCTAGGTGAGCTCCTCAGGGATCGTGCCGACGGTTTCTTTTTTAATCGACTGTCCGCTGTCGGCGAGGGGGCGAGCCTTTCTCTTCCTTCCAAGGAAGCGTTTGCCGCTTTTCTGGAACAGTATCATGACGCGGCCCGGAACAATCCCCAGCTTGGCCTGAAGGATAACCTCTTCAACATTATCCGGGATCAAAGGGGGGAGGAACTTTTCGATGGGTGCTCGGGGTACGGTTGCGGTGCTGCCTTCAATTTCGTAGCTATCCTGTCGGACGGTGCCGTGCATGCCTGCCGTAAATTCCCCTCCCCTCTTGGTAACATTTTCGAAAAAAACCTCTCAGATATCTACGACTCCCCCCTGGCCCGTAAATATCGCGCGGGTTGCGGCGCATGCCGCTCCTGCCGCATCCGCCCGGTCTGCGGTGGGTGCCTTGCCATCGCCCATAGCCACGGCCTTGATATCTTCGAAGAGCGCGACCCGTTCTGCTTTCTGTCCGGGTAGAGGGGGACGTCCA
>CAYOXD010000012.1:0-47533 GCA_964407825.1 uncultured Desulfobacterales bacterium | reverse complement strand
AAGGATAAAAAAATAAACGAATTGACCCAGATGGCCAAGAAGTTCAAGATCGAAGGGGCCGCCGGCATGAGAAAACAGGAGCTGATCTTTGCACTCCTGCAGGCCCAGATCGAAAAGAACGGTCTGATTTACGGCGAGGGAACCCTCGAGATTCTGCCGGACGGGTTCGGTTTTCTCCGTGCCCCCGATTATAACTACCTGCCGGGGCCTGATGATATATACGTATCTCCCTCCCAGATCCGTCGTTTCAACCTCAGAACCGGTGATACCGTTTCCGGCCAGATCCGTCAGCCAAAAGAGTCTGAGCGCTATTTCGCCCTCCTCAAGGTCGAGGCGGTCAATTACGAAGACCCGGAAGTGGCACGGGAGAAAATACTCTTCGACAATCTCACGCCCCTCTACCCCGACCGGAAAATGACCCTGGAAAAGGAATCGGATAACTATTCCACCCGTGTCATGGACCTGGTCACCCCCATCGGTTTCGGGCAGCGTGGGCTCATCGTCTCGCCGCCCAGGACCGGTAAGACCATGCTGCTTCAGGCCATCGCCAACAGCGTTGTGCACAACCACAAGGACATCGTGCTGTTTGTCTTGCTCATCGACGAGCGGCCAGAGGAGGTGACGGATATGGAGCGATCGGTCCGAGGGGAGGTGATCAGCTCCACCTTCGACGAGCCGGCCGAGCGCCATGTTCAGGTGGCGGAAATGGTCATCGAGAAGGCCAAGCGCCTAGTGGAACACAAGAAGGACGTGGTGATCCTGCTGGACAGTATTACCCGGCTGGCCCGGGCCTACAACTCGGTCATGCCCCCCAGCGGAAAGATTCTCTCGGGCGGTGTGGATTCCAATGCCCTGCAGCGGCCCAAGCGTTTTTTCGGTGCGGCCCGGAATATCGAGGGGGGCGGTAGCCTCACCATCATCGCAACGGCCCTGATCGATACGGGAAGCCGCATGGATGAGGTGATTTTCGAGGAATTCAAGGGGACGGGCAATATGGAGATCCAGCTGGATCGGCGCCTGTCGGATAAGCGCATTTTCCCGGCCATAGACATTAAGAAATCGGGAACCCGGAAGGAGGAATTGCTCCTGGACGAGGACACCCTGAACCGGGTGTGGATCCTCAGAAAGCTCTTGTCCACCCTCAACCCGATGGACAGCCTTGAATTTTTACTTGAAAAAATGAATGGAACCAAGGATAATAGTGAATTTCTGAGATCCATGAATACCTGATCCGGCTCTGCCGGGGGTTTCAAGCTTTTAGAATTTTTGACATCTGCCGATATGCATGCCACCACATGTATGTTCGAATGAAGGGACAAAATCATAACCGGGGGGTTTCAATGAAAAAGGACATTCATCCCAAGTACGAAAACACCGTCATCAAATGTGCCTGCGGGGCAACCATCGAGGCGGGGTCCACCAAGAAGGACATCGAGATCGAAATCTGTTCCAAGTGTCATCCCTTTTTTACCGGGAAGCAGAAACTGATCGATACGGCGGGCCGAATTGAGCGGTTCCGTAAAAAATACGAAAAGTATCAGGGGAATAACAAGTAGATCCGGTTGAAAAAATGAAGGTAAAAAAGGCCGATCGATGCCTTTTTTACCTTTTTTTATCCATAACCCGATAACCCAAGCAACTTAATTATGTTCGATAAACTGGCAGGCGTAGAAGAACGGTTCGAAGAGCTGGAAAGGCTCCTGGCGGATCCCAAGGTGTACCAGGACCGGGCGGCCTTTCAGGCCTATACCCGGGAGCACGCGGATCTGATCAAGGTGGTGGACGCCTTTCGGCATCTCAAGACCGTGAACTCGGAGCTCGAAGAGAGCCGGGAACTGCTGCGGAGCGCAGATGCCGAGATCCGGGAGTTGGCCAGGGAGGAGGTTGGCCGCCTCTCCCCGCTGAAGTCGTCCCTGGAAGCCGAGATCAAACTGTTGCTGGTGCCCAAGGATCCCCTGGATGGAAAGAACGTCCTGCTTGAAATCAGGGCGGGCACGGGAGGCGAGGAGGCCGGTCTCTTTGCGGGGGATCTGTTCGGGATGTATGCCCGGTATGCCGAGAGGCGAGGATGGAAGCTGGAGACCCTCACCCACCACGCTTCGGGTGTGGGCGGGTTGAAGGAGGTCGTTGCTCTCATACAGGGGCAGGGGGTTTACAGCCGCTTCAAGTACGAGAGCGGCACCCACCGCGTCCAGCGGGTCCCGACCACCGAGGCCCAGGGCCGCATCCACACCTCGGCCGTGACGGTGGCGGTGCTTCCCGAGGCCGAAGAGGTCGAAGTGCATATCGATCCCGGCGAGGTCAAGGTGGATGTGTATCGCTCCACCGGCCCAGGCGGGCAATCGGTCAACACCACCGATTCCGCGGTTCGACTGACGCATCTTCCCACCGGCCTGGTGGTGACCTGTCAGGATGAAAAATCCCAGCACAAAAACAAGGCCAAGGCCATGAAGGTCCTGAGGGCGAGGCTGCTGGATCAGAAAACCCGGGAGCAGAGTGAAAAACGCTCCGAGGAGAGAAAGAGCCAGATCGGCAGCGGCGACCGAAGCGGGCGGATCCGGACCTACAATTTTCCCCAGGGTCGCGTGACGGACCACCGCATCGGCTTGACCCTGTACCGGCTGGAAAGTATCCTGCAGGGAGATATCGATGAGATTATCGATGGGTTGATTACCCATTATCAGGCACAGGCGCTCAAACATGAAGAAATCATCGGCGTCCCGGGAGGCAGCGGAAAAGACCGGGGCGGTTTGGACCATCCTTAAGCTGCTGAGTTGGGCCACCGCCTATTTCACCTCCCATGGGATCGAGCAGCCGAGGCCGAGCGCCGAGGTGCTGCTGGCCCACATCCTGGGCTGCCGGCGGATCGAGCTGTATTTAAGATACGATCAGCCCTTGCACCGGCTGGAGCTGGCGCGTTTCAAAGAGGTGGTTCTTCGGCGGGTCAATGCCGAACCGGTGGCCTATATCACCGGAGAAAAGGAGTTTTGGTCCCTGAGCCTGGCGGTGAATCGGGATGTGTTGATTCCCAGGCCCGAAACGGAATCTCTGGTGGAGGCGGCCCTGCACCTTGTACCGGAGGATTTAATCGGCCACGAGGGGGACGGCTCTTACCGGGTGTTGGATCTGGGGACAGGGTCCGGCGCCATCATACTGGCGCTGGCTTCCGAGCGCCCGAATGCTCGGTGCTTCGCCCTGGACCGATCGGCGGCCGCCGTGGCCGTGGCGCGGCTGAACACCCGCCGTCTCGGCCTTGAGCAGCGGGTCCGGTTGTTTGTGGGAGACTGGTTTTCATCCATATGCCTGGGGACCCGGTTCGATCTGATCATATCGAATCCTCCCTACGTCCGGCAGGACGCGATCCTCGGCCTGCAACCGGAAATCCACCGGTACGAACCCCATGTCGCCCTCGATGGGGGCCCCGCGGGCCTGGACGATCTGGAACGGATCATTCGGGGGGCCGGTGCATACCTGACTCCCGGTGGGTATTTGATCCTTGAAATGGGGGAGGAGCAGCGACCAGCCCTTGGGCGGATCGTCGCTGAGACCAGGGGGTATGAGGCACCGATGTTTTTCAAGGACTATGCGGGGCTCGACCGGGTGCTCCAGCTCAGAACAAAACTATTGCCTAATGGGGATTAGTTTGTTACAAGACCTCGTTTTTAAGCTATCACACACGCCTTTGGATCCGTATCCTGGTGCTTTCAAGGAAAGTCGGAAACGGAGATGAAAGAGGCGGCGGGAAAACCAACCGAGAAAAGGAGAAAAAAATGGCGTATGTTACCATGAAAGAGCTGTTGGAGGCCGGCGTGCATTTCGGCCACCAGACCAAGAGATGGGACCCCAAGATGAAGCCTTACATCTTTGGGGAGCGAAACGGCATCTACATTATTGATCTGCAAAAGACCGTTCGTATGTTTCGAACGGCATACGAGTTTATCGCTGACACTGTGGCCAGGGGTAAAACGATTCTCTTTGTGGGCACCAAGAAACAGGCCCGCGAGGCGATCTACGAGGAGGCCAACCGGTGCGAGATGTACTATGTCCACAATAGGTGGCTGGGCGGGATGTTGACCAATTTCCAGACTATCCGCCAGAGCATCGAAAGACTCAATTTCTTGAATCGCATTGAGAGCGACGGCGCCATCAACCAGTACACGAAAAAGGAGCGCCTGAAGCTTGCCAAGGAACGCTCGAAACTCGACAGCACCCTGGGGGGCATCCAGAATATGACGGGGATGCCCGGGGCCTTGTTCGTGATCGATCCGAAAAATGAGGCCATTGCCGTCCGGGAGGCCCAACGGCTGGGCATTCCCATTGTGGCCGTTGTGGATACCAACTGCAATCCCGATGACATCGACTATGCCATCCCCGGGAATGACGATGCCATCCGGGCGATTCGCCTGATTACCTCCCGCATGGCAGATGCGTGCACCCAGGGTGCCGAGCGGCTGGCTGAAAGCCGGCGGGCGCAATCCGATAAAAAGGTCGATGATAAGGATGAATTGGGCGCTGCCGCCGCCGAGCTCAAGCCCGGCGAGAGGAAGGTCATATCTGATGGCACCACGGGCCCGGTGGTGGAAATTATCAAGCGAGCCTCCGGCACGGAATCTCAGGCCGATGCCGCCGGAGAGACGATCGAACCAAGCGAGACGATGGGGGGCGAATAATGGCAGCAATAACAGCGGAAATGGTAAAGCAGCTCCGGGAGAGAACCGGGGCCGGCATGATGGACTGCAAGAAGGCGCTGGCCGACTGTGACGGCGATATGTCGAAGGCCATCGACCTGTTGAGGAAAAAAGGGATTGCAACGGCGCAGAAGCGTGCCGGTCGGGCCATGAGCGAGGGCACCATTCAATCCTACATTCATATGGGCGGCAAGATCGGTGTCATGGTGGAGGTCAACTGCGAGAGCGATTTTGTAGCCAAGAACGAGGATTTCATCGAATTTACGCGCAATATCGCCATGCATATTGCGGCCACCAATCCGGTGTCCATCAGCTCCGATCAGGTACCCGAGGACCTGGTGCAGCGGGAACTGGAGATTTATCGGGGCCAGGCAGCCGAGTTGGGAAAACCGGAAAACATGCTCGACAAGATCGCTCAGGGAAAGCTCGCCAAGTTCTACAAGGAAAACTGCCTGATGAACCAAGCGTATGTGCGGGACCCCAACATGACCATCAGCGATTTGTTGAATGAGATGATCGGCAAGATCGGTGAGAACATCACCATCAAACGCTTTTGCCGATTCCAACTTGGAGAGTCCTGAGCCCATGCCAATGCCAGCTTTTAAGAGGATCCTGCTGAAACTCAGCGGCGAGGCCCTCATGGGCGACCAGGGGTTCGGTATCGACCCTGGAATGATCCAGTATGTGGCCGAACAGATCCAATCCGTCCATGAGCTGGGGGTTGAAATGGCCATCGTCGTTGGCGGCGGTAACATCTTCAGAGGGGTGGCTGCCAGTTCCTTTGGTATGGATCGCTCCTCAGCGGATCATATGGGCATGCTGGCGACAGTGATCAACAGCCTGGCACTCCAGGATGCTTTAGAACGGATCGGCGTGCAGACCCGGGTGCAGAGCGCCATCTCCATGCATGAGGTGGCCGAGCCCTATATCCTGCGCCGGGCGATCCGGCACCTTGAAAAGGGGCGGGTGGTCATCTTTGCCTCTGGAACCGGAAATCCGTACTTTACCACGGATACGGCGGCTGTCCTGCGGGCCAAGGAGATCCACGCCGAAATCCTGCTGAAGGCCACCAAGGTGGACGGCATTTACGATTCGGACCCCATGACGAATCCTGACGCCAAACGGCTCGACAGCATCACTTACCGGGAGGCGCTGGAAAAGCAGTTGCGCGTGATGGATCTGACCGCCATCTCCCTCGCCATGGATAACAAGCTGCCCCTGTCGGTGCTTCTGCTGAAACAGGCGGGGAACATCCTGGGGGTGGTCTGCGGGGAGATGATCGGGACCCGGATCAATCACTGACCAGAGATATTTGAAATCGCTGGATCGAAATCCAACTGTGAGAGACGATTGAATCGGTAAGCATCGAACATCCATATTAACCAGGTTCCGGTGAGGCCGGATGAGGATTTGCCATGATTGAAGAGACCTATGAAGAAACCCGGGATCGGATGGGGAAATCCATCGCCGCGCTCAAGGCCGAGTTGAAACGGATCCGGACGGGACGCGCATCGGTGTCCCTCCTTGACGGAATTCGGGTGGATTATTACGGAACCCTCACGCCGCTCAATCAGATGGCCTCCCTCTCCGTACCTGAAAGCCGTTTGATTATCATCCAACCCTGGGATGTGTCGGCCATCAAGGAGATCGAAAAGGCCATCCTGAAATCCGATCTGGCCCTGACCCCGTCCAATGACGGAAAACTGATCCGGATCTCCATTCCCCCCCTGACTGAGGATCGGCGCAAACAGCTGGTGCGTCTGCTTCAGAAGACCTGCGAGGACTACAAGATCGCGGTGCGCAATATCCGTCGGGATTCCAATGAGCTGCTGAAGGGATTCAAGAAGGACGGGGATATCTCCGAAGACGAGGGCTTCAAGGCCCAGGACAAAATCCAGACCATCACCGATGAGCACATCAAGCTGATTGACGCCGTCTTTAAAGATAAAGAGAAGGAAATCCTTGAGTTTTAAGGCGACCGGAACGGTGGGAGGGCAACGGGACCTCGATCCGGACAAGCTTCCCAGACACGTGGCCATCATTATGGACGGCAACGGGAGGTGGGCAAAAAAGCGCTTGCTCAATCGAGTCAAGGGCCATGAGCGGGGAACTGAAACGGTTCGGGAGATCGTCAAGACCTGCTGCCGACTTTCCATTCCCGTTCTCACACTGTATGCCTTTTCCACCGAAAACTGGAAGCGGCCCAGGATGGAGATCCATGCCTTGATGGGCCTCCTTGAGCGATTCTTGAAATCCGAAGAAGCGATGATGCTTGAAAAGGGCATCCGGCTTAATACCTTCGGCGATATCCAGGAACTGCCCAAACGGGTCCAAGGGGTCCTCGAGACGGTCAAGGCATCGACTCGTCAAAACGACTCCCTGCTGCTCAATTTGGCCCTCAGTTACGGCGGCAGGCCTGAAATTGTCCGGATGGCGCGATCCCTTGCGGGAAAAGTCCGGGACGGTGCCATGACGGTGGCGGATATCGACGAGGCGGCCGTTTCGGCGCATCTGTACACCAACGGCATACCTGACCCGGACCTGCTGATTCGGACCAGCGGGGAGATGCGTATCAGCAACTTCCTGCTCTGGCAGATTGCCTATACGGAAATATATGTTACCGACACCCTGTGGCCTGATTTTGGTTCAGAAGAATTTATTGAGATTCTGGGAGCCTACCAGCGCCGCGAACGAAGATTCGGTGCGGTTCCCACTGAATGACAGGCCGTGGGGGGCGGCGCTGGTCTCCATGACCGGTTGCAGATCCTCCTTGGGCAGCCTGCTCTGCCTGCGGGGACCGGCTGAAAGCTGGAGCCAGCCCAGATGCATCTAAAGCGGTGGTTGACCGGTGTGGTTGCCTTTCCCTTGTTGGTGCTGTTGATCTTCAAGGGGGGAACGATCCTGTTTTCGCTGATCACAGGGGGTGTCACCCTTCTTGCGGTCTGGGAGTACAACCGCATCGTGTTCAAGGCCTCGAAATCCCTTTGCCGCATCGTGCATCCGGGCATCGGGTTGGTCGCCGCCGGTGCCATGATCGGGGCCGTCGGCGCCGGGCACCCGGCGTTGCTGCCGCTGGTTCTCTCCTTTACCTTGGTCCTTAGCGGTTTTCTCGCCTTGATGCAGTATCCCTCGGATCCCGATATCGCCGGAAAGGTGGCGCTCCTGACCATGGGGGGCATCTATATCCCATTGGCCTTGTCCTATCTGGTGTTGCTGCACCGGTCGTCCTCGGGAGCCGTATGGGTACTGTTTATCGCCTGCGTGATATTTGCGGGGGATACAGGTGCCTTCTATGCGGGTACCTATTTCGGGCGGCACAAGCTATGCCCCTCGGTGAGCCCCGGCAAGACCGTCGAGGGCGCCCTTGGGGGGCTGCTGGCGAATCTTGTCATGGGCTTGCTTTTCAAGCTCTTTTTGCTTCAAGATCTGTCAATCGGCTGGATGGTTGTTTTCTGTACCGCCACAGGCGGCGCCGGCCAGGTGGGGGATCTTTTCGAATCCGTGCTCAAGCGTTCCGCCGGCGTCAAGGATTCAGGAGGCCTTTTGCCGGGCCATGGCGGCATCCTGGACCGGATCGATGCACTACTGTTCGCCCTGCCGCTGGCGTATTACCTTAAGGTTTACTGTCTATGAAACACCTTTGCATTCTAGGGTCCACGGGGTCCATTGGTTGTAACGCCCTCCATGTGGCGGAGATGTTCCCGGAGCGGTTTTCCGTCAAGGCGCTGGCCGCAGGCCGAAATGTTGCCAGACTGGCCGCGCAGATCGAAAAGTTCCGACCGGAGATGGTGGTGGTGATCGATAGGAAGGCCGCTGACGAACTCAGCCAACGGTTGCCGGCCAACGGCGCTTCGCCCCGGATACGGGTGGGAGAAGAGGGATACCGAGAGGCGGCCTCCCTTGCCGGAGTGGACCTGGTGGTGGTGGCGGTGGTGGGGGCGGCCGGCCTCCTGCCCACCCTGGCCGGCATCGATTCGGGCAAGGACATCGCCCTGGCTAACAAGGAGACGCTGGTCATGGCCGGTCAGATCGTCATGGACCGGGTCGCATCGAAGGGGGTCCAGCTGCTTCCCATCGACAGCGAGCACAGCGCCATCTTTCAATGTCTGAACGGACATCGGATCGAGGATCTCGAAAAGATTCATCTGACCGCATCGGGCGGGCCTTTTCTCAATCGGCCCGAATCCGAGCTTGTGAACATCGACCCCGGTGAGGCGCTGAATCATCCCACCTGGTCCATGGGGCCAAAAATTTCCATTGATTCTGCAACGTTGATGAATAAGGGGCTGGAGGTCATCGAGGCACGGTGGCTTTTCAACATGCCAGCCGAGCGGATCGAGGTGGTGGTGCATCCCCAAAGTGTGGTCCATTCCATGGTCTCCTTCAGAGATGGCAGCGTGCTGGCGCAGTTGGGGCTCCCGGATATGAAGACGGCCATCGCCTACGCCTTGAGCTACCCCGAAAGGCTGGCGCTCAATCTGCCGGTGCCGGATTTCCCCGGAATCGGGGCGCTGACCTTCCAGGCACCCGATTACCGGAAATTTCCCTGCCTGGCCCTTGCCTTCGATGCCATCCGGGCCGGTGGGACCATGCCCAGCGTGCTCAATGCCGCCAATGAGGTGGCCGTGGCGGCCTTTTTAGCCTCCACCATCGCCTTTTCCGCTATTCCCTCGATCATCCGGAGCACCCTTGATCGGCATGCGGTGGTGAAGGATCCCTCGCTTGACGATATTCTTGAGGCAGACCGATGGGCGCGAGGTGTTGCCGCCGGGCTTCTGAAGAAGCCGGGGTCTTGATCAGCGGTTTAGGCCATATAGGCAGACGGGTAAACCACTTTCAACAAAAGGGCATGGATCCCGGGTCGGATGGGCGAAAGGAAGGGCAAAACGAATGACTACCGATATTTTTTCCTTTATCGTAGTTATTGGCATTCTCATTTTTTTCCATGAGCTGGGTCATTTTCTGATGGCCCGGCTCTTCGGAGTGAGGGTGGAGACATTTTCCCTGGGTTTCGGGCCCCGCCTGATAGGAAAAACCCTGGGCGGGACGGAGTATCGCATATCCGCCGTTCCCCTCGGGGGCTATGTCAAGATGGCCGGCGAAGACCTCGATGCAGAAATTGATCCTGAGGATGAACCTTATTCCTTCGCCCATCAGCATGTGGCCAAACGGATGATGATCGTGGCCGCAGGTCCGCTCTTCAATCTCCTGCTGGCACTGGTCCTAATCGTGGTCGTTTACTGGGCGTCCGGCGTCTACGTGCTGAAGCCCACGGTGGGGACGGTGGAAGCCGGCACCCCCGCCCAGAGGCAGGGACTGAAGCCGGGAGACGAGATCACGGCCATCGATGGGGCAAAGGTGGATAGCTGGAACGCCATGTCGCAGATCATTGGGCGGAGCGAGGGCAGGGAGCTGACCCTTTCGATCCGCCGGGGGAGCAAGCCCATGACCATTCACGTCAGGGCCGAGCTGACAAGCACCCCCAACCTCTTCGGACAAAAGGTCCGGCGGTATTTGATCGGCATCGGCCCCTCGGATGATAGCAGCTATCACGTGTCCTTTGGGCTGGTGGGGGCCCTGAAGGAGGGGGCCGGCAAGACCTATTATATCGCAAAGCTCATCGTGCTGAGCATCGCCAAGATGATAGGGGGCCGCATTTCGAGCCATTCCCTGGGAGGTCCCATCCTCATCGCCCAAATGGCAGGCAAGCAGGCAAAGGAGGGGGCTGCGAACTTCTTTTTCTTTATCGCCTTGATGAGCGTCAATCTGGGGATTATCAATTTGTTCCCCATCCCGGTCCTGGACGGCGGGCATCTGCTCTTTTTCGGCATCGAGGCGATTATGGGCCGGCCTGTCAATATGCGCGTACGGGAAATTTCCCAACAGATTGGCATCGTCCTGTTACTTTTTTTGATTATATACGTATTTTATAATGATATAAACCGATTGATCGTTAGCTGACACGCTGCTGGTCGGCCGGCTCCAATGGTGAGGGGATGCAAATGGCGACACGACTAGAAATAACGCTGAAGACTGATCTTTTCGATGCCGAGGGGGAGGCCGTCCGGCAAAAGGCGCGACACTACTTCGGCATTGAGATGTCCCGGGTTCGAACGATCCAGGTGGTGACCATCGACGCGGACCTTACCCCCCAGCAACTGGAAACCGTGCGTAGCGATCTTTTCACCAACCCGGTGACCCAGGTCTCCTCCTTTTCGCCACTGCCGGACCCCTTCGACTGGACCATTTGGATCGGCTTTCGCCCCGGCGTGCGGGACAATCCCGGCAGCACGGCCATCGAGGCCATGGAGGATATACTGGGTCGGGCCTTTTCGCCCTCGGAGGCTGTATACACTTCCAAGCGCTACTGCCTTCAGGGGCCGGCGCTTTCCTTTGAAAAGGTGGAGCGGATTGCGGCCCAGCTTCTGGCCAATGATATCATCCAGCAGTGGCGGATTTTTTCCAGGGAGGACTGGGACCCGGCCGAAGGAACCGGCTTGGTTCTGCCCAAGGTGCGCCTGGACCATACCCCTACGGTCGCGGCGATCCCCGTGGGAAGCGACGCGGCCCTGGCTGCGGTGAGTCTGGAGCGGAACCTGGCCCTCAATCCCAATGACATCCCCACCATTCGGGGCTATTTTCTTGATCCGGACGTGCTGGCCCAACGGGCGCAGGTCGGTCTCTCGGACCCCACCGATGTGGAGCTGGAATATATTTCCCAAGGCAGGAGCGATCACTGCAACCACAATACCTTCCAGGGGCTGTTTCATTACAAGGACTTGGAGACCGGCGAGACCAGCCGTGAGGATAACCTCTTCAAGACCTACATTCAGGCTCCCACTTTGGCACTGAAGGAGAAAAAGCCCTGGGTTGTCTCCGTTCTCTGGGACAATGCCGGTGTGGGCCGTTTCGATGCACATCACCACTATGTCATCACGGGGGAGACCCACAACTCCCCGTCCAACATGGAGGCTTACGGCGGTGCCATCACGGGGATCGTGGGCGTCTACCGCGACCCCCTGGGCACGGGAAAGGGTTCCCGGCTGATCATGGGAAGCTACGGCTTCTGTGTGGGAGACCGGGATTATGCGGGCCCCTTAAAGCCGCGGCTGCACCCCCGTCGCCTTCTGGACGGCATCATCGAGGGCGTGCGCGACGGCGGCAACAAGAGCGGTATCCCGACGCCCTTCGGCCAGGTCCTCTTCCACCCGGGATACCTTGGGAAATGCCTTGTCTTTGTTACGGCCGTCGGGTTGATGCCCGAGAAGGTCCAGGGTCAGCCCGCCGAACGGAAGCGCACCTCCCCCGGCGATCTTATCCTCATGTGCGGCGGCCGGGTGGGAAAGGACGGTATTCACGGGGTGACGGCCTCCTCCGAGGTCTTCTCCGAGCATACCCCCGCCGGGCACGTTCAGATCGGAGATCCCTACACCCAGAAGAAGATGCACGATTTTCTCCTGGAGGCCAGGGACGAGGGCCTTATCGAATTCATCACGGATAACGGCGGCGGCGGGCTGTCTTCGTCGGTGGGCGAATCGGCCCGCCTGTCCAACGGCTGCGAGGTGGATCTGGAGAAGGTCCCACTTAAATACGAGGGACTCGATCAGTGGGAGATCTGGGTTTCCGAGTCCCAGGAGCGCATGACCGTGGCGGTTCGTCCGGAGAATCTGGATCGGTTCATGGCCCTTTCCCGGCTGCACGCGGTGGAAAGTACGGTTATCGGCCGGTATACGGATTCGGGGAAGCTGCATATCCGATATCAAGGTGCCAGCTGTGCTTACGTGGACATGGACCTTTTGACGGCCGGATTCCCCCAGTGGGAGTTCGAGGCCGAGTGGCGTTCCCCGTCCGATCGCGGACTGCGGGAACCAGTACTGACGGTCCCTGCGGATTTTAACGCGCTGCTTCTTGATCTAATGGCACGGCCCAACATCTGTGATCATCAGTGGATCACCCGGCAGTACGACCACGAGGTGCAGGGGGGCAGCGTCATAAAGCCCCTGGTGGGGGCTCACCGGGACATCCCCAGCGACGCCGCCGTCATCCGGCCGGTGCTGAAGGAGGAAAGGGGCCTTGCCTTTTCCCAGGCGCTGCTTCCCGCCTACTCCGCCATCGACGCCTATCACATGACGGCCTGCACCATCGATGAGGCTGTGCGGCGGTTGATTTGCGTGGGCGGGGATCCGGAGCACATCGGCGGGGTGGATAACTTCTGCTGGCCCAATATTCAGTACGATCCCAGGACCAACCCCGACGGCAAGCTCAAGGCGGCGCAGCTGGTTCGCGCCTGCAGGGCCCTCAAGGACCTCTGCCTGGGCTACGGGATACCGCTTCTGTCCGGCAAGGACAGTATGTATGTGGACGGGTTCCTGGAGGGCCGATACGGGGAGCGGCACAAGGTGAGCGCCCTTCCCACCCTCCAGTTTTCGGCCACCTCGGTCATCGATGACCTGGAGCGGTGCGTGTCCATGGATGCCAAAATGGCCGGCGATCTGGTCTATGTGCTGGGCATTACCTGCGATGAACTGGGCGCAGGCGAATACTATGAGCACCTTGGCACCATCGGTGCCCGGGTGCCTCAGGTGGCATTGGCGAAAAACAAGGTGCTCTACCGGGCCCTTTCCAGAGCCATCGACCGGCACCTGGTGGCCTCCGCCCACGGGATCTACCGCGGGGGGATAGGTGTTCACCTGGCCCTTGTGGCCATGGCCGGCAACCTGGGGTTGCGCGTGGATCTGGACCGGGTTCCGATGGACGGTATCGATCGCAATGACACCCTCCTCTTTTCCGAATCGGCCGGCCGCGTGATCGTCACCCTGGATCCGGCACGGCGGGAGGTGTTTGAAAAAATCATGACGGGACTGCCCTGCGCCTGCGTTGGCACGGTCACCGAAACGGGTGGTGAGCTGATTATAAACGGCCTCGGTGCGGCCGGAGGAGGGGACACTCCCCTGATCCGTCTCTCCATCGATGCACTGAGATCCGCCTGGAAACGGCCTTTTGGAGATTTGATATGAGCAAGGTAAAGGTGTTGGTACTGACCGGTTACGGCCTCAACTGCGATCTGGAGACGGCCCATGCCTTTGAAACCGCGGGCGCCGAGGCCGAACGGGTTCACATCAACCGGCTCATCAGTGGTGAGAAGGGGCTCGACGGATTCCAGATCCTGGTCTATATCGGCGGCTTCAGCTGGGGCGACGACCATGGCGCCGGGGTGATCCAGGCCGTTCGGATGCGCACCCACCTGGGAGAAAAGATGATTTCCTTCATTGAGAAGGGGAACCTCGTGCTGGGGATCTGCAACGGGTTTCAAACCCTTGTCAACCTGGGGCTGCTGCCGGCCCTGGACGGCGATTATACGGCCCGGACAGTGGCGCTCACCTTCAACGATTGCGGCAATTTCAGGGACGACTGGGTGGACCTGAGGCTGAATCCCGCCTCCCCCTGCATTTTTACCCGGGGCATGGACCGGTTGGCGGCACCCATCCGCCACGGCGAAGGCAAGCTCCATGCCTCGGCCGAGGTTCTGGAACGCCTGGCTGCGGCCGGGCAGGTGGTGGCGCAATACGTGACACCGGACGGCGAGCTTGCAGGCGGCCGCTTCCCCTTCAATCCCAACGGATCTGCCATGGACGTCGCCGGGATCTGCGATCCCACGGGCCGTGTTTTCGGTCTGATGCCGCACCCGGAGGCCTTCAACCATCCGACGAACCATCCCGATTGGCTTCGCGAGAGGGAGAGGGTGCGCCGCGGCCTCAGGGCACCCGACACCGGCCCCACGGAAGGCATCCGGCTGCTAAAAAATGCGGTGGATTACTTCAGCTGAAAAGGGCTCCCCCCACCCCCATATCCACTTATCTCTTCTGAGTTGGGATCGAAATGGCTATCGCGGCGCTGCCCTCGCATTTCAGCTATCGATGATGATACCGATCAGCGCCTCTTTCCCCGAACGGCACGGACATCGCCGCAATGCCAGGATGCCTTGTTTTCAACCTCCTTGGCGGCCTTCGTTTCCGTGGTGACCACGTCCACTTCGATCATCCAGCGGCCGACATACTTCATATGGGTCTGGCTGGTCCAGTACCAGGAGGACCCGGAGGAGGAGGGAAAGGCTGGTTTTTGGCGGTAGAGCTCCGTCAGTTCCTCCTTGGTCGGAAGGCGCCAGTCCGTGTGCCCGCCGATTTTAAGGCCGGCAACGAACTGTTTCGCCTGCGCGAAGTCGAGGCATCGGTTGAGCATTGTGGTGGAGTCCAGCAGGCACCATGTGAGGCCGCTCCTCGCATCGCGGAACGTCCCGTCCCTTTGGACGATGAATCGCTTTCTCAGCTTCGATAGGCGCTGTTTGATCTGATCGGTGGCTGTTTTGAGCCTTTGTTGTCCTGCCAGTGCCTTGACCTTCGCGATTTGCTGTTCCGCCGCTTTCCTGGCGTGCGACTGCGGATGGGCCTTAAGATACTCATCGTACAACTTGATCATCCGGGGGTAGTCATCCCCGAGCGCATCGGCCCGCTTCTCGATGTGCTGAAGTGCTTCGGCATCCTGCTTCTCATGCTTGCACAGCTTCTGGTACCGGGTCAGGGTATCGGCATTTTCCGTGCCGGGATAGATGTCGATGTACCGCTGGCTGAGGACCAGGCAGGCGTCATAGTCCCGCCGGTTTTCGTTTTCGAGGATTTTGTTTTCGATATAGTAGTAGTACTCCTGGCTCATCTTCGAAAGGAATCGCTTCACCTCCTGGCGATGAGGACTTTGGGGGTGCGATTTGAGGAATTGGTAGAAAGCGTAAACTCGCTGCGGGTCTTCTCCCTTGGTGCTGGCCATGAGCCGATCATAGGCCTGGATGTCGATGCGATCTTTCAGCCCTGCGATCTCATGATTGATTTTAGCCGTTTGATCACTGGTAAGGCCGGTTTTCAGCAGATCTTCGTAGAGGCCTAGTGCCCCCTCCAGGTCCCCATTGGCCAAAAGCGGGGTTGCCCGTCTTTCCGTCTCCGATATGCGCTGGGCTCCGAGCTCAGCGCGCATCCGGACAAGGCGTTGTTCGGCTTCCGGGGTCAGTTTGCCGCCTGGGTGGTGAGCGATATAGGCCTGCAGTAACGCGATCTTCTTTCCTATGGGAGCGCTGTCGATCTGTGTCAGGAGAGCCTCATAGTCGGATCGGGCTGCCCGGTCCCCTGCCAGATAGATAACCGCCACGAGGCCCAAAAGACAGGCGATGCCGACAACGATTATGGGCGGACGCCATCTGGACCATCGGGCCGTCCTGATCGTGGGGGGTGTCTCGGCGGACATCGATTGCTCCCCGGGGGGCGGAGGGGGGACTTCCGGCTGTTCCAGGGGGTCGGCTTCCGGGGCGGGCGGCTTCAGGGGCGCTGCCTTGCCCTCCCGGAGCCGCATCGCCTCCATGAGGAGGTGCTGCAAGGGTTGAAGGATTTCATTTTCCGTCCTGTCGCAGGACTCCTCGATCTCGATGACCGAGTCCTCCCAGCTGATGATCTGGCAGGCGGCCTCTGCATTGCGCTTTTCACCCCAGACGGCGGAAAAGATGGCGCCCTTTACAATATAGAGGATGCCGGAGCCCTCTGTCGGGGAGCTGACCGTTATGGTGCAGGTCATTTGATCCGTCTGGACCATCTGCAAAAGGGTGTCGAGGCTGATCCCCTGAATTTTTCCGCCGATGCCTGAGTTCACTCAGATTCACACCCCATGGAATGCCCGGTGGTTACAGGCCCTATACCGTGGGCTTGAGCAGCCGGCAACTCCGCGTCCGCCGCATGCCGTTATGGGCAAATGTATAGGGTCTCATGTTCATGTGCCTGGTCTGTCTTTATGCCAACTTCTTTCAGCCATGTAAATAGCGAATGCAGGGGGCCCAGGGCCATCGCATGTAGGCAGTTCGACCGCCGCCGCAGCGCGGCCGCTTTCCATGCCTCGTATCCCGTGATATGCTGCTCTTGCGGAGGACGGGGACGGGTGCGTTTGGTAGCAAACCCCGTCCAAACGAACCATCGTTTACCAGCGATTGACTTTTTTTCAGCCTGACGGAGGCCGTTTTTGACATCATCTCAGACCCAGGAGATTCATTTGTGGTTTGCATTTCCCGAAGCCATCCGGGATGAGGAAGCGCTCTCGGAATATCGGCGGATGATGAGCCCTGAGGAGAGAAGGCGGTACCAGCGGTTTCATTTCGAGAAACATCGGCATCAGTTTCTTGTTTCCCGCGGCCTGATGCGTACCATGCTCTCCCGGTACACCCAGATCCGGCCGGAGGATCTGCGGTTTTCAAAGAACCGGCACGGCCGGCCGGAAATCGATGGCACCGACGTTTCCTCAGGCCTTCGCTTCAACCTCTCCCATACCGACGGGCTGGTGGCCTGCGCGGTGGTTTGGCGCCACGATATCGGTGTTGATGTCGAAGATACGCAGCGAAGGGTGGAATTTTCCAAAATTGCAGACCGTTTTTTCTCTCCTCGGGAGATGTGCGAGCTTCGCACCATGACTCCGGAGAGGAAACGGCTCCTGTTTTTCGATTTTTGGACGCTCAAAGAGGCCTACCTGAAGGCACGCGGAAGTGGCCTTTCCCTCCCCTTGGATTCGTGCAGTTTCCATAGGCCGGGAGACGATCGGATTTCCGTGCTGTTTGATGCCCGCATGAAGGAGGAACCGTCCCGCTGGCTGTTCTGGACCCTCAGCCCGACCGCGCGTCACAGGGCTGCGCTGGCGGTCCACTGGGGGACGGCCAGGGCTCCCACGCTCCGTATGAATAGGGTGGTGCCCCTGATGGAAGAGCAGGCCTTTGATTGCCCCATCACCGGCAGCTCCCGGTGAATCATTTCAGTTTGATGCGATTGTAAATCTCAGGATAGAGTTTTTTGGCGCAATCGGGGCAGATGCTGTGGCTGAATTCCACCGCTGAATGCCTGGATAGGTAGGTTTCGATGTGATTCCAATAGCCCTGATCATCGCGGATATTCTTGCATACCGAACAGATCGGCAGCATCCCCTGAAGCTGCTTGATGTGATCGAGGGCGATTTTCAATTCCGTCATCAGGCGCTGGCGTTCAATGGCGTATCGAATGGTCCGGATGATGGCGGTGGCGGAGGGTTCGCCCTTGAAAAGATAATCCTGGGCGCCTTTCTGGACGGCTTTGAAGGCCGCATCATGGTCCCTGTCGCCCGTCAAGATGATGGTCGGCACAAAAGGATGCTTTTCATGAAAGGACTGATAGGTGTCGAGCCCAAAGCTATCCGGAAGGCAAAGATCGATGACGGCCGCATCGACGTGGATGCTCTCGGCCACCGACAGGGCTCCCTTCAGGGTATCCTCGTGAAAAATGTTCGCTTCGATTTCAGGGGACGATTCGATCATCTCACGCAACAGAATAAAATCATCCTCATTGTCTTCAATGACCAAAATCGATATTTTTTCCATGCCCTACGCCCCAGTGCGGTTGCCTGGTGGTTTGAAAATATTGAGGTCCCCTGTCTCTTTTCCGGATTCAATGAATCATAGCAGAAAATATTAATGAATCAAAGTGGTTTATAGGGTGCAGTCCAGATAGTTGCAACAATGGGCTTGACAGGGTAAGGGGAACTCTGCAATATGGATAATTATTATTTATAAAAAATTCTAATCAATCAAAATCAATTATCATTCTTTCCAGAGTACTTGGCAGGCCGGAGAGATTGACCGGAGGCAAGCCCATGGAAACCCTCTCTCCGAGAGTCAACCAGATTGTGAAGACCCTTAAGACCACGGGGCACCGGGTCACGCCCCAGCGTCTGGCCATCCTTCGGCAACTGGCGGACAGTACCGGGCACCCCAGCGTGGAAACGGTCTATGCGGCTGTAAAGCCGGATTTTCCCACCACCAGCCTGGCAACGGTATACAAAACCGTCAGCCTCCTGAAGGAACTGGGGGAAGCGCTGGAGTTCGGATTCGCGGAGGGCGGGAATCGATACGATGTGCGGCTGCCTGAACCGCATCCCCATCTGGTCTGTCTGGAATGCCGGCGCATCGTGGATGCGGATCTGGAATCCCTGTCCCACCTTACCAAAAGCCTGTCAGAGGCGACCGGATTTCACATCCAAAGTCACCGGTTGGACTTTTACGGCATCTGTCCGGACTGCCAGAGCACCGGTGCTCCTCCGGGGCCCCGTTGAATCCCATAAAAGGCGTTACGAACCTAATCCACAGCATGAAAGGAGAATAACATGAGTCAGACCGAACAGAACCTGAGGGATGCCTTTGCCGGGGAATCCCAGGCCAACCGCAAGTATCTGGCATTCGCCGAAAAGGCCGACAAGGAGGGGTATCCCCAGGTTGCCCGGCTTTTCCGCGCTGCCGCCGCAGCCGAAACGGTGCATGCGCACAACCATCTGCGGGCCCTGAAGGGAATTGGCGCTACTGCGGACAATCTTCAGGAGGCCATCTCAGGGGAAACCTTTGAATTCAAGAGCATGTACCCACCCATGATCGAGACGGCAAGTGCCGAGGGCAACGCCGATGCCGAGCAGTCTTTCACCTACGCCAATAAGGTGGAGAAGATCCACGCCCAACTATACAAGAAGGCATTGGAAAAAATGGGGGATCTCGTTGAGACCGATATGCATGTCTGCAAGGTCTGCGGTTACACGGTAGCGGGGGAGGCCCCTGGGGAATGTCCGGTCTGCAAATCAGCGAAAGAGGCCTTTTTCAAGGTGGAATAGGCTGTTGTTGAGGACCGGTTGGTTTGGCCGTGCACATGCCTGTGCGCCAGTGCACGGCTTTTTATTCTTGCCGCGACACCTCACCGGATTTTTCACCTACTACCCACTTCAAGACGAAAGGAGCCGGAAATGGATGACTGTATCTTCTGCAAGATCGTCAGGGGAGAAATCCCCAGTTTCAAGGTGTATGAGGACGACCGGGTATTTGCCTTCATGGACATCAACCCCATCAGTGACGGTCATACCCTGATTATCCCCAAGATCCATGCCGAGAATATCTGGGAGATGACCGCGGAGGACCTTTCGGCCGTGATGGCCGCGGCCAAGAAGATTGCTGAAGTGATCCAGGAGACGCTCCAGCCGGAGGGGCTGGCCTGCCTGCAGCTCAACGGCCGGGCGGTCAACCAGGTGGTGATGCACTATCATTTCCACCTGATTCCAAGGTCCAAGGGGGAAGGGCCACTGACCATGACCCAGTGGGAACTGGTACCCGGGAACATGGAAAAGATAGGAGAGGTGGCCAGGCGGATTTCAGACAGGCTCTTAGATACCTGAGCGTTCCCCTCTTCTCACGCTTTCCTTGATGCGCTGGATATGGCCGCGGCCCAGGCCCTTGACCTCGCATCCCAGTTCGAAATAGCGCTCGATGCGTCGGTCGTCGAGGATACCGAAGCAGTCGATGATAGCCCCGGGGCTGCCGATCATCCTTACGACCTCATCGGCGGAAAGGTCCCGGTATTCTCTGTGGCGAACCGCAAAAATGAGGGCATCCACGCCCTTGATCGCATCCTGGAGCCGAGTCTGAATGCGAAGATCGCTCAGGATTTCCTGGTTCCTGAAGAAGCGTTTCCATGACTTTCCGGGGGCCGGGTAGGTGTCCTGCTTTTCAAGTTCCCACCAGTGTTTCACATAGGGATCGTGAACCGTCACTTCGGCTCCCATTTCCGCCAGCTTCCTGATGATGATTTCGGATCCGCTGTACCGGGTATCCCCCACATCCTCCCTGTATGAGGCACCCAAGACCGCGATCTTGGATGTGGCCACGATCTTGCCCATGTTGCGAAGGGCGTCCCGGGTGATCTGGGCGGCCCGCAGGGAGCGGGTATCGTTGATATCGATGGCCAGTGGGGTGAGTTTGAAAAGGTCATCTTCGAATCCCATGAGGGTGTGATAGGCCCAGACCCCAAGGCCGCCGTCCTTGGGCAGGCAATAGCCACCGATTCCGGGTCCGGGAAATATCATATTGTCGTGAGTGGGCCGCATCCGGATAGCATCCACCACCTTGATGAGATCCACGCCGTTTTTTTCTGAAAAGACGCTCCATTCATCCAGAAATGCCAGGGTGGTGGCCCTGTAGGCGTTTTCGATGATCTTGCAGGTCTCGCTCTCCATGGGGCGATCGAGCACTGTAAGAGGAAACTGTTCCGTATTCAGTACGCTGGTTAGGAAGTCCACTACCTTCTGCCTAGCCCGTTCATTGATGCCGCTGCAGACCCGCCAAAAGTCGCGGATGGAGGAGACATAGTGCCGCCCCGGCATGACCCGCTCGAAGGAATGGGCCAGAAGCGGAGACGCATCGGCCATTCCCCGGGCTTCGAAGGCCCGTTTGATGATGGGTTGGGCGATGTATTCGGTGGTGCCCGGCGGGACGGTGGTTTCGATCAGGACCAGACACTCGGGACGAATCCGCTCCCCGATCACCTGCAGGCTTTTCTCCAGGGCGGAGATATCGGCGCTGCCGGTCTTGACGTTTCCCAACTCCTTCTTTTCATAATCGCATTGGACATCCACTACGACCACGTCCGCAAGGCCCAAGGCATCATAGGTAAAGGTGGCGGTTAGGGTCTTTTTGTCCAGAACGCAGCGTTCGATGAGGGGGGCGACCTCAGGGTCCTCAGCCTTGACCGGTGCAATCCCCCGCTTCAGGTAGGGGATCTTCCAGTACGACCGGGGGGAGGGGCGTTGCATGCCGATGACGAAATAGAGCGGCGCACCTGTAACCCGATCGGTGGAATCCGCCACCACCCCGGCCATAACGGCCCCCACGAAGCCGACCCCCATGACAACGACCACCTTTTGGCCCTGCTGGCGATGGCGGTCGGCGGCTGCCCTCAGCCTGAACAGCTCGATTTCGTAGTCTTTTTCCGATGGAAGGGGGAAAATTTCACCAGCCGGGCAGATGGATACGCCCACTGGGCCGGCGCCTGCTTCTGGAGAAAGGTGAGGGTCCATTTCGGCTCCTATTGGGATGACCTTCGGTTCTTGGAGGGACGGACAGACGCGCCGGACCCCGGGGAACGGCTCCGGCGTCGTGCTGGACGACGGTGTCTGGGGTTTTGTCTTTCGCCGGTTTGCGTTTGTTTTGGCTTCTGGGGCAGGGTCAGCCAAGTGTCCTCCGGGTGGATGCAGGGGAGGCTGTGGCCGAGGAGGGCTTCGATATCGGGGATGAAGAAGGAGTCCTCCTCGCAGGCGAAGCTGATGGAGGTGCCGGTGGCGCCAGCGCGGCCGGTACGGCCGATTCGATGCACATAGTCCTCGGGGTCGTGGGGCAGCGTATAGTTGATCACGTGGCTTACCCCTTCGATATGCAGACCTCGGCCGGCGACGTCCGTGGCCACGAGAACACGGGTTTTCCCGGATCTGAAATTCTCCAACGCCCGTATCCGGTTCTTTTGAAGGATCTCGCCGGATATCATGGCGCAGCTCACCTGATAATCCCGCAACAACGCCGTCAGATGGCGGGTCTCGTCCCTGCGATTGCAGAATACAATGACTCGTTCCAGGTCTTGCCCCACGATGATATTATAGAGCAGGGCCATTTTTTCTTCGGTCGTGACGATGTAGACAATCTGCTGAACACTGTCCACGGCGACCTTTTCCGGTTCGATTTCAACCTTCACCGGATCCCGTGTCCACTGCCTGGCCAGACGGCTCACATCCTCGGTCAGGGTGGCGCTGAACAGGAGCGTTTGGCGGCTGCTCTTGGTCGGGGTGCTGTATACGATGCTTTTTACATCCGGGATAAACCCCATATCCAACATGCGGTCCGCCTCGTCAATGACGAGGGTTTCCACGCGATCCAGATGGACCACCTTGCGCCGCCTGAAATCCAGAAGTCGTCCCGGGGTGGCCACCAGCACATCGATCCGTTTTCCCCTCAGTGTCCGCTGCTGCTTGTCGTAATCGATTCCGCCGAAAACACCGATGGTGAAGAATTGGCAATACCGGGAAAGACGATGGGCCTCTTCTACGATCTGCATCACCAGCTCTCGGGTGGGCGCCAGGATGAGCGCACGAGGCGTTCCCTCCCGTATTTTGGTTTCAGGGCCCAACGGAGTGCGTAGAAACCGGGTGAAGATCGCGATGAGAAAGGCGGCCGTCTTGCCGGTTCCGGTTTGGGCCCGTCCCGTGGCATCCTTTCCGGCCAAGGTGCTGGGCAGGATTTCAGCCTGAATGGGGGTGCAGTACTGAAACCCCACGTCATGGATGGCATGGAGGATCTCGGCGGGCAGATCCAGATCGTGAAATCGTAGCTTGCCATCTGCAAGGGGGACGGAAAATTCCGCCACGCTCCACTCCTCCGGTGCGCTCGGAGCTGTCTCCGGGCCGGCGGTATCCTTGATGCCGCCTGCCTTTCGCTTGTTGCGGCGTCTTCGGCGGCGTTTATGGGGGGGCGCCGTTTCAGTTGTCGCCTGGAGCGGGGAGGATATCTCCGGTTCGGAGAGGTTATTCGAAGTCGATGCGGTTTTCTTCTTCGGGGGCTCAGGTTTTTGCTCCCCCTTTTTGCCGCTTGACTGTTTTAGCCTGTTTCGTATGTTCTTGATGAAGTTCAATACCAAAATACACCCACCGTTCTAAAGTTCTTGCAAACAGCCTTTGATCTGGGAGACGTAAGTCGGGCCGCAGGCGAGGATGTCCCCTTCGACACTGTGCCCGCTCAGGTACTCATTTAAAAAGAAATCCTTGCCGTCCAGGCGGAGGATTTTTCCACCGACAGCCTCAATGATGACCCTGAGGGCGGCAAGATCCTGAAAGGATTCGTTTGAAGCCAGCACTGCATCCCCGCGCCCCATGGCCACATAGCAGAAGTGGGCACCGGTGCAGCCCAGGTTCCTGACCTTGCCCGGAAATGTGCACCGGTAGTTCTGGTGAAACCGGGAGTAGGCAAACAGAAGGCTCTCATCGTTCAAGGGATCCGGACGCTGCATGCGCATTGCCGAATTTCCCCGATACGCGTTTCCACCGGCAGCAGCATAAAACATATCCCGCATCACCGGCATATAAAATACACCCAAGACAGGCCAGAAATTTTCCAGGAGCGCCAGGGACATTCCCCATATGGGGATGCCCGATTGAAAGTTGGCGCTGCCGCTGATGGGATCGAATATCCACAGGTATCGTTGTTCCCCATGCGTGTACCCGGCATGCGCCTGATCGTTCTGGAAGAGCTTGTGCTCGGGGAACTGCCTCAGCAGCTCAGTTTCAAAAAACCGTGTTAAATGAATTTCGGCCTGGGTGACGAGCCCGGCATCGAATGGGAGCTCCGGTTTACCTCTGCCATAAAAGGCGAGCGCCTGCTGGCCGGCCCTCTCCACTGTCTCCCTCGCAAATTGGATCAGACAATTCACTGGGTAGGCACTTTCCGTCACGCCATGCCCTCCTTTCTATCGATTGCCGTCGTTCCTCTTGAGTATATCGATGATTTGTTTAATGTACTCCTCGGATTTGCTCCTGTGAAAGGTGGTGGCGCCCGCGCCCGCGTGACCGCCTCCCCCGAATTCGGAGAGCATTCGTCCCACGTTGATCCGGCAGCCGGAATTGAAGATGCTGTGCCCCACGCTCAGGATGATCTTGTCCGGGTCTTCAATGGCATAGCGAATCTTTACCGCCACCACCGCATCCGGGAACAGGGAATAGACCAGGAAGCGGTTTCCGTCAGGGGATTTCTTGAAGGAGCGGAAATCGGATATGGCCACCTGGCCGCAGAGGGCTGTATGGCGCTGCAGCAGCTCCTCGTATATCGCGTTCTGCCGGATCGTCTCCGCGCTTCTCCTGCCGACCTCCCCATCCGCCATGATTCCGTCGATGGGGGTTGAACGGAGAAGGTGAACCAGGCGGTTCCAATATGGCTCGTCCGTTTTAGTGCGGCTGGATATGGTCATCGACAGGAGAAGATAAGGATCGTCCTGGGGGCTGAGGACCTGTTCCCGGGTGAGATTGGCCGAATCGATGTCATCGGTGTGTGAGAGCAGCTCCGTGAAGTTGAGGGGCAGCCGGTCGGCATAATATTCGTACACCAGTCGAGCGGCGGAAGGCGCGATCCGGTAAAGCCCCTTGAAAGGGCGTTGCGGCTGATTGGTGACATGGTGGTCGAACCAGAGGGCGCAGCCCTCGGCATAGGGAAGGTTGGCAATGATATCCGTGGGCTCCGGCGTGATGAGACCGCGCTGCATCTCGCTGGGTTCCACCCATCTGACCGGGGACGTGATGGGTTCCGCCTCGTGAAGGAGGGCTGCGCAAACAATGCCGTCGAAATCTGCTCTGGTGAGGATCCGCATTTATTTATCCCGTTGATGCTGAATACGCCCGGTTTGCCGGTGTCTTCCGACAACGACCAGCCACCGGCCAAGTGAGACTACTATAGCATAGACATTATGGTTTGTCTTATGGTTTTCAATTATTAAATCGCCTCGATTATTTCTCGGGCGAATCAAAAACGCCGCCCGACATCAGAAACATGGCCCCTGGGGGCACCACTTGGGATTGCCGTGTTCTTCTTGCTGCTTGCGGCAGTGGATTCAATATGATACAAACGGCACTGGAACTCTTTCCCTGGTCATTGAAGCACTTGCGCCAATGCCCATCCTTTTAAGAATTGAGGAGAGGATATGAAGCTTCACATGAAAACGCGCTTGATCCTTAACGGGGTTCTATCGATCGTGATTTCCATCCTGCTCGCGATGGGGGGGGTGTATTTCATGATGCAGAAACAGCGTCGGGAGGCGGCCAGGCATCGTATCGAGCAGGCGCTTCGGGCCGTTTCCACGGAGCTCGACGCAGCGCATGCGGGGTTTGTGGGGGGTGGCGCGGCTCGGGACGGTAATAATTTAAGTTCTCTCATTGATAAAAAATTCATTTCTCGTGTATCCACGCTGACCGGCGTTCAGCTTAATTTCTTTATCAAATCGACCCTGGCGGTGGGCAGCGTGCCGGCTTACACCCAGCTCGATGAACAGGCGCAGGCCTTGAGCGCACGCGGTGGCAGCGGCCTTGATGCCTCGGCCGGTCTTTTCCGGACCCTGACGCTGCCGGGAGGGGGAGAGACCTATTATGAGGGGGTTTATCCCCTGGTGGAAAGGGGGGTGAAAACCGGGACCCTCAGCATCCTCCTGGCCAAGTCTCAAGTAGGTGGCGATATATCGCAAATGATGCGCTGGTTGCTGGTGATGGGGCTGGTTTCCCTGCTGGCCCTCACACCCTTCATCTGGATCTTTGCAGTCCGTGTTTCCGGAGCGATCAATCGCTCCATCCATGGACTCTTTGACGGCGCAGAGCACGTCTCATCCGCTGCGAAACAACTGTCGAATGCCAGCCAGTCCCTTGCTGATTCCTCCTCGCAGCAGGCAGCCGCCATCGAACAGACCTCCTCTTCACTCGAGGAGATGTCGAACATGACCAAGCAAAACGCGGCCAATGCCAACGAGGCCAAGGCCATGATGGGGGAGGCCAATCGCGTCGTGGAAAAGGTTAACGCCAACATGACCGAGATGACCAAAGCCATTGAGGAGATTACCCGCAGCAGCGAAGAAACAGGTAAAATCATTAAGACCATCGATGAAATTGCTTTTCAGACCAATCTCCTGGCGCTCAACGCAGCCGTTGAGGCGGCCCGGGCCGGGGAGGCGGGCGCCGGATTTGCGGTGGTGGCCGATGAGGTGAGGAGCTTGGCGATGCGGGCGGCCGATGCCGCCAAGAACACCTCGGACTTGATTCAGAACACCATCCAGGCGGTCAGCAACGGGAATGAGTTAACCCATCTGACCCAGGAAGCGTTTACCGAAAATGTAGAGATATCATCAAAGATCAGTCATTTGGTGGATGAAATCTCGGAAGCCTCCCAGGAACAGGCCCAGGGGATCGACCAGGTCACCCGCGCCATCAGCGAAATGGACAAGGTCAGCCAGAGCAACGCGGCCAACTCGGAGCAGTCCGCCGCGGCCACCGAGGAATTGGCCGCCCAAGCCATGCAGATCAAGGGATATGTCCAGGGACTGATGACGATTGTGGGGGGCGGCTTCCAGGTTAAAACCACCGTCCGGAAGGAGGGCAGTGCCGTCACCAGGCGTCCTGTGCGGGGGCCTGCTAAACGGCTAGAAAAACCAGCCCCGACACCGGCTCCCCAGGCCGCAAAAGCCCCAACAAAGGAGCTGCCCCAGGCATCTCAGTCAAAAGATACAGAGCTTCGTCCAGAGGAGGTAATTCCCTTTGATGATGACGATTTTTCAGATTTCTAGGTAGTGTCCATCCAGAAATGAGGATGCGCCATGCTTCCCCGGTGAATGGCATTGAAAACTGGCACGGCGCAGGTGAGGTGTCCCGGGTTTGACGAACCTTGTTCAGTTAGAATTGCTGCTGGGAAGGCTGTTTGTTTGACAGGGGGACCTTCATGACGGTATGTTTGGAATTCAATGCTGCGACGTGTTGGGGTGGGTGGCACGCCTGAAGGGATTCGAACCCCTGACCTACGGATTAGAAGTCCGTTGCTCTATCCAACTGAGCTACAGGCGCATCCTGAATTACGAGGAAAACTTCTATCATAAAAAATACGGTGTTGTCTATAAAAAATTTAAATGTTAGTAAACAAGTTTACCCGCAGCGCTGTTTTTTACCGATGAGGGCGCGCCGGGGCGTTCTTGCGCGCGGGATATGCGGCGAATCGGATTTGCACCATCGGGTCAACAGATGTGGTGAACATCTGGAGCGGTCCGCAGGGGATTTTCAGTCATGAGACGGAAGATGAAAAAAGAGGTGCATAGGGGTTCGCCGAAAGAGGTGGGCATGGGGGATCATCCGGAATCAGTGGATTCAGTGGACGCGAATGAGTCCAGAGAATCGGAAGCCGGTGATCGGAATGGATCCGAAGCCAGCGATCATGCCGACAATAATAATGGTGATACCTTTACTGCAGCCTCGACCGATACAGCCGTTGTCAAGTACGATCCGCTACAACGGTACCTGCGGGAGATCAGTCAGTACCGGCTGTTGACGCGGGAGGAGGAAAAGGACTATGCACGGCGTGTTCAGGAACACGAAGACCGGGAGGCCGCCTATGTCCTGGTGACATCGAACCTGCGCCTGGTGGTCAAAATCGCCTTGGAGTTTCAGCGGATATGGATGCAGAACCTCCTGGATCTCATTCAGGAGGGGAATATCGGCCTGATGCAGGCGGTCAAGAAGTTCGATCCTTACAAGAACGTCAAGTTTTCCTATTATGCCTCTTTCTGGATCAAGGCCTATATTCTGAAATTCATCATGGACAATTGGCGCCTGGTGAAGATTGGAACGACCCAGGGGCAGCGAAAGCTCTTTTTCAAGCTCAAGAAGGAAAAACAAAAGCTTTTGGATGAGGGCTTTGACCCCAAACCCAAGCTGCTTTCCGAGCGGCTGGGCGTATCGGAGCGAGAAATCGTCGATATGGACCAGCGATTGGATGGCTGGGATGTGTCGCTGGATGCCCCCCTCAAGAACGATTCGGACACCGAGCGCATCGCCTTTTTGAGCACCGACCTGGAGTCTGTCGAGGAGCAGGTGGCCAAAAAGGAGATAGAGGCCATTCTCCATGACAAGATCGCAGAATTTCGAAAGAAGATGACTCCCCGGGAACTGAATATTTTCGATTTGCGTATCTTTTCCGATACGCCGGTGACCCTCCAGGAAATCGGTGACCGCTATGGAATCTCCAGGGAACGCGTTCGCCAGGTGGAAAAGAGTGTGATAAAGAAAATGAGGGTATTTTTCAAAGAGCAGATTCCAGACTATCAAATATACACCCAGGAAGGCAAATAGTGCCTAAATCAAAGATATCCGTATGAATCTATCATGTATTAGAAGACTGAGGGGGCTGATGGCGCTGACCTTGGCGGCGGTACTCATCGGGTGTGCCCCGGCATGGAAACGTCCTCCAGCCAATGAGAGCTATACATTTGGGAAAAGCGCCACTGCCCGCGGCTATTCCCTGTTCATGGCCTCGGAGTTGGAAATGAAGAAGGGGAACCTGGATCGCGCCGCCGTTTTGATGCAGCAGGCCATCCAGGCTGATCCCAAGAGCCCTTATCTGCAATTTCAACTGGCGGTTCTGTATTTGTTGCAGCGGGATCAGACCAAGGCACTGCAGGTGATCGAGGGTATTATAGAAACACATCCCTCCTATGTGGATGCGCTCATGATGCTCGGCCGCATCAGTCAGGGGCAGGGCAGGATGCAGACCGCCAAAAAGGCCTACCATCGTGTTCTATCGGTGGATCCCGCCCAGAAAGACGTTTATGCACTGCTGGGTAAGATCTATTTGGACGAGGGGAAGCTGGACCAGGCCCTCCATGTATATCAGCAACTGGTGAAGCAGTTTCCGGATTCCTATTTGGGGCATTTTTTTATCGGCAAGATTTTTGCCGAAAAGGGCAAGCTGGATGCGGCAGAAATGGAATTCAAGGAGACGCTCGCCCTGGCCCCGGATCTGGAGGAGCCCTATTATGAGCTGCTCGAACTCTATAAGCGCCAGGGGAAGCAAGACAAGACCCTGGGTATATACAAGGCGATTTTAGAGAGAAACCCCGGTGACCTCGAGGCCCTGATGGGGCTTGGACTCTATTACCATCATCATGGTGCTGCCCACAAGGCGGATGTGATTTTTCAGGAGCTGGGGCGTCGGAGCCAGCAGAACCGCATCATCGCGGCACAGCTGGCCAGCAGCTATCTCGACCGGGAAGCATACGCGGATGCGATGGTGATCCTGAAGGGCATGCTGAAGGCGGCCCCCCGCAATTCTGACCTCAACTATCTCATGGGGGTCGCCGAGGATGCATCGGGGAACAAAAAGGCCGCTATTTTGTATTTAAAAAAGGTGGCGGTAGATTCTGACTTCTACCATAACGCTGTGCTGCATATTGCCTTTCTCTACCAGGACGCCCATCAGATCTCAAAGGCCATCGGGTTTCTGGAAAAGGCTGTGGCGAAAATACCGCCCACTGCGGATCTGTACCTCTATCTGGGATCCTTCTACGAGGAAAATGGCCAGTTGAAGAAGGCCGAGGCCGCGTTTCTCAAGGGCCTCAAGATTGATCCGGGCAACGTCAAAATCCATTTCCGGCTCGGTGTCGACTATGACAAACAGGGGGATCGCCAGGCATCGATCAGGCAAATGAAACGGGTCATTCAGCTGGATCCGTCCCATACCAGCGCTTTGAACTACCTTGGATACACCTATGCGGAAATGGGCGTCGAACTGGATCAGGCCGAGAAGATGGTGCTCAGGGCCCTAAAGAACGAACCCAATGACGGTTACATAACGGATAGCCTCGGTTGGATCTATTTTAAAAAGGGGCAGTTGAAGCAGGCGATAACCACAATGAAAAAGGCCGTTTCCCTGCTGCCCGATGACCCGACCATTTTGGAGCACATGGGGGATGTGTACCTGAAAGCGGCCGAGCCGAATAAGGCGCTTGAATTTTACAGGCGGTCCTTGAAAAACCAGGATAAGGACAACACCCGGAAACGGGGCGCTGCAAAGGCTGTCGAGGATAAGATCCGGTCCTTGACGGATCGGAAGAAATGAGGGCCGAACGGTCTGGATGCATGCGGGTAACCCCCGCCGCAGCCCTGACGCTGCTTGTGTTTCTCATGGCGGGCTGCGCGGCATATCATGTCGGTCGGCGACCACCGGCGGATGCCACCGCGGCCGAGGCGGGCGCCCTCTATGCGTCCCTGTGCGAGCGCAACGGCACCCTCACCGGTTTCAAGGCCTTGGGCGCTATCCGCTTGCTGGAAGGAGGGAGCGAAAAACAGTTTCGCTCGGCATGGGCAGCCCGGAGGCCTGACAGGCTGCGGGTCGACGCCCTGGGGTTTGCCGGCCGGCCGATGCTCAGCTTCTCCAGTGACGGCACGTATGACTATGTCCTATCGTACCAGGAGGGACGACTCATCAGGCGGCGGGCCGGGGGCGGGAATTTTTTAGATCGGCTCGTGCAAATTCCCATCGATGCAGGGGATCTCTTTGCGCTCCTATGCGGCCGTCCGGGAAAGACAGGGGCGTTCCATGGGGTGCGCCTGGAAAGGGAGCCCCTCGGGGTTACGGTCCTGACGGTGTGGAATCCGGCGAATGGTATCCAGAGCCGTGTTTGGCTTGACGGACGGCAGCCCCCGCGTATTCGGGAAATAGAGCGCACCGACGGTCAGGGTCGCCTGATATGGCGGGCCGATTTTAGGCAGATAGAAGACCGGGATGGCTATCGTGTACCGACGGATCTGCTCCTGACCGGTCCCGGCGGGACACAGGTGTGGATCAAGACAGAGCGCTTCTGGGCCAACCCGGCGATGACAGCAGATTTGTTTGTGCTGAAGGCGGCCCATCATTGAATTCAATAATCTTTGGTTCGGTTTTTACCGACCAGGGGCTATCAGGAGAAGCAAGATGACAGAGGAAAACACACAGAATCATCAATGCGGCAGCGGCGGCTGCGGCGGCGGGGCCGCCCAAGCGCTTAAACAGGCGGTACTGGATCATGCCCTCTCGCGCATCCGACACAAGCTGTTGATCATGAGCGGAAAAGGCGGGGTGGGTAAGAGCAGCGTGTCCAGCAACCTGGCCGTTCAATTGGGTGAAAAGGGCTATCGGGTGGGCCTGATGGATGTGGATCTACACGGCCCCAGCATCGCCGGCATGATGGGGCTCAGCGGGATGGTTGACATCACCGAGCAGCGGCAGATGCTGCCCAAGGACTTTAACGACAGGGTCAAGGTGATTTCCATGCAGTCCCTTCTGAAGGATCGGGATCAGGCCGTGATCTGGCGGGGCCCGGCGAAGAGCGCCGTGATCCGTCAGTTTATCAGCGACGTCAAGTGGGATGATCTCGATTTTTTGGTGATCGATGCGCCACCGGGCACGGGCGATGAGCCCTTGGGGGTCGTGGAGAGCATCCCGGGTGCAAAGGCCGTGATTGTGACCACCCCCCAGGAGGTGGCCCTTTCGGATGTGCGCAAGTCCATCAACTTTTGCCGCACGGTGAAGATGGAAGTCCTGGGCCTGATTGAGAACATGGGGCCCTTCACCTGCCCCTGCTGCCACGAGACCGTGTCTCCCTTCAGCGCAGGGGGAGGAGAGAAAACGGCCCAGGCCGAAGCGATTGCCTTTCTCGGCAGCCTGCCCTTTGATCCGAGCGTGGTGAAGGCCTGCGACACGGGCACTCCCATCATTGTCAATGATTCGGGGAGCGCGTTTTCCATGGCCCTTTCCCGCAGTGTGGACAGGATCATCGAACTCGTGGGCCAGGGGGCCTAAGGGCGGCCGGACGGATGGACAAGGCTACAGGCAACCACAAAGGACAGGTTCGCCCGTCATTGGATGCGATTCGAACCGCGCTGGAGGACAGGGAGGGGGCCTTCCTGGCTGAGCCCGCCACGCGCAGCGGCCAGGGGGTGCGGCGTCGGCCCGAAAGGCTGGCGGGTACGGACTATCGTCAGTCATTTTCGCAGGATAGCGATCGCATCCTGCATTCCCTGGCCTATACCCGTTATATCGACAAGACCCAGGTCTTCTACCTCATCCGCAATGACCACATTACCCACCGGGTGCTGCACGTTCAGCTGGTCTCCAAGATCGCCCGGACCATCGGGCGCTTTCTCGGATTGAACGAGGATCTCATCGAGGCCGTCTCGCTGGGGCACGATATCGGGCATACCCCCTTTGGCCATGATGGAGAGAAGATCCTTTCCGATCTGTGCCACGCCCACGGGGTCGGACAATTTCACCACAACGTGCAGAGTGTCCAGTTCCTGGATCGCGTGGAAAGAAAGGGGATTGGCTGGAACCTGTGCCTTCAGACCCTGGACGGTATCCTCTGTCACGACGGCGAAGTCCACAACCGCCGGCTCATCCCGGATGGCGGGAAGACTTTCGCGGACCTGGATCGGGAAATTCACGACAAAACCTGGCTGCCGGAGGTGGACCTGCTGCCCATGACCATGGAGGGCTGCGTGGTCCGAATGGCCGATACCATCGCCTATATCGGCAGGGACCTTGAGGATGCCATCCGCCTCGGGATGATCGACCGGGGGGATATCCCCAGGCCGATCCGGGAGGTTCTGGGAAGCACCAATGGCACCATTGTCTACAACCTGGTGACCGACGTCATCCATAACAGCTATCAGCAGGCATATGTGACTTTCAGTGAAGGGGTCTCGGAAGCCTTGAAGACCCTGAAAGCGTTTAACCTGGAACGGATTTACCTGAACCCCCGGGTCAAGCGGCATCTCGAGCAGATAGGGACGCTCTTCGAGCTGCTCTTTCATCAATACCTGAAGGATATCGAGAACCAGGATCATCGATCCGTGATTTTTACCAATTTCCTCTCGGACATGTCTGAGGACTACCTCCAGAGCCAGTCGAAGGAGGAGGTGGTCAGGGATTTTATCGCCGGCATGACCGATCGCTACTTTCTGAGGCAGTGCCCGGAAAAACTGCGCCCCCAGCCTCTGGCGATCGATTGAGCCCGCCGGTACCCAGCGAAGCGCCATGACCTCTCCCGCCGCCCAACCTCGCACCTACCGGCGCCAGATCATCAGCCGCGATCTTGTCTCCTTTACCGTGAGGGTCAAGGAAACGGATCTCTTCATCCTGGCCGAGAAACCTCTGGAGCAGTTTGCCCTCGACAGTGTGCTTCGCCATCGTGGCTACCTTGAACGGTTTATCCAGCGGCATCCGGATTTTGCCACCAGTCTTTCCCCATGGATGATCCGGGAACCGATGCCCGGTGTGGTGGCGGACATGGTTTCCGCGGCTCTCAAGGCAGGGGTCGGCCCCATGGCCGCCGTCGCGGGTGCCCTGGCTCAACGGGTCGGACAGGATCTGTTGGCTCATTCACGGCAGGTGATTGTGGAAAATGGCGGTGATGTCTTTGTCAAGGTGGACGCACCCGTCACGGTGGGCATCTTCGCCGGCAGCTCGCCATTGAGTCTTCGCATCGGCATCCGCGTGGACGCGGAGAACACCCCCCAAGCAGTGTGTACCTCCTCCGGCACGGTGGGCCATTCCCTTAGCTTGGGAAAGGCCGATGCGGTGTGCGTGTGCTCCCCGGACTGTGCGCTGGCGGACGCCGCCGCCACGGCTATTGGCAACCGGGTGGCCAATGCCGGCGATATCCCCCGGGGGATCGAATTCGGCAAGGGCATCGGCGGCGTCCAGGGGCTGCTCGTGGTGGCAGGAGAGCGCATGGGGGCCTGGGGACAGCTGGAATTGGTCCCCCTGGGGAAATAGGGGTTGAGTTTTAGGCCTGAAAAGAGTAAGGAACATCGAAAGGATAGACGTCGATACCCTATATACCGTTATACCGTGTAACGCTTCGCTGTCGATTCAGCGCTCCCATAAAGTCGCCATGGCCAATCCCAAAACTACCCCCATGATGCAGCAGTACCTGTCCATCAAGGAACAGAACAGGGATGCCATCCTTTTCTACCGCATGGGGGATTTCTACGAGATGTTCTTCGAGGATGCCCTTCTGGCTTCCAGGATCCTGGAGATCACCCTGACCTCCCGAAACCGGAACGAGGCGGAAAAGGTGCCCATGTGCGGGGTTCCCTACCGGGCGGCCCAGGGGTATATCGCCAGGCTCATTTCAAACGGCCACAAGGTCGCCATCTGTGACCAGGTGGAGGACCCCGCCCTGGCCAAGGGACTCGTCAAGCGGGAGGTGGTCCGGGTCATTACGCCCGGGATGATCGTCGAAGATGCGCTCTTGGACGAGAAGGCCAATAATTTCGTTCTGTCCGTCGTACACTTCAAAGGGGCTCTGGGGATAGCCATGGTGGATATTTCCACCGGCGTCTTCCGGGTCGCTGAATCCTCCGACACCGATGCCTCGGTCGATGAAATCCGGCGGATCGCGCCTAGTGAGGCGGTTCTTCCCGAATCAGCCAGGACCGACCCCCTTTACGGGGCGGTCAGGGAGGCCCTGGCCGCTTCGGCCGTCACCTGGCTTGCAGAAGGTGCCTTCGAGCATCACCGGGCGCGCCAGCGCCTCACCGGTCAGTTCCACACCATCACCCTGGAGGGGTTCGGGTGCGAGTCTTTGGAAGCGGCGGTGTGCGCTGCAGGGGGACTTCTTTGCTACATCCAGGAGACCCAGAAACAAAAAATAGAGCACCTCTCTGGGATCGAAACCTACCATCTCGATCAGTACCTCTGGGTGGACGATACCAGCTGCCAGAATCTCGAGCTTTTGAAAAATATGCGCACCGGCACCCGGAAGGGAACCCTGCTGGGTGTCATTGACCGGACGAAGACCGCCATGGGGGCGCGTCTTGTGCGAAACTGGATTCGATATCCGCTTCTGGCGCTGGAGGAGATCGAATCGAGGCTTGACGCGGTGGCGGAGGCGCGTGGCAATGCCGTTGGGCGGCGGGAAATCCGGGAGGTCCTGGGAGAGGTGCGCGATTTGGAACGACTCGGCACCAAGATCACCATGGGCCATTGCAATGCCCGGGACCTGCTGGCCCTGAAGAGCTCCCTTCAGCAGTTGCCGGCCATCGCCGGCTTGCTTTCCGAATTCCAGGCGTCCCTCTTTCAATGGGAGGAAGCGTTAAACGAACTCGAAACCCTTGCGTCTCTCCTGGAGGCGTCCATTCGGGAGGATGCCCCCTTGACGGTCCAGGAGGGAGGGCTGATCAAGCAGGGCTATCACGAGTCGCTCGATTCCCTGGTGCGTATCAGCCGGGACGGCAAGGGGTTACTCGCAACCTTGGAGGCCTCGGAGAGGGAAAAGACCGGTATCAACACCATCAAGGTACGGTACAACAAGGTCTTCGGATATTACATCGAGGTACCGAAAACCCACAGCCAATCCGTGCCTGCCCACTACCATCGCAAGCAGACCCTGGTGAACGCCGAGCGCTATATCACCGATGAGCTGAAACACTTCGAACAGCAGGTACTGGGTGCCGAGGAAAAACGGGCGGCTCTGGAGTACGAGATTTTTTCGGATATCCGGAAAAAGATCGTCGCCCTGAATCCTGCCATCCAGCGGGTCGCGGCATTTTTCGCCCGCCTGGACTGCCTGCTGGGCCTGGCCGATCTGGCGGAGACCAACGGGTACCACCGGCCGGAATTTAATCTGGAGGGGCGCCTTGTGATCGAATCGGGCCGACATCCCGTGGTGGAAACCATGATCGCAGGCGAGCGCTTCGTTCCCAATACCCTTCGGATGGACGATACGGACAGCCAGGTGCTTATCATCACTGGGCCCAACATGGCTGGGAAATCCACCGTCTTGCGTCAGGTGGCAATTTCGGTTATCTTGGCGCAACTGGGTAGCTTCGTTCCAGCGGCAAAGGCGGATATGCCCGTTATAGATCGAATCTTTACGCGGGTGGGCGCCTTGGACAATTTGGCGGCTGGCCAGAGCACCTTCATGGTGGAGATGCAGGAAACGGCACACATTCTCAACCATGCCACGCCGGCCAGTCTTGTCATTATGGATGAAATCGGCAGGGGAACGAGCACCTTCGACGGCATGAGCATCGCCTGGGCTGTGGCCGAATATCTCCATGACCTGAGTGGCTGTGGGGTAAAGACCCTCTTCGCCACCCACTATCATGAGCTGACCGAACTGGCTGGAAAGAAGAGGCGGGTGAAAAATTTCAATATCGCCGTCAAGGAATGGAACGATGACATCATTTTTTTAAGAAAACTGGTGGAGGGGGGAACCAATCGGAGCTATGGGATACAGGTGGCCCGTTTGGCCGGAATACCGGAAAAGGTCATCAAGAGATCCAAAACCATATTGACGCGGATAGAGACGGCAAACAATGGTGTACGGGGGCTGTCGCCCGACGGGGGAAACGGCGCTGACGATGCCAAGGCGCCCGTACAGATTGAAATGTTCCGCCCCCCCGAAGAAATCTTGATGGATGAACTAAGGCGACTGGATACGTCGCAAATGACCCCGCTGGAGGCCCTCAACACCCTTGATACCTTATGTCGTAAAGCCCATTGCGGATGATCGTTCGGCACGCCTGCCGAACCGATATGTGATCACCATTGCCTGTGTCCTATGCGTGTTTCTGCTCTCTTTCCAATCCTTGGCACGGGCTGCCCAGAGCGCGAGGAGCCAGTATTACAGAGCCGATGCCCTCTACCGGGACCTTCGAAGCCATGTGCATCAACAGCGGTTCAGAAGCCGTTGGCTGGATTGCATAAGGGCCTATCAACAGGTGTTCCAAAAGGATCCCTCCGGTCCCTGGGCCGCTGCCGGACTCTTCATGAGCGGCAAGCTCTATCTCGGGCTCTTCCACTGGTCAAGCCGCGAGTCGGACAGGAACGAGGCCCGGGATATTTTCGAACGCATCGTGAAACGGTATCCGAAGAGCCGGTACAGGGCCCGGTCGGAGCGGGAACTGTCGAGAATTCCCCCATCGCGCAGGCCGCCCCCCCCACCGGTCCGAAAGGCCGCGGCGGCCGCCCCCAAGCCGGTAACCGTGCATAGGACTCCGACTGCCGTTCCTAAACAGGTGACCGCAGGTAGGGCCCCGGAGCCGGAAGAGGCGGCCTCCAAGCCGAGTATCATTTCAGACCTGCGACACTGGTCCAACCCGAGCTACACACGTATCGTCATCGATGCCAGCGCTGAAACTGCCTACACCCATCGGCTGCTGAAACGGGACCCGGCCCTGCACACCCCCCAGCGCCTCTATGTGGACCTGAAAAATTGCCGGTTGTCCCCCGGGCTCAAGCGGGTCATCACCATCGACGACGATCTTCTGAGCGATGCGAGGGCCGGTCAGTACCGGCCCGATACGGTCCGGGTGGTGGTGGATCTCAAGTCCTTCAACACCTATAAGATCTTCTCCCTGAGAAATCCCTTCAGAATCGTATTGGACATCTGGGGAGATTCGGACAGGGCATCCTCTCCGGTGGCCGGTTCCGGCGGAAAGAAGCTGGCTCCGGGCGCCTTGGCCCGTCAGCTCTCCCTGGGGGTACACCGCATTGTGGTGGACCCCGGCCACGGGGGCAAGGATTACGGTGCCCCCGGATACCTGAAGGGGGTCTATGAAAAGAATATAACGCTGCAGATAGCAAAACGGCTGGCCAAGAAGATCCGCCGCAAACTAGGCTGTCAGGTCATTATGACCCGGACCACGGACAAGTATCTGACCCTGGAGGAGCGGACGGCCATCGCCAATACCAGCAATGCGGATCTGTTCATTTCCATCCACTGCAACTCCAACCCGAATCGACGGGCTTACGGCACGGCAACCTATTTTCTGAACCTTGCCACAGATAATGACGCGATCCGCGTGGCCGCCCGGGAGAATGCCACCTCCACAAAGAACATCAGCGATCTGCAGAGTATCCTGAATGACCTGATGCGTCATACAAAGGTGAACGAATCGAGCCGGCTGGCCTCCTGCGTGCAACACTGCCTGTGCAATGAACTTGAGGACCATTATCGCTTCATCAGGGACAATGGGGTCAAACAGGCGCCCTTTTATGTCTTGCTCGGCGCCCGGATGCCGGCGATTCTGGTGGAAACCTCCTTTATCAGCAACCCCCGGGAATGCCGGCGGCTGGTCAACCCCGTCTATCAGAATCGGTTGGCCGATGCCATCCTCGATGGTGTCCGGACCTATGTAAAGGAGATCAATCCTGCGGCATTTGCCCATCGGCACCTTAGAGGCGACGTGGGCGGCTGACGAGAATGCATCTGGAACAGGAAACACAACCTAAAGGGATATGGTTATGACGGAAAATCCGATTCTTACGGAGGTGGCAGATGGTGTCGCCCTTATTACCTTTAACCGGCCAAAGGCCCTCAATGCCCTGAATCGGCAGCTGCTGGATGCGCTGTCGGCCACGCTGGAGGGCATGGCGACCGATGGGGACATCCGCGTGCTGGTATTGACGGGCGCCGGCGAGAAGGCGTTTGTGGCGGGCGCGGACATTACTGAATTGGCCCGGCAGACGCCCCTCCAGACCAAGCTGCTCTCCGAACGGGGCCACGACATCTTTTTGAAGCTCGAGGCCCTGCCCCAGCCGGTGATAGCCGCGGTGAACGGTTTTGCGCTGGGCGGTGGATGCGAAATCGCCCTGGCCTGTGACTTTATTTATGCCTCGGAGACGGCCCAGTTCGGGCTGCCCGAAATCAATCTGGGGCTGATTCCCGGCTACGGCGGTACCCAGCGATTGCCCCGATTGATCGGCAGGAACCTGGCCAAGGAGATGATCTTCACGGGAGGGATGATCCCCGCCGGAGAGGCCTTGCGCATCGGACTGGTGAACCGTGTCTGCTCCCCGGAATCCCTGATGGATACAGTGATGGCAACGGCCAGGGGAATGGCCGCCAAGGGCGCTGTGGCCTTGAGGGCCGCCAAGCAGGCGGTCAACCAGGGGCTTGAAACGGATCTTAATACCGGCATCCGGATGGAAATCAATCAGTTCGCCATGACCCTGCTCAGCGGTGATGCCCGGGAGGGCATGTCCGCCTTCCTGGAAAAGCGAAAGCCGGTGTTCACAGGGAAATTGGATGATTAGAATACGGGGGGCCATTCATGGATGAGAATAAGGCATATTTGCATATCGGTTGGGGAGTCGTGCTGGTGGTGATGGGCGTGGCGGTCATTTTCCATGTGCCCCAGGAAATGGCAAAAATCGCCCAGCTGAAGGACATGGACACGATGCCGATCTTTCTGCGTTTCTGCTTCTATCTGTTGGGGGCGCTGCTGATCGGCGGGGGAATCAAAAAAATAGTAAAGAATTATCGGGATATTATGACAAAATAGGCTCTCCATGACAGGGGCTGAAAATGGACGCTCCCCAAGACGCTGTCCCATGGAAATCCACCGATGCCCGGGAATTGATGGATGAAGTCGAGTACCGCCGGAGACTTCAATCCATCTGTAACCGGATCCACGCGGCACGGGATCTGAACGAAATTTTTGTGGAGCTCGAAGGTCAGATCACCTCTTTGTTCGAGGCCGAGCGGCTGACCGTCTATTCCATCGATGGGATCACCGATCAGCTCGTGTCGCGGTTCAAGTCCGGCCGGGAGATCAGAGAGATCCGCTTACCGGTTTCCACCAGCAGCATCGCGGGGCACGCGGCTTTCAAGTGCCGGTGCCTCAATATCGGTGATGTGCGCGACCGTTCTGAGCTGAGCCGGATCCATCCCCAGCTCCGGTTCGATCCCCGATGGGATGCCCAGAGCGGCTTTACCACACGTCAGGTGCTGGCCCATCCCATTACGTTCAGAAAGTATCTGCTGGGCGCCCTCCAGCTCATCAACCGGCAGAGTGGAGCCCCCTTCACCCAGCGGGATGAACGTGGCATCGAGCAACTGGCCGAGACCTTCGGCATCGCCCTCTATAACCAAAAACGGATCGGGAGCTCCAGGCCCCACCGGTATCAGCATCTTGTGGAGACGCTGCTGATCACCGAGGCTGAATTGGAGCGGGCCGTGGCGCTGGCCCGGCGGGAAAGGATGCCTCTCGAGACGGTGCTGATGACGCATTTTAACATTGAAAAGAAAGACCTGGGGCGATCATTGAGTCGGTATTTCCGCGTCCCCTTCGTGGAGTTTCGGCCGGATATGGAAAAGCCCAGAGCATTGATGCTGGGGCTGAAACTGGCTTTTCTCAGAGCCAACGCCTGGGTGCCGCTGCGCAATGAAAGCGGCTGTATCGTGGTTGCCATGGCCGATCCAGGCAACCTTCACCGCACGGATGAGGTGCGAGCCGTTTTCCCCGGCCGAAACCTGCGGTTTTGCGTTGCCCTCGGCCAGGACATCATGAAAATGATCGATGCCTTCGCAGATCATTTAAAGGAACCTGGCCCCATTGACGATATTCTCTTACAGCTTGTGGCGGAACCCACGGAAACCGATGTTCAGGAGACGGCTTATAGCGAGCGGGACAGCGCGGTGGTGCAGCTGGTCAATAAGGTGATCCTAGATGGTTTGGAACGGAGGGCCTCGGATATTCACATCGAACCCTATCCCGGGGGGCAGGAGACACACATCCGCTTCCGGGTGGATGGGCTCTGCCTCCTCTATCGCCGAATTCCGGCAAGCTATACCAATGCCTTCATCTCCCGGATCAAGGTGATGGCCGCCATCGATATCGCTGAAAAGCGCCGACCCCAGGACGGCAAGATCCAGTTCCGCCGTCCAGGGAAGGAGGCTGTGGAGTTGCGGGTGGCCACGATTCCGACCCAGGGTGCCCTGGAGGATGTGGTGATCCGGATTCTCTCGAACGAGAATCCGCCGGCCTTGGAAGAGATGTATTTCTCCGAGAAGAATCTGCAGCGTTTCATCCAGGCCGTTACCCGCCCGTACGGCATCATTTTTGTGTGCGGTCCCACGGGTTCCGGGAAAACCACCACCCTTCACGCGGCTCTTGACCGGATCAACGATGTGACCAAAAAAATATGGACCGCTGAAGATCCGGTGGAGCTGACCCAGAAGGGGCTTCGGCAGGTTCAGGTGCAGCCGAAGATCGCCTTTGACTTTGCCTCCGCCATGCGGGCCTTTTTACGGGCCGATCCGGATGTGATCATGGTGGGGGAAATGCGGGATCCTGAAACAGCTCATATTGGTATCGAGGCGTCCCTGACGGGGCATTTGGTGTTTTCGACCCTACACACCAACAGCGCACCGGAGAGTGTGGTGCGGCTTTTGGATATGGGAATGGACCCTTTCAATTTTTCCGATGCCGTCATTTGCATTCTGGCCCAGCGACTTCTGCCGAAGCTCTGCGACCGGTGCAAGCAGCCCTATCATCCCGACAGGGAGGAATTCGACGGCTTGGTCCGGGAATACGGCGAGACGGCGTTTCACCGCAATCTAAGCATTGCTTTTTCCCGCGAAATGGTGCTCTATAGGTCCATGGGGTGTGAAAGTTGCCAGCACAGCGGGTATTCGGGCCGGCTGGCCCTTCACGAACTGCTCATGGGGACCGATGCGGTTAAACAGTTGATTCAGACCCGTGCGCCGGTGGAGGCCCTGCGCGCCCAAGCCGTGGCGGATGGCATGACGACCCTCCGCCAGGACGGCATCGAAAAGGTGCTTGCCGGCCTATGCGATATGGCCCAGGTCCGTCGGGTTTGCATCAAATAGGCCGAGGGGATAAAGAGGGGTTTTCATTTGGCAGACATTGGATTATGATATCTTCGTATATAAACAACTATTTTGCTCCTTGCCACGGGCAAGGCAGAGGTGAGGCATCACAGTTATGGTGAAACCGGCGACCGCGCAGCGCCAGGGGCCGATGAGCAGTAAGAAATCGAGTTTGAAGGCCACCATTCGGGACCAGTCAGGGGCCGGGAAGGTGAAGATCGGCGAACTCCTGTCCAAGGAGGGGCACATCACCAGCTTTCAGCTCGAAGAGGCCCTCAACTATCAGAAAAAGCACGATGGCCGATTGGGCAATATCCTGCTGCGTATGGGGTACATTGAAGAGGAGACCATCGTCAATGTATTGAGCCGGACCTACAACTATCCCGCCATCAACCTATCAAAGATCACACCGGACCCCCAGGCTCTCAAACTCCTCCCCTATCAGACAGCCAAGAAGTTCATGGCATTCCCTATCCAGCTCGAGGGGGACAGCCTGTCCATCGCCATGGCCGAACCCACGGATACGGGTGCTGTGGAGACGCTTCAGAAGGAGACCAAAAAGGATATCGAGGTCAGTGTCTCAACGGAGCGGGATATTTCTGGCGCCTATCGCAAACACTATCACATCAGCGATGAAGAGTATGAGGCCTTTCTGGTTTACCAAATCGGCGAAGTCGAAGAGGAGGAGCAGGTTTCCGAGGTCGATGACTTCGGCTCGCTGGTGTCCGCCGCACTGGAGGACATCGAACTGGCGGCGCCGGTGGATGCCGATGATGTCGCGGATCAGTATTCCGCGTCCGACGGCCCCATCATCAGGTTGGTCAACGGCATTTTGTTCACCGCCATCAACGAGAGTGTGAGCGACATCCATATCGAACCCTTCGAGAATTCGCTTCAGGTTCGATACCGCCTGGACGGAAGCCTCTATAAATCCAAGAACTTCCCCGTCTCCATCAAGAATGCCCTGACTTCGCGCATCAAGATCATCTCCGGGCTCAATATCGCAGAGCGACGCATCCCCCAGGACGGCCGCATCAAGCTGAAGATCGGCAAGAAAAAGGCGGTGGACTTCCGTGTGTCCACCCTGCCCACCCTCTTCGGCGAAAGCACGGTGTTGCGAATATTGGACCGGGGCGCGCTGAATGTGGACTTGACCAAGATGGGCTTTGAAGTGGAGACCTTTGCGGCCTTGAAACGCTGCATTTCCCGGCCTTACGGGTTGCTCCTCGTCACGGGGCCCACGGGCAGCGGCAAGACCACCACCCTTTACTCCATCCTCAACCGTCTGAATACCGAGGATACCAAGATCCTGACAGCAGAGGATCCCATCGAGTTCAACTTCAAGGGAATCAATCAGGTCAACGTCAGGGACGATGTGGGCATGACCTTTGCCGCCGCCTTGAAGGCCTTTTTGCGGCAGGACCCGGATATTATCATGGTCGGCGAGATTCGGGATCATGAAACCGCCGAGATCGCCATCAAGGCCGCCCTCACGGGCCACCTGGTCTTCAGTACGCTGCATACCAACGACTGCCCCGCCACCATCTCCAGACTGGTGGATATCGGTATACCCACCTATATGCTGGCATCGGCCGTGACCATGGTGCTCTCCCAACGGCTGGCCCGCAAGCTGTGCCCGAAATGCAGGGCGCCGGTGGGGGATCTCGATCCGGATGAGCTTAAGGAGGCCGGGTTTTCGGAGGAGGAAATCCCGGAGCTCACACTGTATGCCCCCAAGGGATGCCCTGCCTGCAAGGGTTCGGGGTACAAGGGCCGCATCGGGCTCTACGAGCTGATGGAGGTCACCGAGGCGGTGGGAAAGGCTATCGGCGCCAATGTCCCCGAGGATCAGTTGCGCAAGACCGCCATGCAGGAGGGGATGGCCACCCTTCGGGAGGCGGCACTGGAGAAGGCACGCCAGGGGGTTATCTCCCTCGAGGAGGTCCTGAAACGTACCGTTATTACAAAGGAGTCCATGCCGGCCTATCTTCTCACCCCCGATACGGAAAGCTATGAGGACCGGGATGTCATCATTCGGGAGGGCAATAACGACCGGGATTTTTTCAAGCTGGTCCAGGGTGCGCTCGTGGTGGTCAAGGGCGGCAAAAAGATCGCCGAGATCGTCGAACCCGGTGAATACTTCGGTGAGATGGCGGTAATTACCAATGAGCCCAGGTCCGCATCCATCATTTCCAAAGGCCGGTCGGTCATCAAGCGATTCCCGGGCGACAAGCTCCACGAGGTCATCGAAAAGTATCCGGAGGTGGCGCGGCATCTTTTCGGGATTTTGGCTACCCGATTGCACAATGCCAATGAGATCACCGTCAATCTAATCAACGAGCGGCTTCAACGGGGTTAGGTTCATGGATGCGGCCAAAGCGCTCAAGACCCTTCTGAAGGAGGCGGAGATCTATCAGACCCAGGGCCTCCTGAGCGAGGCCCGGAAAAAGTACGAATCTGCGATTTTACTCATCAACGACACTCCTGATTTTCAGAACCGGGACGAGCTGCTGGAAGGGGTCCAAAAAAAAGTCGGTTCCCTCGAAAAGGTCGTTTACCGGGTCGAGAAAAGAACAGTCGCCCCTGAAATCTCCGGGACGGACAAGGAGCTGATCAAGAAGCTCTTCTCGTTTCCAGCAGAACAGGGGGATCCCATCTCCGCCGCCATCGAAGGGGCCATGGCCCTGGCCAAGTTCGGGATTTTCGATCGTGCGATCCAGGAATTCGAACTGCTGCTGGACGAGCCGGAGCGCCGCCTGGAGGTGGCCAAGCATATCCTTCGTTGCCATATGGCCATCCGGAATGCCCATGACCCCACCGTACAATTCCAGAAATGGGCTGCCCCGGACACTCAATTTACCAGTGAGGAACTGGACAGCCTGCAGGTCTTCTTGAGCAAGACCTATGGCATGCAGACTTCGGCTCCGCCCCTCCTCCCCGAAGGAGCGTCCCTTGGCGCATCTTCTTCCTCCGGCGGGGGCAGTCCGGGCCCCAAGGGCTCCGAAACAGAGCCGCCTCCCCGGGCCTACGATCCTTACGAGGATTCCTACGAGGATGTGCTCGATGAGGTTCCGAAGGTCGGGGCTTCCAACACGAATGCCCCCGCCACCGAGAAGGCGATGCCCTACGATGCGCTTGTCGATTCGTTTATGCCCAGACCCAGACTGAGGGAGCGGGGCAAGCTCCCTGGCGAGGAGAGCACTGACGAATATATCGATTATGTCAGTTCCATCGGTATACCGGTGTCCCTTGGCCCCAGAAAGGGCCAGGTGGTGGACATCCCCGTGAATCTGCAGACAAACGATGCCATCAATATCCTCATTGCCAGCGTCCATAAGGATGTGGTGGTGATGATGAAAAAGGGCGCCCGGATTGAGAACCTGCAGCTCAAATCCCCCATCTCAACCAGTTCGGCCACCGGCATGGTGAAGGCGGTGGCGCTTATCGACCAGGGGCCTCGCCAGGGAGATTACAGCGTGGATATGAAAATTGTGGGCTCCGGGTGAGCCGCGAAATGGGTGCCGTCCTGTTCTGCTGCAGGATGTTGGTTTTTTTCATCGCAGGGGGGAGCGGGGCGGCGGGGGAGGATTCCTGCGTGACCGGCGGGGGCGGCCCTCATCGGCCTTGAAACGAGCCAACTGATGCCGATAGTACCCCTGGTTTTCCGTTGCAGCGGCCAGGGCCCTGGTTTCCGTTTCCACGGCCGAGGCCACGTCTCCGGTGGCGTAGTAGCATTCCGCCAGGGTATCCAGTACGCGGGCCGAGGGGTCCAGCCGGACTGCCTTCCGGGCCAGGAGCAGGGCCCGCCGGGGATGCCTCAGGGCGGCGTTCTTGCCCGTGGCATAGATCCATGCCAGGTTGTTCAGAACGTAAGGGTTTCTCATATCGATGGCCAGGGCCTGTTCATATGCCCTGGCGGTTTTGGTTAGATCGCCCTCATCATAGTAGAGATCCCCGAGGTAGGTCAGGACCAGCGGGTTGGCGGGGGAATCTGCCAGCTCCTGCTCAAAGTGACGGATCAGTTGATGGCGGAAGAATGCCTGCCCGTCCTGTCCGTAGGTCAGCTGGTATCCGATGACGGCAAAGAGCGCCATCCCCGTAAGATAGGCGGCCATGCTGATTATTAGCTTGCGATCATGTCGGGCGATATGGGACCGGTCCGCCTCGCAGCTCTCCAGAAAACCGATGCGCTGTCCGATGCCGAAATGGTGCCAGTTGGGCTTGTCCTTGGGCTGGCCGCTGGCAAGGGCTATCTTCTCAAAAGTCGAGATGAGGGGGGCGGCACTGTCGAATTGGGTGTACACGAACGCATCGGCCTGACGCTCGAAGTTACGCATGAAAAATCCGAAAACATAGCGGAAATAGAGGATAAAGAGGAGGATGAAGACCAGCGCGTCAAAGGCGGACTGGATCGTTACGGGCGAAAGGCCGAGGCTTGCCAGAAACGCGTAAACCGGCCGGGCGTAGAGCACGAAATAGACGAATACATTCTGCAGGGCAAGGGCCAGGAGCATGAAGCCAGCGAAAAAAACAAGATAGAAGAGCAGGTGATGCCTTTTCACATGGCCGATTTCATGGGCCATGACGGCATCCAGCTCGTCGGGGGCCAGGTAGTGAAGCAGGGCCCGGGTGACCAGGATATAACGGAAGTGGGCCACCAGCCCCATGACGCCGGCGGTGATCATCCGGCCGCCGAAGATGGGCCAGAAGAGGATGTCCCGGTAGTCCACGCGGGTCCGGGCACAGAGGGCCTCGATCCGTTGCCGGTAGGGATGGTTGCCGACGGGCGTGCAGCGCCAGAATTTGCGGATCAGGCTGGGGCCCACCAGGGCGATCCCGACGAGGAAGAAAAGAAAAAAGCCGATCTGGCCGGGCGTGGAGGAGAGGATCCAGCGGGTGGACTTGAAGGGCAGCAGGGCCAGCAGGTTTACCACAAGGTAGAGTGTCAGCCAGGGCAGCAGCACGGGGACGCCCAGGGAGATGTTGCCCGTGACATAAGCGGCGCGGGACAGCTGCGTGGGGTATATCCGCTGGTAGGCGCCGTGGGCGCAGGACCAGATGATCGACAGGTAGCCGATGAAGATGCCGAGACAGAAGAGCGCCTGCAGGGTTGGAATGAGGGAGAAGAGAGCAAGGGTGGAGAGAAAACTCGTCAGGTTCAATCCGTAAATGTCGATGGCAAAAAGGCCGATGGCGAGGATGGATTGCCGCAGAACCAGGGAATGGAAGCGATGATCCAGGCCGGACAGCGGCTCCCGATGGATCCGTTTTTCCAGCCTGAGAAAGGCTATCCACGTCTGTGCCGAAAAGAGCAGCCCCATGCAGATGAACAGAAAGACCGATTCGACCGGGCTGAAATTGGTGTTGGCCACCGGCTGATAGGTGGCGTATATCAGGAGAACGACAATGTACTGAATGAAATTCCCGAACATCCCCTCACTCAATCCCGGAAGTAGCGTTCCTTCTCGCTGTAAATGCAACCGCAGTAGGGTTGGCGGTACAGGCCGAGCTCCTTCGAAAGCGCTACCCCCTCCTTCCAGCCTTCCCGAAAGTCGTGGTAGAGGAACCGGACTCCGGCGGCCTGGCCGGCGGCCTCTCCCATTTCGCGGATCAGTTCGTGCTGCTGGAATTTGCTGTAGAGAAGGGTCGTGGTGAAGGCGTCGAAGCGGCCGCGTCTGGCCAGAAGGGCCGTTGTTTTCAGCCGGTCATGGTAGCAGTAGTGGCAGCGCTTCGATTCGCGGAAGCTGGTATGCTGGAGAAAGG
>CAYOXD010000011.1:0-50059 GCA_964407825.1 uncultured Desulfobacterales bacterium | reverse complement strand
TCATCATAGAGGATGCGGTTCATCTCCATGAGCGTATCCCCCGCGCTGGACGATGAGGGGACGCGCTCCTTCAGTCGCTGCGACAATTGGTCCAGGTAGCGCTGGTATTTTGCCGTATCCAGATGGGGGTAAGCGATGCGTGCGATCAGCAGCGAGGTATCGGTCAGATCGATCTGCTCATCAGGCAGCTTCGATGCCGATGCGAAGTGTTCCCTGATTTCTTCTAATTCGTTCATCATTCTTCACCGGATTAGAGGCTCGGTTCACGCGATCGTGGCGAGCTTTCGGGGTTATCGGGGTTATTATAAGGAGTGGCCTCTGAAGAAATAAGTACATCTCAAAATTGCACGCAAAATCCGAACCACTTTTTATGTGGCGTTGCTTCATCGGGGGATTATGTAGAATATGATATGATAAAAGAAGGTTATAATATTTCGAGCAGATATCCAAAGCCCACTTTGTCCCTCCCTACGAGTCGTCCGCGGCATCGGCTGTTCCATTTTTACCCCATCTGACCCCGTAACCCTCTATTCGTTTTTTTTCCAAACACTTAAAGTTGATGGAAAACGATTCGATGGGGTATTTTTCCCCTTAACAGCATATTCCCCAAAAAGCAATTAAAATCAAATTTGGGTAAAATGAAAGTATTCGCAATTGGTTACAAAGTCGATTCGCTTAGACTCGTCAGGTGTTGAAATGGCATGAGGATTGCCTGCATGTAACGAAACTTCTGAGCGGATTTCCACCCACACAAGGCATCTTAATTGATCTTCCGGTCGGGGACCTCCTGCATCGTATCACGAGCAGTCGAACTGCAGCAGGGCCCCTGAATGCTGGGGGTGCTGTTGGAGGCACTGGAGGCCGATCCCCGGCCCACCTGCTGGGGCAAGGGCCGGCTCGCTTGGCTGTTGTCGTTGTCGTTAGTTTTTGCCAAAAAAACAGAATGTTTCAAATGAAGAAAAAAAAATTCAAATTAATGGTTGAAAATTTATAAAAGACATACTAAAGAGTACCTTTTAATTCGAAGCGCAAGATTCATCATACAACTATCTTATCACAATAACAGAGCGTTAAAGTGAAGGCGACCATGTACGAACATCTATTTTCTCCTTTGAAGCTGCGGAAAACCGAGCTTCCCAATCGCGTCGCGCTGCTCGCCCATCGTACCAATTTCGGCAAGAACGGGCTCCTGACGGATCGGCACATCGCCTACTACCGCAGGCGGGCCCAGGGCGGATGCGGACTCATTATTCTTGGCGAACTCACGGTGCACCCGGATGACCGCCCTTGGGAAACCTTGATTGGGGCCCATCGGCCCGATGCCGTTGCCGGGTTTCTGAAACTCACCGAGGCGGTGCACGAGTTCGACACTCGGATCTTCGCACAGTTGAATCACCACGGATTCCAGAGCAGCGGATACGTCACCCGAAAGGCGATTTGGGGTCCTTCCGCGGTGGCGGATATCTCCTTTGGAGAAACCTGCAAGCCCATGGAACCCGAGGATATCGACGAACTGGTGGCGGCCTATGCCGATGCCGCTGCTCGGGTCCGTGAGGGCGGTTTCGACGGGATCGAGATCGACATGGGGCCGGAGTCGATCCTGCGTCAGTTTCTCTCGCCCATCAGCAACCACCGGGGGGATGAATACGGCGGCAGCCTGGAAAACAGGATGCGCCTGCCCCTGAAAGTTCTGGACGCAGTGCGCCGGGCCGTGGGCAAAGATTTCACCATCGGCGTTTGCCTGTGTGCCGACGAGAAATTTTGGGGCGGCATCACGGCCGAGGAATCGGTCCAGATGGCTCAGGCTCTCGAAGGAACCGGCGATGTCGATTTCCTCAACGTTGCCGTGGGTACCTATTTCAACCTGCACCTGATCATGCCCTCCCAGCACATCCCCTTCGGGTTCACCATCGATGCGGCCGCAGCGATTAAAGCCGGTGTTGGTCTGCCGGTGATGGCATCCTATCAGATCGGTTTCCCGGACAAGGCCGAGAGCCTCATCCAAGAGGGGAAAGCGGATATGGTGGGATACGTGCGAGCCATGATCTCAGATCCCGATATGGTCCGCAAGGCCCGGGAAGGGCGGGTTGGCGATATCTGTTACTGCGTCAAGGACAACAAGGGCTGCATCGGCCGGATAAATCAGTCCAAGGCCATCGGATGCATTCAGAACCCCATGATTGGCCATGAGCCTCTCACCGGAGAGGAAACCTTCCCCCCGATCGAGAAAAAGAAAAAGGTCATCGTCGTGGGCGCGGGCCCTTCGGGCATGGAAGCCGCCCTGGTTGCCCATGAGCGGGGCCACCAAGTGACCGTCTACGAGAAGGACAAGGAGGTGGGCGGGCAGGTCAATCTGATCGCTAAACGACCGGGCCGGAGCGCCATGCAGGGGGTGACCGGCTACCTCAAGCATATGCTGGAAACCCGCGGCATCCCGGTCAAGACCGGTGTGACGGTGACCCCGGAGTTTATCCTGAAGCAGAAGCCGGACGCCGTGGTTGTCGCCACCGGCTCCGAGCCCACACCCGCTCCCTATCCGGGGAATTACGGGCCGCCGGCGGTCCTGACAGGTACCGATGTGGCCCGGGGCACCCACCCCGTTGGCGAGAAGGTGCTTTTCGTTGACGAGGACGGGGGCCATCATGCCATGGCCACGGCCGAGCTTTTGGCAGAGCAGGGAAAGCGGGTGGATATGGTCACCAGCGACCTTTTCATTGGCATCGAGCTGGCCCCTCGCGGCGAGCTCTATCTTGGCCGCCAGCGGCTGCTGCAGCAGCGCGTCACCTTCAGAACGGATGTGGATATCCTTTCCATCGACGTGCAGGAAGGCAAGGCCAATGTCATCGGCCGGGACATTTACACCAATAAAGAGATCCACTTCGACGGTTATGACACGGTGGTCCTGGATTTGGGCAACACGGCATCGGACGACCTGTACCACCGTCTCAAGGGACAGGTTGAAGAGGTTTACAGAACCGGTGATTGCGTGGCCCCGCGGGGCATCGACATGGCGATCATCGAAGGCAGACAAGTGGGAGAGCGGCTGTGAGCGAATATAAATATCTTTTTTCACCCCTCAAGATCGGTTCGACCGTCGTGCCCAACCGGATCCATTTCGCCGCCCATATGACCAATTACGCGGTCGATAACCTGATTAGCGAGCGGCATATCTATTATTATGGTGAACGGGCAAAGGGCGGATGCGGACTTATCACCACCGAAGAGATGGGGGTCCACCCTACGGATCACCCCTACGACAAACTGGTGGATGTGTATGAACCCGAGGTCATCCCCGGATTCAAGAGGCTGACGCGGAAGATCCACGAATACGACAAGAAGATCTTCGCCCAGTTGAACCACAATGGTTTGCAGGGGGATAGCAAGATCTCCCGGCTGCCGCTCTGGGGCCCTTCCGCCGGTCGGGATCCCATCTTCCGGGAAACCTGCAAGGCCATGGAGCTGGAAGATATCCAGGAATGTTGCGCCTATTACGCTCTATGCGCGAAACACGCGGTGGAAGGCGGTTTCGACGGCATCGAGCTCCAACTGGGCCACAGTTCCCTGGTTCGCCAGTTTCTGTCCCCCTTGACCAACCGCCGGGAAGACGCCTATGGCGGTAGCCTGGAGAACCGATGCCGGTTCCCCCTGGAGGTTATCGACGCGGTCCGAAAGGCCGTGGGGCCGGACTTCACCCTGGGTATTCGGCTCAACGCGGACGAAATGCACCCCCGGGGCGGGCTGACCCACGAGGCCGCCAAGGAAGTCGCTGTGCGGCTGGAAGCTTCAGGGCAACTGGATTTTCTCGATCTGAGCTTGGGCACCTTCTACAATCTATTCTTGGTGGAAGGCTCCATGCATACCCCTCTGGGGTACACGGTTCCCCTCTCGGCCGGAATGCGCTCGGTCGTAAACCTGCCGGTGTTCTGCACCAACCGGATCAACGATCCCCATCTGGCGGAAAAGATTCTGGAAAACGGCCAAGCCGACATGATCGGCATGGTCCGGGCACTGATCTGTGATCCGGAGCTGCCCAACAAGGCCATGGAGGACCGCACCGACGATATCCGCAACTGCATCGCTTGTAACCAGGGCTGCATCGCCCGCATGGGGCTTGGATACCGCCTTGGTTGCATGCATAATCCCGCAGCCGGTAGGGAGAAAAAGCTGGGCATCGGCACCATCAAGCCCGCCGAAAAGCCCAAGAAGGTGGTGGTTGTGGGCGCAGGGCCAGCTGGTCTTGAGGTGGCCCGGGTTGCAACCCTTCGCAAACACAAGGTTACCCTTTTCGAGAAGGAACCGGACGTTGGCGGACAGAACATCATCGCCGGAAAGCCGGCAGGCCGCCAGGAGATCACCGGGGTCACCCGGTGGCTGGTGAGCCAGTTGAACAAGCTGGATCTGGATATCCGCCTCGGTGTCGATGCCGATGCCGATATGGTGCTGGCCGAAAAGCCAGACGTGGTGGTCATCGCCACGGGATCCCGGCCTAAAGAGAACCCCTTCGGGGGGGAATATGGACCGCCCGAGGTGGTCAATACCGTCCAGGTGCTCAACGGCGAGGTTGAGACTGGGGACAAGGTCCTGCTGATCGATCTGGACGGACATCACCAGGCCACCGGTACCGCCGAGTTCCTGGCGGATCGCGGCAAAGAAGTCCATATGATCACCGCGGCCCTGTTCATCGGTTCGGCCCTGGGACCCCTTCAGGATCTCTATCTTACACGAAACCGGCTGGCCAATAAGGGCGTGACTTACACGCCGGACATCGCGGTGCTTGAGATTCAGGGCACCCTGGTCAAGGGCCTCAACGTCTATTCCAATGAAATGATTGATTTCAAGGGGTATGACACGGTGGTCCTGGCCGCGGGCAATATCTCCAATGACGACCTTTATCATGCCCTCAAGGGCAAGGTTCCGGAGATCCATCGGGTGGGCGACTGTGTGGCGCCCCGGAAAACGGATATGGCCATCGTCGAAGGCCATCGCATCGGCAGATTATTATAGGAGACATCATGCGTGATATCTGGATATTCGTCCAACATCGAGAGGGCGAAGTCGGAGAAACCACCTTCGGCCTGGCGATCGAGGCCCGACGGCTACTAAACCGACTGGGGGATACCGGACGGGTGAGTGCCGTGGCTTTGGGGCCGGTGGCCGAATCGGAACTGGCAGGCCTGGGCGGCTACGGGGTTGATCGGGTCATCCATGCCGACGCGTCGCATCTCAACCGCTATGAGGGCGAAATTTTCGCTCTGACGCTGGCGGATCTAATCAAGGCGGAGAGCCCCGCGTGCCTGCTGATGGCCCAGACCGCCGAGACGGAAGATCTTTCCCAGCGCGTCGCCGCTATGATGGGCACTGCGCTGGTCACCCGGGCCATGGATTTTACAATGGAAACGGACGGCACCGCAAAGGCAATCCGGCCGGTGGCGAACGGCTATCTTTTCGAGGATATATCCCTCAGAACCGATCCGTCGCCCATCGTTACCTTCCTGCCTTCGGTGCTCGTTGATCCGGAACCCGATTCGAAGAAAAAGGCAAAGGTGGAGCGTTTATCCATCGATCAGCCGCCCCAGGATCTCAAAACCCGTACCATTAAGGTGATCGAAGCGGCTCCCGAGGATCTCGACCTGGAAGAGGCCGATATCATCGTGGCCGGTGGCCGTGGTGTCGGCAAGGACAAAGCCTTTGACATCGTCCACGATCTGGCTCGGGCCATCGGCGGCTCCGTGGGCGGCACCCGTCCCATCATCGACTGGGGCACCCTGCCCTATGAACGTCAGATCGGCCAGACCGGGAAATACGTGGCACCCCGCCTTATCTTCAACCTCGGCATCTCTGGTGCCAACGAGTACACGGCGGGAATGGAAAAATCACAGAATGTCATTGCCATCGATCTCAACCCCAGGGCGCGGATGTTCCGCTTTGCCGACCTCGGCGTGGTCGGCGATGTGCATACCATCCTGCCGCTGTTGATCTCCCGAATCGAGGAACAGAAATGAAGCGATATCTTCTCAGATTCATAGTGTCCTGCCTTTTCGTCCTTCCGCTCCTTGGGGCCGGTCCCGCGGGGGCAGAACAAGCCGGGACCAAAGCCGAAGCACCGGCCCCAGCTATTGTACCGGATCCGGCCGCGGTCAAAGCACCTCCCCAAGGCGCCTATACCGCAAAGGACTGCATCAATTGCCACCGCATGGGCAGCCCGGACAGTTCTCTTCACATTTCCATGGATGCATTCGCTGCGTCGGTCCACGGCAAGGAGCTGACCTGTCTCGACTGCCACACCAATGTGAAGGATGAAAGCCACGAGGGCGACCCGGCCGCCCGGAAGGTGAACTGCAACGCCTGTCATGACCAGGTGAATCACCACGGCGAAGGCGCGCCGGCCAGTGCGCGGCCCACATGTGAGAGCTGCCACCCCGCCCACAGCATGCTTGCCAAGGATAATCCGCGTTCGGCGGTGAATCCGGCCAATCTGTCTAAGACCTGCGCCAAATGCCATCCCGAGACAGCCAAAACGGACTATGGCTTTTCAGCGCTGGCGACCTGGCAGATCGCTTCTCACAAGAAGGGCGATTTTGCTTGCTCTTATGACAGCAGCAACTGTATCGGGTGCCATCAGGGTAAGGCGGTCCACGGGGAAACAGCGCCTATCAACGATCAAAACTGCGCCACCTGCCACTTGCCGAAAAATGGCAAAAGCGCCATGTGGGGCAGGATCCATCCGAAGGCCGGTCAGACGACCCAGATAGGGGGATTGCTCGTCAGATCCGCCAATGTGTTGGGGATCATCCTGATTCTGGTCCTGGTCCTGGCCAAGGTGTTGAACTTTGTTTTTGACACCATTCCAAATAAACTGAGAAAGGATTGAGGAGAAAAGCATTGAAGGCATTGTTAACCTCATTCGACCTGTTGCTCATCACGATGGCCGTCGCTGTTTGCGCGATCGGTCTGGCCAGACGCTGGTCTCAGTGGTATTCGAAAAAGCCAGCCGGCATAAAAGGGGACTGGTCCGCCCTGAAGGCTTCGGTGATAGACCACCGGGAGATCTTCAAGCGCCCCAACGTGGGATGGGCCCACCTGGCGGTCTTCTGGGGCGTTGTTCTGCCCATGATCATCGCCATCCTGGCACAAATGGGATTTACAATCCCCAAATTCCCGGCTGCTCTCCTGTCCGTTACTCAGGACCTGGCCGGTGTCGCCCTGATCGCAGGCAGCCTCTTTCTGCTGCTACGGCGTATGGGAATCCGGGAAGCAGGCGGTCCGCTCAGGACCCGGCTGCCCATGATCCTGCTCCTGATCATCGGCTTTTCCGGCTTCCTATCTGAGGGTGCGCGGCTCTCCCTGGTTTCCGCGGCCAGTCTCTCCTGGGCTTACCCCGTGGGGTGGGGGTTCTCCCTGTTCACTCCGGCTTCGCCGCTTTTCATGCAAATGATGATCCGGCTGCATTTCTTTGCGGTGGTCTTTTTTGTGGCGTCGATTCCCTTTACATTCATGCGGCACCTGGTGTCCTCGCCCATGAACGTTTTATACCATAAGCGGGGACCCAAGGCGGCTCTTCGCGAACTGTCTCCGGCAGAAGGCGATACCGGCGCCGAAACCGCGTCCGATTTCTCCTGGAAACAGCTTCTGGATGCTGATGCTTGCGTGGCATGCGGCCGGTGCGATGAAAAATGCCCTGCCACGCTGTCAGGCAAGCCGCTGTCCCCCCGCAAGGTGGTTCAGACCATCCGGGCGCAAACGGAAGCCGCGGCCTGCAACGGCAATGGGCTCCGGCTGATGGATGTGCTCACGGCCGACGAGATATGGGCCTGCACCAACTGCATGGCCTGCGTGGAAACCTGCCCGGTTTACGTGGAGCCTTTGGATAAGATTATCGACATTCGGCGCCACCTGGTGCTTGGCGAAGGCCACTTGCCCCATGAAGCACGGCCCATGATGCGGGATTTGGCGCTTTATGGAGACGTCCAAGGAAAGGGCGCTGCCCATCGGGCGGACTGGGCCATGCACAAAGATATCCCGCTCATGTCGGATCTCGGACCCGACGGTGCGGAACTTCTCCTGTGGGTCGGTTGCTCCGGTGCTTTCCATCCGCGCAACCAGGAGACGACCCAGGCCATGGCCCGTATCCTCAAGGCCGCAGGCATCCGCTTCGGTATCCTGGGCAAGGAGGAGGTCTGCTGTGGGGATCCGGCCCGACGTCTGGGGGAAGAAACCCTGTTTCAATCCCTCGCAAAGAAAAATATGGATGCCTTTGCCCGTTATGGGGTCAAGAAGATCGTCACCCTCTGCCCTCATTGCCTGAACACTCTGAAAAACGAGTATCCGATGGTCCGCAGCGGCGGGATCGAAGTGGTCCATTCCACGGAACTGGTCAACGACCTCATCAAGGATGAGCGGATCACCCTGAAGTATCCTGTGGAGGGCACCATGACCATCCACGACGCCTGCTTCCTGGGCCGTTACAATGAGGTCTATGAGCCGCCTCGAGAGATCTGCCGAGCCGTTCCGGGCAGCGCACTACGAGAGCTACCCAGAAACCGCGAAAACGGTTTTTGCTGTGGCGGCGGCGGCGGCCGGATGTGGCTCCACGAGAATATCGGGGAAAACATCAATCTGGTCCGAGCCAAGGAGATCGCCGAGACCCCAGTGGACCTCATTGGGACAGCCTGTCCCTACTGCCTGGTCATGCTGGATGACGGCATTAAGTCTTTGGAACTGGAAAAAACGCCAAAAGTGGCTGATATCATTGACATCGTTGCCGATGCCCTGGCTTAGACAGGCCATCACCGAGAAGAGGATGAGATGAACATCATCGTCTGCACCAAGCAAATTCGATATACATACGCCCGAACGGGAAACAAACCCGATACCTTTTACTTCAACCCGGAAGACGCCATCACTCGCGTCAATCCCTTCGACGAGTCGGCCCTCGAGCTGGCGCTGCGGGTAAAGGACAAGAATCCAGACACCCGGATTACGCTTCTCACAATGGGGCCCATGCTCGCCGAGGCCCAGATTCGCCGATGTATGGCAGCCGGCGCCGATGACCTGATACACATTCCGCTCGACGGCAGTGGGATGAACGATTCCCTGGATCAGCCAGATGCCTGGACCAAATCGCGCCTTCTGGCGCAGGCTGCCAAGGCCCTGGAAGCGGACATGATCCTCTGCGGAAAGGAATCCATGGACCGGGGCAGCGGTCAGGTGGGGGCCCTTCTGGCCCAGCTCCTCGGCATGCCGTTCGTGTCTGCCATCACGGATCTTTCAGTAACCGGGGATGACGATGAGGTCCAGGTGCAACGGAGCGCCGGCCGGGGCGTGCGGGAGATCATCGCCTGCAGCCTGCCTGCCGTTCTCAGCGTCGATCTTGGAGCGGAACTGCGGGTGCCGATGTTAAAACAGCGGCAAAAGGCAGATCTTCATGTGCCCCGAAAGCTTGACCTGGAAGAACCGGAAGATCGAGCCAAGCTGGTTTGCACCCACCGCTTCCAACCCCGGCCCCGTCCCCTGATCGTTCCGCCGCCGGACAGTCGTATGCATGCGTATGACCGCGTCCTGCAACTTCTGACCGGAAGCAAGGTTGAGAAAAAAGGCGAGATGCTCACCGGGAGCCCAGAATCCCAGGCAGACGGAATCCTTGCCTTTTTGAAGGAAAATGGCTTCCTCGAAACCGAAAAGCACGGATAGTCCGCCCCTTTGCTATCGGCTCCGGGATTCGGTGCGCTACCAGCGGATCCCGGATGGGAAGGCCGTGCTCACTCTATTGCTACCCCTCAAGGCAGTGTTCATCCCGGAAAGTTGGCAACCGGTGGTGACCTGCCTTTCAAGCGGGCGGGCGACTCCCCTAGCGGAGGTCGCCCGGCAGCATCCCCACATCCCTCAGGCAGAGATCGAAGAATTCCTGAACCAGCTAGTGCGGAAGGGGTATCTGAGCCGGGAAGGGGTCCCCGAGCTGCCGGTGGATGCCCTGCCCAGGGTTTCCATTATTGTGCCGGTCCGGAACCGGCCCGCTGAGATCGCGGCCTGCCTCGACTCCCTGAGCGCGCTAGACTATCCGGAGGACCGGCTGGAGATCATCGTGGTGGATGACGCCTCTGAAGACGACACCCCCCGGATGGTGGCTGCGTGCCCGAACGTCCGCATGATCCGCCAGGAGACCCGAACCCAGGCCGCTGCCTGCCGAAACAGGGCCGCCCGGGATGCCTCGGGTGAGATTTTAGCCTTCATTGACTCCGACTGTCTGGCCGATCCCCACTGGTTGCGGGAACTGGTACCTGCCTTTCGGGATCCATCCATAGGGGCGGTAGGGGGGCTGGTGGATTCTCCCTACGATGAGAATCGCCTTGACCGTTACGAGAAAGTCAAATCCGCCTTGCGCATCGGTGCTTGGTTCAAACGATCCGAAGGTGCCGAACGTTTTTTTTACGTACCCACCTGCAATTTCCTGGTGAGAAGAGACCTGTTTCTTTCTCTGGCTGGGTTCCGGGAAAAGCTGCATGTGGGCGAGGATGTGGATTTTTGCTGGAGGCTTCAGGACCAGGGCAGCCATCTCGAATACCAGCCTCTTGGCAAGGTGTTGCACAAACACAGAAACCGTTTGACCGCCTTTTGCGCCCGGCGGTTTGATTACGGTACCTCAGAGCCCATCCTGCAGGGAATGCACCCCGACCGGATCAAGACCCTATATCTGCCTCTGCCCGAGCTTTTATTCTGGATTGCTGCGAGCCTTGCGGCTTTTAGAGGGAGCCTGCTTCCCCTGCCCATATGCCTGGGCATCCTTGCATGGGACTGGTTCAGAAAATATGGGCGGTTGCGGGCACGGCGGATTCCCATCAGCCGCCTTCAGGTGCTTGCGGCCGTCAACCGGGAATACCTGTCCTTCGTCCACCACGTATGCAGTTTTTTCTCCCGCTATTATCTGGTCCTTGCCACCTTGATACTGCCCTTTTTCCCCCGTACAGCTATCGCTCTGATCGGGATGCACCTCATCGCCGGTTTTGTGGAGTACAGGGTGAAGAAACCCCGATTGTCGGCCGTGACCTTTATCTTCTTTTTCTCCCTTGAACAGGCTGCCTACCAGGCCGGCGTATGGTGGGAATGCTTCCGCCGCTTGAATTTCAACCCGGTGCTTCCACGGATTATCCACAAAAGACAGATCAAACCGACGAGAGCGACTTCATAGCGATTCTGCGGATTGCCGCAGTCGCCATCTTCCCGCTTTGATAGACGCCGTATTGAATGATTTTTTGAATTGTTGCAACAATCCGGTGCCCTGTCGTTGTCCACAAGCGGTCTCCGCAAACCATCATTAATCGAACAGCAGGGCGCCTTTACCAATTTGCGCTTGTTTTAGGTGCAATTTTATCCTATATTAAATAAGTTATAGCCTATCAGGAATGAACAGCATTCAATCTATTGAGTTTTTTTCATTTTAAGACGTGCAACTGAAATGGACCGTGGCAGGTTGCCCGGGGTTTTACCGATGTGGTAGCCGATCGCGCTCGAATGTAGCCATAACATACTGAAAAAATACATCGAAAATAAGATACTCCGCTATTCGCAGCTTGACAGGTGAGGACGGTGTATGATGTGATAATGGGAAAACTTTTGTTGAGGAGGTTTACTGACCATGAAAGAGGATATCCTTGAGAAGGGCGCTATTTTGCAGCGCGACAAGGAAAACTATGGCGTTGCCCCGCACATTCCCGGTGGTTTCATGGATGTGACGACGTTCCGGAATATCATCGATGCGGCCGAGAAGTATCACGCCGCGGCGATAAAGATGACCTCCGGACAGCGACTGGCGGTCATCGGGCTGAAGGAGGAGGACCTGGATGCCTTCTGGCAGGAGTCCAAATGTCAGATCGGCTATGCCATCGGGCTCTGCGTCCGGATGGTCAAGTTCTGCCCCGGCACCACCTACTGCCGATACGGCAAGCAGGACGCCATGACCGTGGGATACGAATTGGACAAGCAGCACCACGGAAGGCCGCTTTCCGCGAAGTTCAAGATCGGGGTGGCGGGATGCGAGTATGCCTGCAACGCGCCTGTTTTCAAGGAAGTCGGGCTGATCGGTTTCCCGGACGGCTGGCGCGTCACCGCTGGCGGCACCTGTGGGGCAAAACCGCGCATGGGCGATACGCTCGCGGAGAGTCTGAATAGCCAGGACGCAATCGAACTTGTAGGGCGGGTGGTTCAGTTCGTCGAGAAGGGAAATTTCAAGCCCAAGGTTCGTTTAGGGCGGATCATAGATGATATGGGGGTTGAGGCATTTAGAAAGGCAATCGGTGTCTGAAGAAAGAGAGGCTGCCCATGGTCACACTGGTTAAAGTTCCGCGTTTCCTCGCGTTGATGAAAAATTATGCGTCCAAACCCACCATCACCAAATGGATGAAAAACGATGGAGAGGCCGCAAAGGCTCATGAACCCCTGCTGGTCGTCGAGAGCACCAAGGCGACCTTGGAGATCGAGGCTCCCGAAGACGGGCTGTTCTTCCCGCTGAAGAAGCTGATGGACCGGGTTAAGATCGGAGATACGGTGGGGGTGCTGGCCGGCAGTAAGGAAGAGTACGACGATTACAGGGCCAACCTCGCAAAAGGGCAAGCCAACTGACCGCAGGGGACTTGGGCGCCTTACGCCATCCTTTTTTTTTAACCTGCTCGGTTTCTGTATCTTAAACAGGGAATCGTCTGTGGCGCCGCCAGGGACGTTCCCCACATATCACTACCAATGGGTTCATCGTATTGGGCTTTGCTCCAGAAGATGCCCCGAAGAGGGCTTCCCATGGAGAGACGATGACGTTCCATCTGCATCCGGCAAGGAGGAATGGCAGCATGGCAAAAGATGATATATTGACAAAGGGGGCGGTTCTTCAGCGTGATGAGGAGACTTACGCCATTACAGCACGCTTGACAGGCGGGGTGTTCGATATCGCCACCGCCCGCCGCATAGCCGATACGGCCGAGAAGTTCGGTATCAAGATGCTGAAAATAACGGGAGATACACGGCTTGCGCTCATCGGTATCAAAGAGGAGCAACTCGATGATGTGTATGCGGATCTGGGGATTCCGCCCAAGTTCGGGACCGGCCTGTGCCACCAGTATATAAAGGCCTGCCCTGGCAAGAGCTTCTGTCTGCGTGGGCAGCAGGATACCCTGGCGCTTGCGGCCAAGATCCAGGACAGGTTCTATCCCTATCCCAAGATAAAATCCAAGGTTAAAATCGGCATAGCCGGGTGCTTCAACTCCTGCGCCGAACCGGCCATCAAGGATATCGGCCTGATCGGCCTGCCCAAGGGGTGGGTGCTGATGGTGGGCGGTGCCGGCGGAAAGGAGCCCATGATCGCCGAGACCCTGGCCAGGGACTTGAGCGATGATGAGGTGCTTGATTTATTGGATAAGATACTTAAATATTATAAAGGTGCCTCGACGGTTCATCGCACCCGGAATAAGCGGCTGGGCGCGATCCTCAAGATAGAGGGGAAGGAACGATTCCTGAGAGTTTGCGGTTTGGAGTAAACCGGGAGGTAACCGGTCATTTACAACGAGAAAGGAGAAGACTCCATGGATAAGTACGTCTGTTCGGTGTGTGGGTATGTTTACGATCCAGCTGTTGGTGACCCGGAAAACAATATCGCGCCTGGTACCGCCTTTGAAAGCCTTCCCGATGACTGGTTCTGTCCGAATTGCGGGGTCGGCAAGGAATTTTTTGAAAAACAGGAATAGGAGGGACCGCTATGGATCTTGACGGCAGCAAACAGGTATGTGGGTGTTGTAAGGATTGGAAGGGCAAAAGGGAATGGGAAAATTGCATGGCCAAGGCGAAAGCTTCCGCCAAGGGTGAGTGTGGACGGGTGGGCAAGATGAAACCTGTTCATGGGGGGTGCGGCCACTGGACGAAGTGGGAAGGCGAGGCCCCTGAGGAAGCAGGTGAAGACAGCGGCGAATAGGGTCGAAAGGGCACCGGGCGCATGGAAATGTGACTGTAATGGCTCATTTTTAGCTATTCCCTAGTAGCAACCCCCATCAGACGATTTTGCTTCCGCCACTGTTCCATTGCTGGAATTTTTCGGCTTCATTCCGTGTTTTCAGCCCAATGCTTCAAGTGAAACCGACCCTTGCAGGGGGCGCGCGGCTCCGAACGCCCCCTGCAGGGCAGACCTGCAAGAAAGTTGAGGCCATCAGATGCAGTCTTCATCCTATTTCGAATTTCCTCCGGTCCCGGATACGGCCACCCTCATTGATGCCCTGATGAACGATCCCCCGGACATACGTTGGCGATGGGTCCGGGCCATGCTTCGGATCGAAGATGCCGGACAGCTTCAAACCCTTCAGCAAGCGCTTCAGAAACGGATGATGGAGCGAAAGGAGCCGCTGGATAGACGGGTGGCCCTGCGGGTCCAGATGGCCCTGCATGCCTGCCAGCGGCCGGTTCGGGTGAATGGCTACGCGGTGGTGAAGGGAAAGGGTGCCTTTACCACCGCCGAACTGGAGGCTGCCGGCGAGGACCCGGGGAAACTGGACCCCGTCAAACCGGCCGACGGCATTTATCCGGTGATCGATTTCCATGTCCACCCCAAGATGCCGGATCTCAAATTTCTCTCTGACATGAGAAAGGCCGGTATCAGCCACGCCGTGATTCTCGCCACGGATACGGATCCCGATAACGTGGATCGGCCGGAGATCCGCGAGCGCTTGAGGGAGCAGTACGAGCGTTCGGAGAAGGCCGGGGAGGCTCCCTTTGACAGAGCACTGCGGACGATCCGAAACGGGATCTATTCCCGGAGCCACGTTACCGACCAGGACGTGGCGGACTGGGTGGAAACCTATCCGGATGTGTTCATCGGCTTCGGCTCCGTGGACCTGTGCAAGAGCGACACCTACGTCAGGGAAAAACTTGAGAAGATCGAATCCTTGAAACTGAGGGGCATCAAGCTGTTGCCCTATTCCCAGTTTTTCAATCCGGCCGAAAATGGGAACATGTCGCTGCTTTTTGATTTTTGCAAACGCACGGGCGCCATTGTGCTGACCCATACGGGATGCGCGGCAGGCGCTTTCGAGTTGCCTGAGCTCAGTCAGAATTCCCGGCCCAAGCTGTGGGAGCCCGTGGCCCGGAACTATCCGGAAGTCCCCATTGTTTTGGCGCATTTTGCCTCCTACAGCACCCGGCAGCCCGGGATATGGTTTGAGGAGGCCCTGGCCCTGATGAAGACGTGCCCCAATGTTTACGCCGATATCAGCGCGGCCCCCTTTCTGCTCCAAGACCCCCAGAAGGTGGAAAAGATGCGGGCGGCCACGGGATTCAAACAGGTGCTTTTCGGCACGGACTACCCCGGTCCCCTGTACCATGGCATCGCCGTGGAGGGGATCGTGGCGGACATCAAGGCCAATACCTTCCTTTCCGACGAGGAAAAGCGCTGGGTGCTGGGGGAAAACGGCAACCGGCTGCTGGGAGTCGTCTGACAGACAGCAAACCATGATCTCCTCCCGTGATGCATTGGCCCGGCTTTTGGAGGCCGGGCTCGCCCCCCCTGAAAGCATGACCCTGATGGTTACCGGGCAGTGCAACCTCCAGTGCGAACACTGCTGGTTGGACTGCCGACCCGGCGCCTCGCTGTCCGCCGTCCCCCGGGATACGCTCCTTCGGATCATCGAGGAGATGGCCCGGCTCCATTTCAAGGCCGTTCATCTGACCGGTGGCGAGATGCTGAGCCATCCGCACTGGTTCGATATCCTGTCGTTTTCCTGTCGCCATACCGATTTCGACGAGGTGTGCATGCAGACCAATGCCATGCTGATGACCCCGGATTCGGTTGACAGGATCCTGACCCTTCCGCAGGATAGGCTGGCCATCCAGGTCAGCCTGGATGGGGCCGCTGCCCTGAGTCACGACCGGATCCGCGGGTCCGGCAGTTTCGATCTGACCATGGCCGGTTTGAACCGTCTGGTGGCGGCAGGTCTCGGGAGCCGGGTTCGGGTGGCGTTCACCGAGATGGCGCACAACTGTGATGAGTTGCCCGAACTGTTGGAATCCCTGGACCGGATGCGCATCGGCCGTCTCGTGAGCGGCACCCTCATCAAGGGCGGGCGGGCAGCTGGCGCATCCGGCCTTTCCCTGCCGCGGCCGGACCAGTACCGGCGTCTGGTACGCCGGTATACGGATGATGCCGATTTCCGGGAACGCTATGAGCGCATGGCGAGCCTATCGGCCATCGAATGGTTCAAGGGACGCTCGGGCGCAGAGGGCTCGCCTTGCGCCTGCATTCAAAATCTCTTTGGCCGGTGGGATGGGCGGCTCTTTCCCTGCGTGATGATGCTCCATGAGTCCTATGCGGTGGGGAATCTTCATGAGCGCGCCCTTACGAGCCTGTTGGTGGAGGGAATTCCCCTGTGGCGCGAGCTTTCCGATATGCACCGCCTGCGCCGGGAAGCGTTGACCGCCTGCGTCCCCTGTGAGGGCCGCAGGCATTGCGGGGGAGGATGCATGGGGAGGGCTTTTGCGGTGTACGCGGATCCTCTGAAACGGGAGGACCGTTGCTCCCTTCGGCGGGCGGTCTACCAATACAGAGCGGAATGACCCATTAAACGCTTGACAATTTTGTAAAAAGGCGCTACCGAGGGGGTAACGTTTTCGAATATTTTGCGATAGCTTGCCGGCTGGGCCGGCCCCTGCTTGACCCAGTACCACCTGGCAGCCCCTTCGCCAGGTAAAGGAGGCTTCATGAGTTTGAAGTTGAAGGTCGTGATTTTTATGCTTCTCTCGCTTGCCATCATCGTCAGCATAGCGTTGGTGGGTTTCCTGGTGTCCGCCAGAACGGGGATCCTCCTTACCAGCCTGGTAGGGGTGGCTCTGCTGCTTGCGACCTGGCTGTTTTATATTCGCCGCAGTTTCAAGGAACTTGAAGCCTCCTTTGATGAGCTCGTGGATGCAAGGGAAAAGATAGAGGCCACCAGCGCCGCTTCCTACATGGCATCGGTCCAATTGGCCGATGGTGCCTCCAACCAGGCGGCCGGCCTTGAGGAAATCGCCTCCAGCATGGAAGAAATCACCGCCATGACGGTCCAGAATGCCAACAACGCCATGAAGGGTCAGAGCCTCATGAAGGACGTCCAGGATGCGGTGGTCCGTTCCGAGGGGTCCATGAGGGAGATGAAAACGGCCATGGGCGAGATTTCCGAATCCAGCCGGCAGATCAGCCAGATCATCAACCAGATCAACAGTATCGCCTTCCAAACCAATCTCCTGGCGCTCAATGCCGCCATCGAGGCGGCCCGGGCGGGAGAACACGGGGCCGGTTTCGCCGTGGTGGCCGATGAGGTGCGCAACCTGGCCGTTCGCTCTGCCGAGGCAGCCAATGGCACCCAGGAGCTGATCCAGAACGCCCTTTCCAAGGTCGAGGCCGGAGTGGGGCTGGTGGACAAGACATCCAATGATTTTACCGTCATGGTGGATGCCATGACCAAGTCCAGCACCCTTGTCAATGAGATATCCGAGGGATCCCAGGAGCAACGGGACGGTCTTGAACAGATCTCCACTGCTGTCACCGAGATCGATATGGTGGTTCAAAAGAACGCGGAACAAGCCACCCAGAGTGCCGGTGTATCGGAGAACCTGGATCGGGAGGCGGGGAATCTGCGTCAGCGAATGGGAGAGCTGGCCAGCCAGATGATGGGCGGCCACATGCGAAGCGCGGCCGTCAAGCTGGTGAAACGCGCCGTGAAGATGGCCCAAAGCAAGGGGGTCGACAGCGTCCTAAGGGTGGCGGCGGTGAAGAACGGCCCCCTGTCCGATGGCGCTGAGCTCTATATTTACGCCGGTTCGACAGAGGAGATGACGCTTTTAGCGCATCCCATTACGCCGGATACGCTGGTGGGCCCGGATCTGAGTGAAACGGCGGATATCAAGGGAAAGAAGTTCTTCGTCGAATTGGCAGAGCGGGCCGCGATCGAAGAATCCGGGTGGGTCAATTACTGGTGGCCCAAACCCGGAGAAGAGGCCCCGTCCCTTAAGAGTACCTTCTTCATGGGGGTACCGGGCGAACCCGTTTATTTTGCCTGTGGCATTTATGCCTGATGCGGAACGGCTGTCGGCAACAGCCTTGCGAAGCAGTGGAAGTACAACCGGCAACGCCCGCCGTTTGCCCCCTGCGCCCCCGGCGGGCGGATCAAACCAGAAGGACGGCCGCCAGGATGGCGCAGGCGATGCCGGCGCCGGTTTTCATCGTGAGGGGCTCTCCGAGAAAGGCGATTGCCAGAACGGCGGTGGTCAGTGGATAGAGCGCCGTTAAGGGCACAACGATGCTGGCAGGTTTGTGTTTGAGGGCCACGATGAAGGTCACGGTGCCAAGGCCCCACAGGATACCGAACAGGTATCCCCACCCGCTGAAATGCCGGACCACGGCCCGGGTTTCCTCCCTGAACAGCAGGCTCACGCAGCCAGCGACGGTGAGCGTGCCGGATGCCTCCAGAAGGTAAATATAGATGGGGGAGCCGTCCTCCAGGACCGCCTTACCGATAAACGCCCCGACCCCCCAGAACAGGATGGTCAGGATGACAGACAGATAGGCCATTTTCTCCTTCCTCCCCCGATCCCGATAGCGATTTCAATACCGATATTCAATCCTGGATCGTGCCTCAATGGGATGTCGTTCCCCGGGACTTCGATCCCTGGCTCTTGGGCGCGAGTGTCGTTTTCAGTTCGTCCATGGCCTTCCCGAAATTTTTCCACTCTCCCTTTTGGACGGCCTGCGTGGCTTGATCGAAGGCCTGGCGGGCACGGATCAACACTTCGGGTTCGATGGCGCTGGCGGCCGCCGGTTTTCCGGAGGATGGGGCGGAGGCGCCGAAAACCGCCTGGATGGCCTGGTCCAGGGTGGGCTCCATCACCACCTTGTCACCCGAAACCACGATGACCCGGATCAGCTGCGGGATATTCACCCCTTCGGCCAGGAGATAGACAGGTTCCACGTAGAGAAAGGAATTTTCAATGGGGATCACCACCAGGTTGCCTCGGATGACATGGGAGCCCCGCTGGTCCCAGAGGGAGAGCTGCTGGGAGATGACGGCATTCTGATCGATCATGGCTTCAATCTGGATCGGGCCGAAGGTGAGCCTTTCCTTTGGCAGTTGATAGACGATGATGTGTCCATATCCCGGGAAATCGCAGCTTGCCCCCATCCAGGCGACCATGTTGTCCCTGCCCTGGGGGGTAAAGGGCATCATGAGGAAATAGTGGAGCGCGTGGGTGTCCGGAAGCCGCATCAGAATGTAGTAGGGTTGAAAAGGCACCGCCTGGCCGGCGTATTTTTCCTGGGGCGGGGCCCAGAGGTCCTCCTGGTTGTAGAATACCTGGGGATCTGTCATGTGATAGGCCATGTAGGCGTTGGCCTGAATCGAAAAGAGATCCTGGGGGTATCGAAGGTGGGGCTTTAAATCGGCCGGCAGTTGCGAGAGGTCCTTGAATATACCCGGGAACGCTTGGCGGTAAAGCCGAAGGATCGGGTCCTTGGTATCGGTTATGTAGAGCTGGACGGTGCCGTTGTATACATCCACCACGGCTTTTACCGAATTTCGAATGTAATTCAGGGGCCGACGGGATACCCCCGAGGGTTGGGCGTAGGGATAGCGGTCCGAGAGGGTGTAGGCATCCTGGATCCAGTAGAGCCTGCCGCCCGCCAGCACGAGATAGGGATCGCTGTCAAGGGCCAGAAAGGGAGCGACCTTGGCGACGCGTTGCCGGACGCCCCTGTAGATCTGGATGCGGCTCTCGGGGGTGAGGGAAGAGGTGAAAAGAAGATTGATGTCTGACTGGGTCCAGGCAAAGAGAAGCTTTCGCCACAGGCTGTTCAAGGGGATGCCGCCCTTGCCCTGATAGCTCGCGTATACATTGTCATTTCCCTTGGGGTAGTCGAATTCCTTTACGCGGGTGGAAACGATCCGATAGCCGGGTGCGTTTTCACCGTAGTAGATGGCCGGCTGCTCGACCTTCAGGCCGTAATCCGAGGTGGGGGGGATATCCTTTATTACATACACGGGAAGCCCTCCCTCCTGCTGTTTCGAGACGAAGCTCATCACAAGGCCATAGCCATGGGTGAACTGAAGGTATTGATTGACCCATGTCTGGGCTTTGGCCGGCAGCTCCGGCGCCAATTCCCTGGCCGAGAGCATCACCTGGTGGTAGCCGTCCGCCAGGCGATAGCGTCCCACATCCACTGAAGAGAATTGGTAATAGAGCCGGATTTCCTGCGTCTGTCGATAGGTTTGGAGGATTGGCCGCCAGTCCCAGAGCCGGATGTTATCGATGGTGGGCCGGTGTTGGTCGATGTCCTTCAGGGTCAGGTCCCGTAGCGCCGGGTACGCCTTGTCCTGGATTTTGTCGAGCTGAAAGGCCTTCCGGGTGAAAGCGATGTTGTGCTTCAAAAAGGGCCGCTCCAGCCTGAACTCATTGGGTGCGACCACATACTTTTGGACGAGGCCGGGTATGAGGACAAGGGACAGGAAATAAAGGATAAAATAGCCAGATACGGCAATGAGGAGGTGGTGGAGGCGGCGCGATAAGAGGCAGTGAACGATCAGGGCTGTCAGGATAGCGACGGCCGCCAGCATGACCCAGAGACCGACCCGTTCGATATGGTAGGCGGTATAGCCGATCCCGTAGACAACGCCCCGGCTGGATGTGAGAAGCCCGAAGCGGTCCAGATAGAATCCCCAGCCCAGGCATGCGGCAAAGGGCAGCAGTAGAAGGGCCAGGTGCCGCAGGAGCGGCCGGTCCGCCTCGCTCGGTGGTGGCCCCCCGGGCTGCAGCGCACCGAACTGCGTGTAGGCAATGCCGATAGCCACAAGGGTGAGGAGCGTCAGACCCGTCAGGCTGTTACGGAGGAACTCATAAAAGGGCAGGCGAAAGAGGTAAAAGCCGATGTCACGGCCGAAGATCGGATCGGTCTGCCCGAAGCCGCCCCCCCAATGAAACCAGATGTAAGTGTCCCATTGGCTGAAGAAGACGGAGGCAAAGAGGAAACCCACGACTGCCGACACCAGAAGGAGGCCCGCCCCGGTCCAGGCGGCCGGAAGGGCGACGCCCTGTCGGGTATAAAGCATCAGGGTGCCGTTGACCGCATGGCCACGCAGCCGGAAGAGGGCGTTGGCGGCCAGGCGCAGGTTCACCCAGAGATAGAAAAAGGCGGTGAGAAAGCCCGCGGCGGCCAGGCCGAATTTGACGGAGAGGATCCGTTGAAAGACAATGGCGTAGCCCAACTGGCGCATCCAGAGCCAGTCCTGGATCCAGCCTGTAGTGGCAAAGAGACCGATGACGAGTAAAATGGCCAGCACCAGCAGGAGCCCGGCCGTCTTCCCAAAAGTTCCAATGGGTTGTTTCATGTGCACTCCTCTCATATAAACACCGCCACGGCGTGCGGCGGCAGCAGGACCGCGCTGCCTTCGGGTCCGGGGATTTCCTCGGAGCTGAGGGCGAGCCGCTTCCCCGCGAGTCCGGGGCAGGGAATCCGACCGGGAACCTCAGCGAAATTGCAGGCCACAAGGACCGGTCCGCGTTTCAGGACCAACCAGCGGGCGGACTCGTTAACGTCAACGATTGCTTGGTCCATGCGGCCGTCGGTCAGCGCCGGATGCCTGCGGCGCAGCCGGATGAGCGAACGGTGCCACTGAAGCAATTCATGGTGGACGGGCAGGCGCATCTCCTCCCAGTCGAGCCTGGATCGATAAAAGCTCTCCTCGGACTGGGGATCCGGGATGTTCCCCGGCGGCCAGCCGAAGCCGGCGAACTCGCTGAGCCGTCCGGCCCTCACCGCCTCGGCCAGGGCCGGGTCCCGATGATCGGTGAAGTAGACAAAGGGCGTTTTTGCCCCCCACTGCTCCCCCTGGAACAGCATGGGCAGGAAGGGCGATGTCATTACCAGGGCTGCCCCGATTTTCAGCTGCCCGGTCGTCAGCAGCTGCCCTGTGCGCTCCCCCAGGGCGCGGTTTCCCACCTGGTCGTGATTCTGGAGAAAGCCCACGAACCGGTGCCCGCAAGTCCCGGCGGCGGAGCGTCCGTGGCGACGCTGCCGGTAGGCGGAATACCGGCCGTCATAGGCAAACCCCCGGGTCAGCACCTTGGCCAGATCCGCCAGGTGTCCGAAGTCCCGGTAGTAACCGGTTCGCTCCGCGGTGAGGACCGCGTGCAGGGCATGGTGGAAGTCCTCGTTCCATTGTGCGTGGAGACCATAGCCGCCGGCTTCCGGGGAGCGGATTACCCGGGGATCATTCAGATCACTTTCCGCGATGAGGACAAGCGGCCTGCCCAGGGCGGCTTCCAGGGCGTTCACCTCGGCTGCCAGCGCCTCCAGAAAATGGGTCGCCGAGGTGTCCAGGATCGCATGCACGGCGTCGATGCGAAGCCCGTCCAGGTGGTAATCACGCAGCCACATCCGGGCATTGTCGATGAAAAAGCGACGCACCTCGTCACTCTGGGGGCCGTCCAGGTTCACCGCCTCTCCCCACGGCGTGGCGTAGCGGCGGGTGAAATAGGGGCCGAAACGGCCGAGGTAATTCCCCTCCGGGCCCAGATGGTTATACACCACATCGAGCAGTACGGCCAGCCCCCGGCCATGGCAGGCGTTTACGAAGCGCTTGAGCCCGTCGGGTCCGCCATAGGCATGATGGGGTGCGTAGAGATCCACGCCGTCGTAACCCCATCCGCGGTTGCCTGAAAATTCGGCCACGGGCATGAGCTCCACATGGGTGATACCCAGATCGACGAGGTGATCGAGCCGCGCCACGGCCGAGTCGAAGGTTCCCTCAGGAGTAAAGGTGCCCACGTGGAGTTCGAACAGGACGGCCGATCCCAGGGGCGGCTGACGCCAGTCCGCGTCGGTCCAGGAAAAACGGTCGTGATCGACCCACCTGGAGGGGCCATGGACGCCTCTGGGCTGCCACGGGGAGCGCGGATCGGGCCAGGGCCCCTTTCCCCCCAGCCGAAAGGCATAGTCGAGGCCGTGCCGGACAAGGGGGGCCTCCACGACCCACCAGCCGCTCTCCCGCCTTTTCATGGGCAAGAGCCGCCCCTGATGATCCAGCTCCACCTGCCGGGCCGCCGGCGCCCACACGCGAACCTGGCTCATGGGTCCTCCTTTCGCTCCAGGAGCCCCACGGGAAACCGGGCCAGCAGGTCCTGAAGCCGAACCGCCCCTCCCTGCACCGTTTCCCCGGTCAGGAGGTTGCGCCAGCATCCCGGGGGAAGCGTCAGCTCGGTGTTCTCCCACTGCCCGTCCAGACGCATCACGAGCCGGGGCACGACGGTAACGGATGCTTCCCCCCGAAGAAAGACCACCCCGTGGGAGGCCTTGGGGCCCCGGACCGGCAGAGGGCGGTAGGCGGCCTTTGGGCCGAAAAGATCGGGTCGCCGGCGGCGAAACCCGAGGGCCTGACGGATCACCCAGAGCTTGGGAAGCCCCTCGTCCATCCGCGCCAGGATCTCTTCAGGGCTGAGCCCCGATACTTCTGAAAGGAGGCGCCGGCGCAGGTGGAAGTCGACAGGCCTTCTGTTGTCCGGGTCGACGAGGCTGAGATCCCACAGCTCCGTTCCCTGATAGAGATCCGGTACGCCGGGGGCCGTGAGTTTGAGGAGCGTCTGGGCGAGGCTGTTGATCCTTCCGGGGAGGAGAAGTCCCCTGACGAACGCCACCAGATCGGTTCTGTAGGTCTCATCGGCCATGACTTTCCGGACAAAATCCCGCAGCCCCGCCTCGTAGGGCTCGTTGGGCCGGAGCCAGGAGGTATGCGTCTTTGCTTCCCGGACCGCCTTTTCCATGTACGCGCTCATGCGGTCCGGATCGATGGGCCAGGCCCCCACCAGGGTCTGGTAAAAGAGATACTCGGTATTGGGGTCCGGAATCGGGCCCTTCCGGTGGCGTTCGTTATGGCGCATCCATCGGCGCACGGCAGCGGTCCATCGCTCCGGCGCCTCCGCGAGAAGCGCCAGACGGCATCTGACATCCTCGCCGCGTTTGGTGTCGTGGGTCGCGGTGGCCAGCAACGACAGGGGCCGCCTTTCCCGGGCCTCCACGCAGGCCCTGTGAAACGCTTCGGGGCTTACGCCGAAACGGGTCGGATCGCCGCCGACTTCGTTGAGGCTGATCAGGCGGTGAAAGCGGTAAAGGGCGGTGTCCTCCACCCCCTTGGCCATGACGGGACCTGTCAATTGTTGGAAGCGCATGGCCAGTTCCGCTTCCAGGGGACCGGCCTCCCGCAGCAGAAGCAGGTCCCTTAAAAAGAGAAAAAGATCGGTGTCCAGATCGGGCCGTTGTGCTGCGGCCTTTGCGATGGCATCGCAGATTCGGCCTTCGTCGCAAGGGGCGGGGAGATCCTTGGAAGGGGACAGGTAGGTGCGGTAGACGGGAAAAAAAACCGCAGTCTCCACCAGGACCTCGCGAAGTTCGTCCCTGGCATGGTCCCGGTGGCGACGGTGACGGTGACAGATATCCAGAAAGAGGTCGGTGAGCCGGTTGAGCTCGCTTCCCAGAAGCCCGGTCAGCGCCAGGCGTTTGCAGGTGCAGACTATCCGTGCGTAGTCCGTGGTCTCACCTGTCAGCTCCCTGTATATCTCTGTCAGGGCCTCCTCTCCGTCGGGATCGATAAAGAGGCCGGCTGCAAGGTTCAGAAAATCATACCCCGTCGTGCCTGCCACGGGCCAGTCCGGCGGGAGCGCCTCTCCGGGCCCGAGAATTTTTTCCACAACGATCCAAGCCGCCGGGCAGGCCCGTCGCAGCCTGCCAAAATAGACGGCCGGATCCCAGAGCCCGTCGGCATGATCGATGCGAAGGCCCTGCACCCATCCCCTTTGCACCCAGGACAGGACCAGCGCGTGAGTGGCCTGGAAGACCGCCTCATCCTCCACCCGAAGGCCCACCAGCTCCTTGATATCGAAAAATCTCCGGTATCCCAGTCGATGGTTGGCCAGACGCCAGCGACAGAGCCGGTAGTGCTGCCCCTCCATCAGAGCGTCCAGGGCGTCCGGATCCCGGTTGAGGCGGGCGACTTCGGCCTCGATGGCCCGGATCGCCGCCGGTGCCTCGCGACAGAGCCTTGCGCGCAAACCTGCCAGTGTGCGTCTTTCACGTATTTGCTCGGCCACTTTTTTTTGTCCGTCCTGCGCGAAGTTTCGCAGCTGGGCGTGACGCTTGGCAAGACGGTTGAGATCCCGGGACCCGCAGGTATCGGCGGCCCTTTCGAGAAGTGCCGCCAGGCTGGTGGGGGCCACCGGAAAGAGATGCTCAAAATAGCTCAGGACAAATTCGCCCTCCCGGTGGGACAGCTGCAACTGGCCCCCTTCGAGAACGCGGCCGTAATGATCCCCCAGAACGGGAAGGAGCAGCTTATCGGGCCAGGGCCGGCCGGCGGCTTGCCAGTCGATGTCGAAGGTCGCGGCGTGGGGGCTGGCGGGGCCGTTGCCCAGTACGTCCCACCACCAGGGGTTCTGCCTGCCGGGAATAGCCAGATGGTTCGGTACGATATCGATCATGAGGCCGAGGCCGGCGTGCGCCAGTGTTTCGCAAAATCCGGCATGGGCTCCAGATCCTCCCAGGGCCTCGCTGACACGGCAAGGATCGACACCGTCATAGCCGTGGGTGCTGCCCTCGGCCGCCTGGAGGCAGGGGGAGAGGTAGACATGGCTGACGCCCAGATCCGCCAGGTAGCCTGCCAGATTGGCGGCTTCGGCGAAGCCGAATCCAGGCCGCAGTTGCAACCGATAGGTGGCGCGGGGATCGTCGGCCAGGGCGCTCACGGCGCCAGGGCCTCATCGTCCACATAGCTGAACTCGGCTGTGAAATGCCGGAGGCGTTCGGGTTCCACGTCGATGCGCATGCCCCTGAGGCGCTGCCGTTGGCGAAAGACCGCCTCGATGGCCTCCACCACATAGTCGAAGTGGCTCTGGGTATAAACCCGCCTGGGAAAGGCCAGCCGCACCAGCTCCATATTCGGCGGCCGGTATGTGCCCGTAGCGGGGTCGGTTCTTCCGAACATGACGCCCCCGATTTCACAGGACCGGACGCCACCCTCGAGGTAGAGGGCACAGGCCACGGACTGCCCCGGAAAGCGGTGCACCGGGATGTGGGGCGCCAGGGCCTTGGCATCCAGGTAGATCGCATGGCCGCCCGCTGGCCGGATATAGGGGACGCCGATGGCATCGAGCCGCTCGCCCATATACTGGGCCGTACGCACCCGGTAATGCAGATAGTCCTCGTCCAGGACCTCTTTGAGCCCCTGGGCGATGGCTTCCAGGTCCCTTCCCGCAAGCCCGCCGTAGGTGGGAAATCCCTCCGTCACGATGAGCAGGTTTTTGCACTTCAGGGCCAGCTTTTCGTCACGGGTGGCGAGCCAGCCGCCGATGTTGGCCAGGCCGTCCTTCTTGGCGCTCATGGTGCACCCGTCGGTGTAAGAGAACATCTCCCTGGCAATGGCTTTGCAGGACTTACGTTTAAAGCCTTTTTCGCGGGTCTTGATGAAGTAGGCGTTTTCGGCGAACCGGCAGGCATCCAGGAACAGTGGGATGCCGTGCGCCGCGCAGATCGCCTTGGCGCCCCGAATGTTTTCCATGGAGACGGGCTGGCCGCCCCCGGAATTGTTCGTCACCGTGATCATGCACAGGGGAATGCGCGCGGCGCCCTTGTCCAGGATGAAGGCTTCCAGCTTTGCCAGATCCATGTTGCCCTTGAAGGGATGAGGGCACTGGGGGTCCTTTCCCTCTGGGATCACCAGGTCCACGGCTTCGGCCCCCTTGTATTCGATATTGGCCCGGGTGGTATCGAAATGGGTGTTGGAGGGGATGAAATGGCCAGGCCTGGCAACGATTTCGAAGAGGATGCGCTCGGCGGCCCGGCCCTGGTGGGTGGGAATGATGTGCTTGAAGCCGGTGATGCCGGCGACGGCCTCGTAAAAGGCGTAGAAGCTCTTGGCGCCGGCGTAGGACTCGTCCCCCCGCATCATGGCCGACCACTGTCCATCGCTCATGGCGGCGGTGCCGCTGTCGGTGAGAAGATCGATGAGAACATCACGGGCCTGGATTTGAAACAGGTTGTAATGGGCCGCTTCGAGAATCTTGCGGCGCTGCCCGCGGGAGGTCAGCTGTATCTTTTCCACCACTTTGATTTTGAACGGTTCGATGATCGTCTTCATCGCTCTCCATGCGGTAATCGAAATCGTTGATGCCGTATGTTTCCGGGGAGGCCATGACGGCAGATAGAATACTCGAATCGAAGCTGCCGCGAATGGCCTTCCAGGTGGCGCCGGCGGGCAGCTTCCCCAGGGTCTTCAGAAACTGCATTTCCTTGTGCAGGGGGCTGGTGCGATCCAGGTCGAGGCTGGAAATCGAGGGCACCGATGTCAGACCGAAGATATCCCGCCGGGCCAGGTCCCCCAGTTCCCCATCCGTGAGGGGAATGGATCGGCCGTACATTTTTTCGCCGGCCCGGCGGCTCCATTCACAGGCCAGCTGAAGGTTTCGCCTGTGGCTCGTTATCCACCTGAAGGCTCGCACCACGGCCGCCACCAGGATCCGGACGGCCTTCGGGTGCCGGGTGCAGGTGCTTGCTGAAAAATACAGGTATCCGGTGTCCATCTGCTGGTAAATGACATGAAAATTCGGGTGTGTCTTCAGCGCCATGGCGCAGATGGGTTCCCAGACCGCGAAGGCATCGATGCGATGCCGGTGGAGAGCCTCTGACATCCCCTGGAAATCCATGGGCCGCAGCCTCACCTCCGAGGCGGGGATGTTTTCCGAGGTCAACACGTCCAGCACGATGTAGTGGGCGATGGAACCGAAGGGGAAGGCGATGCGCTTGCCCTTGAGCTGAGAGAGCAGCATGGCGTGCCGGGCCACGATGGAGGTGAATCCCTTTTGCAAAATGACGGGAATCACAATATTCATTTTCGCGGCTGCGCTCAGGGCGGGCATGTCTCCGCCCACGCCGGCGTTGAGATCCCCCCGGGCGAGGAAGGTATTGACATCATCCCCCTTGAGAAAGGCATAGGTGCGCATCTTCATGCCGAGGCGTGCCAGGGCCCTTTTCAACACCCTGTCCCGCTCCATGGCCGAGGTAATCAGGCCGGTGGGAGAGTAGAGCGGTTGGACGCCGATATTGATTACCCGATCCGAATGCTCGAAAACATAATCGGCGTATTGAGAGGGGGTTCCACGGCTGGCGTTTCCGGCCGGCAAATCGCTCTTTTCCGTCCTGCGTCCCAGGTAGACGGCCCCGACAAGCAGGAGGGAAAGCCCGGCCGATAACAAGCTGATGCGCCCGATTCGCCTCTTTATACCCAATCGCACAGCTATCCCCTTTTATGGCTAAAAGGTTATATTTATAAAATATAATCCAGATGCCCTGGGGTTTGTCAATTCCTAATGTGGTGATTTCTTCTTCCCAACCGAGAAGAGGGGGTCGAGAATTGTCAACGGCAGCTTGAGGGTGCGGACCACCACGCCCCATATTTGGATCCCAACCGCGTCGGGGGCCACGAGGTTGAGATTGGGCTTGTCCCAGGTGCCGGTGACCGTTATGGGGTAAATCACCAGGCCCTTGTTGAGCACGTTCCGGACCAGCGGGATATGCGATACCAAGAGGTCAATTGTTTTCAGGGGGGCAACGACGATGGTCAGGTCGTGGGTTTTTTTCGTCAGGTTTTCCTTGCCCTGGAAGAAAATGTGCATGGCGTTGCTGTTGATTTCGCCATCTGCGATGTGCAGGATTCCCCTGTCGAAGGTGGCCGTGGCCTCGGCAGACTTATAGGGAAAGCCCTTTGCCTCCAGATCCGGAAGCTGGCCCTGGAAGAGACCCTCCACATTCAACAGCGTAAATAGTTTGGCCATCAACCCGAAGCGCAAAACCCGTCCCTTTTCGGACTTGAGGGAGACCCGGCCCGAGAGGGTATCCGTCAGCGGCACACCGATGCGGCCGGATGCACGGAGCTGACCGTTCAGAGCAAAGCGGCCGGTGATAATCTGCCTGTTACCGCTCAGGCATGCCAGCGTAGCGGCCAGATCCTGGTTCTTTGCCGCAGGGGTTGCTTCAAGGTGGTAGGCGCCGTGGTTGATGCCGGCGTTGCCGGTCAGGTCGATTCCACAGAGCGTGGCATGGGTGATGGAAACATCTGTCTTGCCATCGTGGAAGTTCAGATGTGCCTCCATGGGCTCGAAGGCCATGCCGCCGGGGACCACGAGGGAGTCCGCGTGGACCTTCAGGGAGCCGTCAAGGGGAATTTGTCCATGCGGCGTACTGCCCTTTTGTTTGGATGCACGCCGGGCTTCACCGTCAAGGAAATGGGTGAGGTCCGACCATAGGACCTTTTTTGCGGACGCTGTCAGGTCCAGGTGCAATCCGTCCCCATGCCCGGTGACGGTGCCGTCCAGCCGCAGCCGCTGATGCTGCCAGGTCAGGTCGGCCCTTTGGATCCGAAGCAAGTCCTTACGGCCTGAGAGATCAGCCTCATGGATGTCCAGCGGAACGGCGAACCTTGACAGATCGAGTTTTTTCACCTTCAGATGTCCTTCCACCGTGGATAGCTGGGGGGCAGTCAACTGAAGGTGGGATTGGACATCACCGGCGATAAGGCCTGATAAGAAGGGCTTTCCCGAAATGAGCCGATTGAGGCTCCTCCCGTTCACCTGACCGGAGAAGGTGAGATCGACGGCATCCTTCGATGCCATCAGAGAAGCGGTGGCATCGGACTGGGCATCGTGAATGGCGAGCCGATGGATGGCCAGGCGACCAGGGGTCTTTTTCAGTCTCACCTGGAGTATGGGGCCGTCAGGGATCTTGAGCGTGCCCGTGAGCGCCAGGCCCGAACGCCTGCTCCAGCGAAGGTTCATGGCAGACAGCTTCCTCGGGGATTGCCACGATAGAAAGCCGGGAAGCCCCAGGGACTTTCTTGCCCAGGAGGCGCTTTGCGGTCCCACGGAACCCGAGAGCGTGGTCTCGATCTTCGGAGTGGAGGTCAGATACCCCTGGAGGATGCCCCGGCCGGCAAGGCGGGTATCCATGGTTTCCATGTGGGTGTCGAAAAAACAAATGGCATTCCGGTCTGCCTCGAAGGTGCCCTCCCGGAACAACACCGGTGAGGGCAGGGCGGAGGTGATCGCCCGAACCCCCTTGAGCCGACCCGCCAGGTTCAGTTGCCACTGGGAGGGTGAAATAGCCGGTCCCTTCATGGAAAAGTCGCTCAGGCTGACAGGGCCGGCCAGCTGCTTGATGGGGGTCAGGATTCTGGCCACGCCCCTGTATTGTCTCAGCCAGCGGAGAACCTGCTCCATGTCCGCGCAGGGGGCCTGACCCTTGATGGCAAGGGGAAAGGGGGGATGAAGGCCGATGTTTGCCGCCAGGCCGGAGAATTCCGATGCGCCGATCCGTCCTTCGAGGTCGTCGAGTTGGACTCCATCCTTGTCGTATCGAAACCGGCCCTGCCGGATTTGGATGGGATAGGGGATGCGCTGATAGGTACCGCTTAGATTCATTCGCGATACATCCACCTTGACATCGAGCTCCCTCCCTGTGGCATGCTCGATGCGCAAGCGCCCTTCGGCCTTTCCCTCGGCGCCGTGAATGGACGCCATTTCCTGCTTGAAAATTTTGTTTGGGACCAGGCGCTCCAGCAGGGGCGGCAGTTCGGATAGGTCCGCCGTAACGGCGGTGTCCAGCAGAAAGGGTGGATGCCGCTCGAAGGTCATGGCGAAGGCGCCGTGGCCCATGGCCTTTCCCAGCCGGGCGTGAAGGTCGTCGCCCATGAGGGTGCGATTCCATACGTTGATCCAGCCCGAGGCATGGGTGAGGGTCAGGTCGGGTTTTGGGATATAGATGGTTCCGTCCTCTAAATACCCCCGGATCCTTAGTCCCCGCGCTTTTTTCAGATCCGCCAGGGAATCGGCCGCGTCGGAGAGTTTGATTTCGGTCACCCGGCCCGCCTGGAGCGTTTGGAAGGCGCTTTGGAGGGGGTGGATGCCCCTGGCCAAAAAGCGGACGAGCCGGCCGGTGGATGCCAGGTCCAGGTTGCAGGCGGTGATTTCCCAACGGTGGGTGCCGGTGTCCCCATTCGAGAGATACCGCCCGGTCATCTTCAGCCTGGGCTCGGCCAGGTCCAGGTCCGAGAGGGTCAGCTCGGTTCTGTTGGGTCCAAGGGTAAAGGCGCCATCGAGATCCCCATCCCGGATCACCCGCCGCTGCTTCGATCGCATGAGGGTCAACCGGGCCAGGGTGCAGGCCACGGTGCCCGAAAGGGTTCCGGGTTTTTCGAAGTTGAGGTCGAGATCCAGATTTAGCCGGGATTCCCCCACCCTCAAGGGGTTCTCAGGGGAAAGGATCCCCATCCACTCATGGGGGGAGAACCGGCTGAGGTGAATCCGGGCGCTGCCGGTCATGCGCCGTGGGTCCAGATCGACTCCCAGCCGCATTTCCCCCGCCCCGGGGGACCCTTCGTTCAATCTCAGGAGGAGTCGGGCGGGGCGGTAGGCCAAATGGCCGCGGATGTGATGAAGCACCAACGATTTCTTATGCTTCGATATCAGGGTTGCCCCCCCGTCTGTTACTGCCAGCGAGGTGTCTCCCGAAAAAGCGTGGCCCATGGCGGCGATGAGACCGGCAACCCCTTTGCCAAGGGCGTGCACGCGTGACAGGCCCGAGGACTGAGGAGTGGATGCCGTGTTGGCCGGCAAAAGGATTCTCAGCCGAGGCCTGACCAGCCGGAGCCGCCCAATTTCGATACGGCCCACCAGGAGCGGAAGGAGCCTCGGATGAACGGACAGGGTCTCGACGGTGCCCGTCAACCGACCGGGGATATCGATGACACCGGACTCAAAGAGAATCCGGGGCAGGGGCCGGAATTGGAGAAGGGCCCGGCTATAACGTACTTTGCCGCCGGCGAGAGTGGACAGGGTCGATTCGATACGCTGCTTGACCGCATCGCCGGCGATGATCCGGGGCAGGATCACCACCGCTGCGGCCAGGAGGATTGCCAGGACGACAAGTCCCACGGACGGTATAAGATATCGCTTTTTAGGAAGTTTCATAATTCCCGGAACGAATTGTAAAAACCATGTTCATGGGGCACCCTGGCCGCCCAGTCTCCACCCCTATCAGACAAGCCGGAACCGGGCAACGAAAAGCTGGCACCCGGCGCCCTCCCCGCACCGCTGCCGCGGTGGTCGAACTGTCACCCTGCGATTGCCCGTGCGCCTTGATCTCGACCCAATTTGCCTATTTCTGGATGGACACTCGTTTACATTTTGCAGCGGTAATTCTTGCTTTTTTCTAAACACTTCGGGTTAAAATACCAACAACTGGCAAACAACACGCAGTTTTCATTGACGCACCGATACAGCGAAGGTGAGCGCATTCCGATGGAAACCGATTTTGCCCCCTTGGGGGTTCAGCTCATTTTAGCATCCTTTGACCAGTACCGTACCCGATTTCAGGCCATCACCGCCCGGGCGGCTGACCGATTCTGCCGGCGCGACTGGCGGGGGATGCGCTCGGATGCCAGGGAACGGCTCTTTCTGTACAAGGCCGTTCTGAGTGGCCTGATGGAGGACCTGGACGATCTGATGGGGGACCGTATCTCGGACCACGAACTGTGGGCGCGGATGAAACCACTATTTTCCCGGAAATGCCGCCTGTTGCCGGATTGGGAGCTGGCTGAGACCTGGTTCAACTCGGTTACCCGGCAGGTGTTCAAAACCGTGGGGGTCGATCCGGCCATCGAATTCACAGAAACAAGGGGGGGGGCAGCCTCGTTCCAGGCGCAGTCCCCTTCGTATCGGACCTATAGGGGACAGGGGGACGCAACGGTGCTGTTCGACGCATTGCTGCGGGACTTTTCCGGTCAGGTCCCCTTTACGGATCTAAAGCGGGATGCAGGACTGATTGCCCGTCGGGTCGCGGCCCATCTCGAGGCGGCGGGCGGCCTTGGCGTTCCGGAGCGGATCGAGATGCTTCGGCAGGTCTTTTACCGAGGCATGGGCGCCTATCTGGTGGGGAGGCTCTTCCGCGGATCCGGGGGGGGGGCTCTGGTGATCGCGGTGCTTCACGGGCCGGGGGGACTGTATGTGGATGCGGTCCTGCTGGCCGAATCGGACGTGAGCATCCTTTTCAGCTTTACCCGTTCCTCCTTTCATGTGGGAACGGGTCGGCCCTCCGGTCTGGTCAAATTTCTGGGAAGCGTGTTGCCGAAGAAACGGACCGCGGAACTCTACATGGCCATTGGGCATGCAAAGCACGGCAAGACCGAGTTGTTTCGGGATATCCAGCAATATATGACCGATTGCAACGCCGAACGCTTCGTAATGGCCCCCGGCCAGCGGGGCATGGTCATGGAGGTTTTCGGCATGCCCGGCACCGACCTTGTCTTTAAACTGATTAAGGACCGGTTTCCATACCCGAAGACCGTTACCCGGCAGCAGGTGATGGACAAGTACGATCTTGTATTCAGGCATGACCGGGCCGGCAGGCTGGTGGAGGCCCAGTCTTACGATTACCTGACCTTCGATCCGTGCAATTTTTCCGAGGAGCTGCTCCAGGAACTGCAGGCTGATGCGGCTGCCTCGGTGCACGTAAAGAGCCGGTTGGTCACCGTCGATTTTGCCTATGTGGAGCGGCGGGTGATACCGCTTGACATCTATCTGAGGCAAAGCGAGGCAGATGCCGCCCGTGCCGCAGTGGTGGATTTCGGAAATGCCATCAAAGACCTGGCGCGAAGCAATATTTTCCCAGGTGACTTCCTGTTGAAGAATTTTGGCGTGACGCGACATGGCCGGGTGGTCTTTTATGACTACGACGAGCTTTGTCTCCTGACCGATTGCACTTTCAGGAAGATCCCGGAAGCCAGGCGGGATGAGGACGCCCTCTCCAGCCAGCCCTGGTTCATGGTGGGGGAAAACGATGTTTTCCCCGAGGAGTTCGAGAAATTTATAGGGCTGAACCGGAGCCTTATGGCCGTCTTCAAGGAACACCATGGGGATCTGTTCAGCGTGGCGTTCTGGCGTGAGACACAAGACACCCTATGGGCCGGCAACTGGTGTCACATCTTTCCCTATCCCCAGGAGCTGCGTTTGGACCAGCCCCGGGAGGCCATCTGTGAGCTGTGGGACTCGGGCTGCCTATAGTCGTACTCGCCGCTGCATCCTACGGTCACTTGACGCTGTTGAGTGTGGCGCCGAACGCCTGGTCCAACATGGCCGGGTTTAACGGACCTTGTTCAGTTAGAATCGTTGCTCGCTGCCCAGCGAAGTTGACGAATCGAAGAGGCATGTCTTATCATGGGAGTGTCTTCTCCCCGAATATCCCGATGGCGGGCTTTCGTGACCCATCCCCCCGCAGGGGGAGAAGAATGTCTCTCCAACCTTTTTCCCGCATGAATGAGGGGGTATCCATGGCATCATTTCAGCAAACGGATGATATCGAGATCACAGGAGCCCTTCCAGCAGCCTACGGGGAAATCCTGACACCGGCGGCGCTCGGATTTGTGGCTGCATTGAACCGCCGGTTCGATTCACGGCGAACGGCACTGCTGGATCGCAGAAGAGAGGTCCAGGCCGGTATCGACGGCGGTAAGCTGTTGGATTTTCTTCCCGAAACAAAAGAAATCCGGGAATCGGACTGGAAAATCGCATCGATCCCGAAGGATCTGCTGGACCGGCGGGTGGAGATCACCGGTCCTGTGGAACGCAAGATGATCATCAACGCCCTCAACTCCGGGGCCAGCGCCTTCATGGCCGATTTCGAGGATTCCCATTCCCCCACCTGGGAGGGAACGATCCAGGGGCAGATCAACCTGCGGGATGCCGTTGCGGAGACCATCTCCTTCGAGTCTCCCGAGGGCAAGTCTTACCGGCTGGTGGACCATCCGGCGGTCCTGCTGGTGCGTCCCAGGGGGTGGCATCTCGTGGAAAAGCACGTGCGGGTGGCAGGCATGCCCATCAGCGGCAGTCTCTTTGATTTCGGCCTTTATCTATTCCATAATGCGGCCCCTTTGAGGGAGAAGGGCTCCGGGCCCTATTTCTACCTTCCCAAACTGGAGAGCCACCTGGAGGCACGCCTGTGGAATGATGTGTTCAGCGAATCCGAGAAGCTTCTCGGCCTTGCCGCAGGGACCATCAAGGCGACCGTTCTGATCGAGACCCTGCCGGCGGCCTTCGAACTGGACGAGATCCTATACGAGCTAAAGGATCATATCGTTGGGCTCAACTGCGGTCGATGGGATTATATTTTTAGCTTTATCAAGCGGTTTAAGAATGTCCCCGGGTACCTGTTCCCCGATCGCTCCCTGATTACCATGACTCGCCACTGCATGCATGCCTACTCGCGGCTGGTCATCCAGCGCTGCCATCGCCGGGGCGCCCACGCCATGGGCGGTATGGCCGCCCAGATTCCCATCAAGACCGATCCTGAAGAAAATGCCCGGGCCCTCGAGAAGGTGCGCGCCGACAAGATACGCGAGGCAGGCGACGGCCATGATGGCACCTGGGTGGCCCATCCGGGGTTGGTGGCCGTGGCGCGGGGGGAGTTCGACCGGCTCATGCCGGGGCCCAATCAGCTGGACCGACAGCTGAGCGATCTGCAGGTGGGCGCTGCCGACCTGCTGCGGCTGCCCGCCGGCGAGATTACCGAGGCAGGGCTTCGCACCAACATCAATGTCGGAGTCCAATATATGGCCCACTGGCTGGCCGGCAACGGGTGCGTTCCCCTCAACCACCTGATGGAGGATGCGGCCACGGCGGAGATCAGCCGCACCCAGGTGTGGCAGTGGGTGCACCATCCCCGGGGCGTCCTCTCCGACGGCCGGAAGGTGACCCCGTCGCTTTTCCGCCAGGTGCTTGCGGAGGAGATGAGATCGATCCGGACAAATGTGGGACCCGACACCTATGAGAAGGTGCCATTCGATCTGGCCGCCCGGTTGTTCGAGGAGATTATCCTCGAGCCTGAGCTGGCGGAATTTCTAACCTTGAAGGCCTATGAGCATTTGGACTGACACGTTTTCATCTGTACGTCGCTATCGGAAGGCCCGGCGCATTTGGCTGAAACAGGAGAAGAACATATGGAGACCATTGAAGAGAGGGCGGAAAAGCTATGTGAAAGGCTTTCCTGCCATGAGATATTTCCGGATGAAGTCGATTGCCTCAAGCGGGAATGGGCATCGGATCCCAGGTGGCGGGGCATTGTCCGGCCCTACAGCCCGGAGGAGGTCCTGAAGCTTCGCGGGACCCTGCACGTGGAACATACCCTGGCCCGCGCCGGCGCCGCACGGCTGTGGCAGCTGCTGCACGGCGAGCCGTACCTTCCGGCCCTCGGCGCCCTCACCGGAAACCAGGCCGTCCAGCAGGTGGAGGCGGGCCTGGAGGCCATCTATTTGAGCGGATGGCAGGTGGCGGCCGACAACAACCTGGCCGGTCAGATGTACCCGGACCAGAGCCTGTATCCCTCCAACAGTGTGCCGGCGGTGGTGCGACGCATCAACAATGCTCTTCGCCGGGCCGATCAGATCCAGGTGCTCGATGGACGTAAGGGGGGACCCTACTGGTTTGCCCCCATCGTTGCCGATGCGGAGGCGGGTTTCGGTGGCCCCCTCAACGCCATGGAGCTCATGCGGGAGATGATCGAGGCCGGCGCCGCGGGCGTGCACTTCGAGGACCAGCTTGCCTCCGCAAAGAAGTGCGGCCACATGGGGGGCAAGGTGCTGGTGCCGGTCCGGGAGTTTATCGCCAAATTGATCGCCGCCCGTATGGCGGCAGATATCTGTGCGGTTCCCACCGTGCTGGTGGCTCGCACCGATGCCTTTTCCGCAAAGCTTCTCACAAACGACATCGATCCGGCCGATCGCCCCTTCATCACCGGAGCGGAGCGAACGGCGGAAGGCTTCCATGCCATCACCGGGGGCATCGAAATGGCCATCGCCAGGGGGGTGGCCTATGCGCCCTATGCGGACATGGTCTGGTGTGAAACGGCCACGCCGGACCTGGCCCAGGCAAAAGTTTTTGCCGAGGGGATTCATGCCCAGCACCCGGGGAAACTGCTGGCCTACAACTGCTCTCCGTCCTTCAACTGGAAGGCGAATCTCGACGATGCCACCATCGCCGTTTTTCAACGGGAACTCGGCGCCATGGGATACAAGTTCCAGTTCGTGACCCTTGCCGGTTTTCACGCCCTGAACCTGGGCATGTTCGACCTGGCCTATAACTACCGGAGAAGCGGCATGACGGCCTATTCCGAATTCCAGCAGGCGGAATTCACCCACAGCGAAAAGGAGGGCTTCCGGGCCATCACCCACCAGAAATTCGTGGGGACGGGGTACTTCGACCGGGTCATGAATGCCATCACCGGGGGAGAAAGCTCGGTGGGGGCCCTGGCGGAATCGACGGAAACGGCCCAGTTCCAGAAGAGGAGATCATGATTGTCGGTGTTGTAAAGGAAACCTGCCCAGGCGAGCGGCGGGTGGCGCTCGTTCCGGGGCTGGTGTCGTCCCTTGCGAAGGCCGGTCACCAGGTGCTGGTGGAAAAGGACGCCGGTGTTCTGGCCGGCTATCCGGACGAGGCGTATACCCAGCGGGGGGCCCGGGTGGTGGGGGAGCGCGCTGATCTGTTTTCGGCCGCCCAGGTGCTGTTCATGGTGCGGGGCCCGGGGGCCAATCCCCAGGGCGGGGCGGCGGATCTTTCCCTGATGAGGACGGGGCAGAGCCTCATCGGGTTTCTCGAGCCCCTGACGGCCCTGGACATGACCCGGGATACGGCCCGGGCGGGCATCACCGCCTTTGCCCTGGAGTTGATCCCCCGCATTACCCGGGCCCAGACCATGGACGCCCTGTCCTCAATGGCCAGCCTGGCCGGATATAAGGCGGTTCTCCTGGCGGCAGCGGCGCTTCCCAGGGTTTTTCCCATGATGATCACGGCGGCCGGTTCCCTTTCACCCGCCCGCGTGTTTGTGATCGGAGCCGGCGTGGCAGGCCTCCAGGCCTGTGCGTCAGCCCGCCGCCTCGGTGCCCTGGTGTCGGCTTACGATCTGCGGCCGGTGGTGCGGGAGCAGGTGGAGAGCGTTGGCGCCAAGTTTGTGGAGTTCGATCTTGAAACGGAGGATACCGAGGATGCGGGCGGGTATGCCAAGGCCCAGAGCGAGGCGTTCTATTTGAGGCAGCAGGCCCGCATGGGGGAGGTGGTATCCCAGCACGATGTAGTGATTTCCACGGCCGCCGTCCCAGGGAAACGGGCGCCCATGCTGATTACCGGTGCCATGGTGCAGGCGATGGCACCCGGTTCGGTGGTGGTGGATCTGGCGGCCGAAAGGGGCGGGAACTGCGAATTGACGATCCCCGGGCAGGTGGTCGAGCACCATGGGGTGACCATCATCGGCTATGATAACCTTCCTTCGATGGTGCCCTATCACGCAAGCCAGATGCTGGCCAGAAACATCACGAGCCTTTTCTCGCACCTAGTGGACCCCGGGGGGACACTCAACGTGAGTGCGGAGGATCCCATTACCGCGGGTGCGCTGGTATGCCACGGGGGCAGTGTCGTCAATCCCCAGGTAAGGGAGCTTGCGGGGGAACCCTAGACCGGCCTTTGCCGGATTCCCAAAGGAGATGGATTCGGATGGATATTGTGGCATTGTTGACGATTTTCGTGTTGGCGCTTTTTGTGGGCCTGGAGGTGATCACCAAGGTGCCGCCCACCCTGCACACCCCTCTGATGAGCGGCACCAACGCCATCAGCGGGATTACCCTGGTGGGGGCGCTGGTGTCGGCAAAGACCGGGTCGGGCGCTCTGGCCACCCTGCTGGGCGTTGTGGCCATCATAATGGCCACCATCAATATTGTCGGTGGGTTTATGGTGACCCACCGCATGCTGGGGATGTTTAAAAGGAAGGACGATGCCCATGGGCGATAAGGTGGCCGATCTCCTCTACCTGGTCTCATCGGTCCTGTTCATTTTCGGCCTCAAGGGTCTTACCCACCCCCGCACCGCCCTTCGGGGAAACCTTGTCGGGGCTCTGGGGATGCTGCTGGCCGCGGTGACCGCCCTGGCCAGTCAGGGGGGGCTGAACTGGATCTCCATTCTGGCGGGACTTGCCATCGGCAGCGCCATCGGCGCGGTTCTGGCCCTCCGGATACAGATGACGGGCATGCCCCAGATGGTGGCGATCTTCAACGGGTTCGGGGGCGGCGCCTCCGTGCTGGTGGCCGGTGCGGCCCTGGCGCTCGGCGCTCAGGGGGTACAGGGGGGTGGGGCACCGGTCAGTGACCAGGTCCTGATCTCCACCGTCGCCGCGGTGATCATCGGCGCCGTGACCTTCTGGGGCAGCCTCGTGGCATTCGCCAAACTGGCGGGACTGATCCGTAAGAACCTGGTGGTGCCGGCTCAGAAATGGGTCAACGGGACCCTGGCCGGTGGCTGTTTCCTGTGTGCCGTGCTGGTGGTGTCGCAGCAGGGGGGGCAAGGCTGGTTCTGGGCGATGACGATTCTGGCCTGCCTGCTGGGAATTTTCCTGGTGGCACCCATCGGCGGGGCTGATATGCCGGTGGTGATCGCGGCCCTTAACGCCTATTCCGGGCTGGCGGCCTGCGGCACGGGATTTGTCTTCAGCAACCCTGTGCTGATCATATCCGGTTCTCTGGTGGGGGCCTCCGGGCTTATCCTGACACGGATCATGTGCCGGGCCATGAATCGTTCCTTTGTCAATGTAATTTTCGGTACGGCCTTGGGGGGCGGCGCCTCCCGGACCGGCGGGGATGCCTTTTACGAGGGCAGGATCAAGGCCACCTCCGCAGATGAGGTGGCCATGATGCTGGAGTCGGCCCGATCGGTCGCGATTGTGCCGGGCTATGGCATGGCGGTGTCCCAGGCCCAGCACGCGGTTCGGGATCTGTCCCGGCTCCTCGAAGAACGCGGCATCGAGGTGAGCTTTGCCATCCACCCGGTGGCCGGCCGCATGCCCGGGCACATGAACGTGCTCCTGGCGGAAGCCGATATCGCCTATGACCGGCTGAAGGACCTGGATGCGGCCAATGCCGTGTTCGACCAGGTGGATGTGGCCATCGTGATCGGCGCCAATGACGTGGTGAATCCGGATGCGCGGGAAAACCCCGACAGCCCCATTGCGGGGATGCCGATCCTGGATGTGGATAAATCGAAGACCGTGATTGTGATCAAGCGCAGTTTGAGTCCGGGGTTCGCGGGAATCCCCAATCCGCTCTTTGTGTTTGACCATACCCTGATGCTCTTTGGGGATGGAAAGGCGGCCGTCATGGAGATATCGACCGCTCTGAAGGCGGGAGGATGACGGAGACCAGTTCTTTGGGAGGCGTATCGGCTAAAGCCCAGGCCGCTTTCGACGATGGATAGAGAAGGGGTGAGAGGAATGCCGAATGCGGGAGGGCCGTGAAGGAGGGAGGCCCATGAACGAACGAGGTGGAGAGCATGAAGATACTGGTCGTTGATGATGACAGGATAGACAAGGCCATCCTCGAAAAGGTGTTGAAGTCGCAAGGGTTTGAGGTGGTGATGGTGGAAAACGGCGAGAGGGCCTGGGAATACTTCCAGGCCAACCGCGCCTCCATCGTCATCACCGACTGGATGATGCCTGAGATGGATGGGATGGAATTGTGCCGACGGATTCGATCCGCCGATGTCGGGTATTACACCTACATCATCGTTCTATCCGGAAAGGAGAATAAGGAGGATCAGGTCAAGATGCTCCAGAGCGGAGCGGATGATTTTGTCCTGAAGCCCTTCAACCCCAAGGAGCTTCTGGCTCGCATCGCTACGGGCGAACGGGTGATCCGCCTGGAGAACGACCATATCAAACTGGAGTCCATGATTGCCGAGAGCCGGAATAAATTCCGGACGGTGTTCGATTCGCTCCGGGAGGAAATCATCGCCATCGATCGGAACATGAATATCGCATCGGCTAATTTTTCTTTTGTGAACTCGCGTGACCTGAGCTATGAAAACCTGTTCGGTCAGCCCTATGCATCCGTCTCGGCGCTCATGACGGATGCGGAGGGTCAGGATGTGGGTGCCGCCATGGTACAGCGCTGTTTCTCGGAGGGCGAGCGGAGCCTGCGGGAGGTGGCCTTAAAGGACGCCAAGGGACAGAACTGTTTCAAGCAGCTCAGCGCCCTGCCCGTCAAGAGTGAGGCGGGGGAAACGCTGCAGGTGGTGCTCATCTGCCGGGACATTACCGAGGAGAGGGAAAAAAACCGAAAGATCAACGAGCTGAATCAAAAACTGACCCAGGCGGTCAAACAGATCAACCAGAAAAACATCACCCTCGAAAATACCCTGCAGCAGCTGAAGGAGAGCCAGTTGCGGGTGCTGCAGTCGGAAAAGATGGCCTCCATCGGGCAGTTGGCAGCGGGCGTCGCCCACGAGATCAATAATCCCACCGGTTACGTGAGCAGCAATTTGAAGAGCCTTTCCGACTACCAGCAGAGCCTGTCGAAGGCCGTCGGCCTCTATCGGCAGCTGGTGGACTGGGTGCAGGGATATATGCCCGGAGAGGCCGGGGACGCCGCTGCGCTCCTTGGAAAAATCAAGTCCGTGGAAGAGGACGAGGATATCGGGTTTATCCTGGATGACATGGCGCCGCTTATTTCCGAATCCATGGAGGGGACCCAGCGGATAAAGAAGATCGTGAACGATTTAAAGGCCTTTTCCCATCCCGGAGAGGATGCGAAGAAACCGTCCGATATCAACGAGAACATCAACAGCACTTTGAACATCGTCTGGAACGAGATCAAATACAAGGCCACCGTGGAAAAGGATCTGGGGGAGATCCCCCTGGTGGAATGCTACCCCCAGCGGATAAACCAGGTGATCATGAACCTCCTGGTCAACGCCGCCCACGCCATCGAGGCAGACGGCCTCATCCGGATCCGTACCCAGCGGGTATCCGATCACATCGAGATTGTCATCACGGACAACGGTTGCGGTATCCCGGAGGAACACCTGGCCAAGATCTTCGATCCCTTCTTTACCACCAAGGCTGTTGGGAAGGGAACGGGGCTGGGCCTTAACCTGGCCTACAACATTATTACGGACCACGGCGGTACCATCGATGTACGCAGCAAGATCGGCGAGGGGACTTCCTTTATCATCCGGTTGCCGGTCCATTCAGAGGCCACCGCGATGGCGCCGGAACCGGCTGATGGTTAGGGGCTTGAGGGGAGGGGCGAGAGACGATAAGGGGTGGACTAGTGGAGCGTGAGATGACAGAGAAGGAAGTTTGTTCCATTCTGCTGGTGGACGATGAGGCGGCCATCCTGAAGGCACTGCAACGGCTTTTTCGCAGGTCGGGATACCGGATATTGGCGGCGAACAGCGGCCGGGAAGGCCTCGAGGTCCTTGAGGCGGAGAAGGCCTCCGTCGCCCTGATCATTTCCGATCAGCGCATGCCGGAAATGAACGGGGCCCAGTTCCTGGAGCGTGCAAAGATGATCGTGCCCGATGCGATCCGCTTCCTGCTCACTGGATACTCGGAGCTGGAGGCCCTGGCGGATTCCATCAACAAGGGGGAGATCCATCGATACATCACCAAACCCTGGGAGGACGGCGAGCTGCTTACTCTTGCCAGGCAGGCCGTTGACCAGTTCCAACTCAAGAAGGAAAATCAGCGACTTACCGAGCTGACGCGGAAACAGAACGAGGAACTCAGCGAGTTCAACAAAAAGCTGGAACAGAAGGTGCTGGAACGGACCCAGGCGCTTCGGGAAAAGCAGAAGGAACTGGAGGCAAGCCTGTACAATTCGGTCCGCTCCTTTGCCTCGCTGCTCAACGTTAATGCCTCTACCCTCGGAAAACACGGCCGGCGGGTCAGTATCATATCCCGCAAGATAGCCGAGCAGATGAAACTGCCCGAGGAGAGCATTACCCAGATCGAGATTGCGGCCCTCCTCCACGATATCGGAAAACTGGGTCTCTCACCGAGCCTCATCGACGGCACTCCCAAAACCTGGACGGAGGAGGAGCGTCGCCAGTACGACAACCATCCCGTCCAGGGCCAGCACGTGGTGCAGTTTATCAACAAGCTCGGCCTGGTGGGGATGATGATCCGGGGGCACCATGAACGATACGATGGCCAGGGGTTTCCAGACGGTCTGATGGAGGCGAAAATCCCCCTGGGCGCTCGGATCATTGCCATTGCCGATACCTATGACAGGATCGTCAACTTCAGGCAGGACGCAGATTTTCTGATCCAAAACTACCTGTCGAGCCTGCGGGGTACCCAGGATCTGCCGGGAGAGCAGGAACTGCTGCAGAAGGCGGCCATCCACGATCTGAAGCAACAGGCCTTCACCCACTACGACCCGGACCTCGTGAAGATTCTGCTGACTATTTTAGATCGGAAACCGGATCAGAAAAAATTGGCGGTCGAGACCGAACAATTGGTGGCCATCGGGGAGCTGAAGGCCGGCATGGTGCTCAGCCGCGCCCTATACTCGCTCAAGGGGCATTTTCTGCTATCGAAGAATGTGAAGCTGCAGCCAGAGCATATCCCCAAGATCAAGGCGCTCTATGAGATGCGTCTGGTGGAGGAGAAGATCGCGGTCCGGGCCGGATGAGGCGCCCTTTCTGACGAAGCCGGGTGTCAAGAGGGCTTTCGTTCACCTTCACGGGGGCCGAGGCAAGAACACGTAATCATGAGCCGTTGAAGGGGGGGCAATGTCCGAATCCATCGGAAGAAAGCTGTCCTTGGGCCAGTTCAAAACCATCAGCCTGGCTATCTCCAACTACGAAGAGCTGGACCTCCTGGTGAGGCACTTTGTCGACGGCATGTGTCGAGCCTTCCAGTTCAAGGGCGCCAGCATCCTGCTTTACGACGAACGGGAGAAGCAGCTGTTTCATATGGGAAGCAGCGGAATCAGCGAGACTTACGTCTACAAGGGACCCCTCTTCTGGGACGAGGAAGGCCTCGCCGGTGACCGGGAGAAACCCATCTTCATCGATGACCTGCAGGGGGACCAGCGGGTTCAGTATCCTGCAGAGGCGGCAGCTGAGGGCATCACCGCCATGGCCTCGTTTCCGATCCGGTTCCAGGGAGCCACCATCGGCATCCTGCGTTTTTACAATGATCGGGCCATCCGGCTTCACCTGGACGATATGGATTCCATCCGCGTTCTGGGGCACCTGCTGGGGCTGGTGATCGAGTGCCATGGCCTGCGCAATTTCCTCGATGGGGTCAAAGGGGCCATGGCGAGTCTGCCGCTTCGCATGATGCAGGGGCTATGATCCATGGGATCGCCCCGCCTCTTCACCGACACCACGGATTTTACAGCCATTCAATCAGGTGATGAGATTCTCGTCGGTGAAGAGCGATATCTCGTGACCGGCATGGAACGGGAGCGGCGCTTCGGGGTGGAAGATCCCAAGTTTTGGGTGAAGCGGGCCGTCCATTCCACCACCGGCGAGCGAAAGATTATCAAGCTGTCCTATTTCGAATCCTTTGAGACGAATCTGGGAGGCGTAAAGATCCGCTGCTTTCGGGATCCGAAAAAGGAAGCCGACATCCTGAGCTTGACAGCCGGTCATCCCCATTTCATGCAGGGAAAGAGCTACACGGACACGAAAGGCAACAGCATCCGGGTCCTGGATATCGTCCATGGGCCGACCATCATGACCCATATCGATTCCCTGAGGGTCCCTTATGAGACCTATTTCAAGGATTTTCTGCCCCGGATTTTGCACAACCTCATTCCCGTTTTAGAGGCGATTCGGTTTCTGCACCGGCACGGGTTCCGTCACGGCGACATACGAAACGACCACCTCATCGTCCATAAGGGAAACGGCGCTTATGTCTGGATCGATTTCGATTACGACTACGATGCCCCTGAAAATCCCTTTGGCCTGGATATTTTCGGCCTGGGTAACATCCTCTGTCATGCCGTTGGAAAGGGATTTCACGACCTGTACATGATCCGAACCGATTTGGGCACTTACGGTGATTTAGCCGAGCGGATCGTGCCCGACGATTTCTCAATACTGCATCCAGGGCGGTTGATGAATCTGCGGAAGCTTTATCCGTGCATCCCTGTGCTGCTGAACAATATGCTCATGCTCTTTTCACAGAAAACATCCGTATATTATGAGCTCGTCGACGAATTAATCGACGATTTGAAGGGATACCTGAACTCGCTGTAGATTTTTGCCGATTCCATCAACCCCCTGAGCGCCTGGGCTCCAGGAGGAGGTTCCTGTGAACAAATCCATTCTGGTGGCAATAAACGATTCCCCGAGCTCCAGAAACGCATTGGATTACCTGTCGGACTGTGTTGGCGTCTGGGGGGATACACGGATCACCCTTCTGCATGTGTTCCGTAACCCCTCGGTCAGCGAGGAACTGGTGGGCGACAACTATCTGGAAGAGCAGCGGGAGCACTTTGTCTCGATTCTGGAAACGGCCCGTGACCATCTGGTGGCACGCGGCATGCCGCCAGAAAATGTGATCCTTCGGCTGGAGATGACTCCCTACACCACCGTTGCGGAGGGATTGATCGATCAGCTGAGAAGGGGGACTTACGATCTGGTGGTCATCGGGCGCCGGCGCAAGAGCAAGGCCGAGGAATTCGTGCTGGGAGACGTGGGGGTCAAAATGGTCCGGGCACTGGAGGGCACCGCCATCTTGGTGGTCAAGAGTCGAAATCCAGGTTAAAACTTGACTAATGGGGCACGATCATACAATATCCCTCCCAACATCAACCCCCGGAGCCTGCTTGAAAACCTGGGATCGATCCCGTTGAAGGGGGGCCCGAGGCCGGCTCCCAGACGCTCCCATCCCAGCGGAGCGGGACATACGCAGGGATTTAGCACATGGAATTTGAAACCGTCATTGGGCTGGAAGTTCACGCGCAGCTGAAGACACGGACGAAGATCTTTTGCGGGTGCTCCACCCGGTTCGGTGCGCCTCCCAATACCCAGGTCTGCCCGGTCTGCCTGGGTATGCCGGGCATGCTGCCGGTTCTCAACCGCAAGGTGGTGGTGTTTGCCGTGCGAATGGGGCTGGCCACCCACTGCACCATTGCCGGCCACAGCGTTTTTGCCCGAAAGAACTACTTCTATCCAGATCTGCCCAAGGGCTACCAGATATCCCAGTATGAGCTGCCCGTCGCCCGCAACGGATACATCGATATTGACGTGGACGGCATGGAAAAGCGGATCGGGATCCACCGGATCCACATGGAAGAGGATGCCGGGAAGCTGATCCACAATCCCGATCGACCCACGAGCCAGGTCGATTTCAACCGGACGGGGGTTCCGTTGATCGAAATCGTCAGTGAGCCGGACATGTCCTCACCGGCGGAGGCTGGCGCCTACCTGCGTCAGCTGCGTGCCATTCTGCGCTATCTGGATATCTGCGACGGCAATATGGAGGAGGGAAGTTTCCGGTGCGATGCCAATGTGTCCATTCGTCCCAGGGGCAGCGACACCCTGGGGACCCGGACCGAACTCAAGAATCTCAACTCCTTCAAGCACGTGGAAAAGGCCTTGCAGTACGAGGCCGCCAGGCAGGCGGAAACGATTGGTGACGGCGGGAACATCGTTCAGGAAACACGTCTGTGGGATCCGGACACCGGCAGAACCCTGTCCATGCGGGGAAAGGAGGAAGCCCATGATTATCGATACTTTCCGGATCCGGATCTGCTCCCCCTGACGGTGGACGAAAAATGGGTGGCGGACATCCAGGACGGGCTGCCCGAGTTGCCCGCGGAGAAGAAAAAGCGGTTTGAGGCCCAGTATGCCCTGCCGGCCTACGATGCGGCATTTCTGGCGTCGAGCCGGGAGATGGCGGACTATTTCGAGGCCTGCGTGGCGCTTTTCCCCCAGTCCAAGACCGTGAGTAACTGGATCATGGGGGCGCTGTCGGCCCTACTGAACGCCGAGGGCCTCGGCATCGAAGCATCGCCCGTTTCAGCGGGGGACTTGGCCGGGTTGCTCAGCCTTGTGGAGCAGGGGATGATCAGCGCGAAAATCGCCAAGGGCGTTTTGGAGGAAATGGCCAGAACAGGCAAACCTGCCAAGGATATCGTGGCGGAGAAGGGGCTCGTCCAGGTTCAGGATGCGGAGGCCATCGAGGCTTTGGTAGACCGGGTGATTGCTGCCAGCCCCGCCGAGGTTGAAGCCTATCGGGGCGGGAAGACCAAGCTGATGGGCTATTTTGTGGGGCAGGTGATGCGTGAGACCCGGGGAAAGGCGAACCCGAAGCTTGTCAATGAGGCGCTTGCCAGAAAATTATCGCGCCTCTAGAAGTTGATTTGCCACTTGGCGCCGGCAAAGAAATTGTCCCTGGCGCTCTTGCCGGATTGATCCTTGCCGAAGTCGATCTGCCCAACGCCGGGGATGACCTTGACGCCGGGGGCGATGCTCAGGATGGCCTGGGCATAAATGGCCCATGCCTCAGCCGAGGCTCCGGATCTCTTATCCTTCTGATCCATATACCCGCAGCCTGCCTTCAGGGTGAGCCGGTCGCTGAATTTATACCCGGCGGAGGCGTTGAACCCCTTCGTGTCCATGCCGATGCCCGGTTTGCCCGAAGCGCCGGAGAGGGCCAGGGCCCCGTTATTGCCCAGGCCGGGGCTCATGTACCCGTGGGTTTGGATGAATCCAGATCCCAGGTCGAGATTGACACCGAAGAAGAGGATATAGGCGGTGGCGTTCCAGTCCGCACCGTCGCTGAGGGCTTCAGATGACGGTCCGATGGACGGCGTCATGGAAAAGCGGTTGGTCTGAAGGCCGGCGTTCATCTGAAGCCTCAGGGGACTGTAATGGCCGGTTGGGGCGCCTTTATCCTTCGGATTGGAGGAAATGTCGATCAGGGACAGTTTCATTCGGGTCATGGACAGGGGAATAACGGTATTGCGAAATCCTTGCAACGAGCTGTTGACGGGAAACATGCAAGTGCTGTCGTCAGTCGATGCATTGGATGATGCCGTCAGCTTGACAGGCAGAATGAAGCCTGATTGGGAGGTCAGGGCCATATTGGATGGCGCCCACTCTCCCGCCAGGGCAACAGGCGTCCAGGCGGCGGAAAAAATCAGCAAGCCTATGACCAAGGATAATCGTTTCACTCTGTTTTTCCTCACGTATGTTTATCGTCTCGGGCGTCAGGAGAATACTTGGGCAACGCCCTTGGGAAGTTCTGCTCGGGCAGTTTACCTTATAATGGTTAGCAGTCAGCGACGGTCCTGTCAAGGACAGATCCGGGAATTTTCAGTGCTCGGGGGCTTCAGGCCAATTTGCCCGGGGCGGATCGCCCGCCACCATGGAAATGGTCCAGCACCGCCGAGCCTCTGCCGATGATGAGGGCCCTTTTCATGCCGGCAGCCACGTAGGCCTTGGCATCGGATATGGCCTGAGGGAGGCTTTTCCCCCTGGCAAGATGCGCGGTGATGGCCGACGATAGGGTGCACCCGGTGCCGTGAACAGGTCGATCGGCGGGAATGCGTCTGCCTTCGAAGTGGCGGGCCTGTGTGCCGTCAAAGAGGACGTCGGTGGGGCTGAAAGCGGCATGTCCCCCTTTGATGAGAACCGCGTTGGAGCCTTTTGCATGGATGAGGCGGGCGGCCGTTTCCATGTCCCGGATCGATCGGATACCCATGCCGGTGATCCGCTCGGCCTCGGGAATATTGGGGGTCACCAGACGGCAAAGGGGAAAGAGGGCCTCCAGAAGGGTGCCAAGGGCCTGGGGGGGAAGCAGGGGGGTGCCATCCGTGGATGCCAGGACCGGATCGAGAACCACGTTTGCTGGGTGCAACCGCCGCAGTTGCCCGGAAACGGCGTCGATGGCCTCCGTGGACGGCAGCATGCCGATTTTAACGCCATGCACCGGTATATCGGAGAAGACCGCCTCCATCTGCTGCACGATGCATTTCGGAGGGATTTCCAGCACGTGGGTGACTCCCCGGGTGCTTTGCGCGGTAACGGCGGTGATGACGCTCAGGCCATAGACCCCGAGGGCAGCGAAGGTTTTCAGGTCCGCCTGGATCCCCGCTCCGGCGCAGCTGTCCGAGCCTGCGATGGTGAGTACCTGTCTCATACAGTGTGCCCTCTCTGGATATGGCGCTTTGTCAGTGTCTGGGACGCAATCCTTTCGAAACCCGGCGAGGAATCATACACCAGGCCTTCGTGCAGGTAAAGATTCAGGGCAATCGCATGCAGGGTGATCAGTTCGACCACCGCGGCGCCCTCCCTGCACGGCGGCATTGGGCGCCATGTGGTTGCCCTGAGCAAAGATTCATTAGTCCTTGACATGCAGCCTCCGTTTGATTATAAATCGGCCTTTGGGCCCGAGGGTATTTCTACCTCTCCGATTTGATTGAAAATCAGCGGCCTGCCCTTCAATGCCGGCGGTATTCTTTGCTTGGGAATGTCTGCCTGCTGCAGGGCGGCTGGGAAGCGAAGCTTGCAATGCGGCTGGAAGAGTTGTTGATCCGTGACAGGAAGGTGATTGCAGAGGAGTGGTTCAAGGCCCTCGCTGGCACTTATCCCGCTGAAACCGCCCGGGTGTTGAAGCATGGGGCGGATCCTTTCGCCAACCCTGTCGGCGCCACCGCACGCCGCAGCCTGGAGGCTGTCTACGACGAGCTGGTGGGTGCCATGGACCCCCCAACCCTGCGCTCCGCCCTGGATCCCTTGATTCGAATCCGGGCCGCCCAGTCCCTCTTCAGCGCCTCCCAGGCCGTTGGCTTCATCTTTCATTTGAAATCCATTATCCATCGTCAACTCAAAGCAGAGCTGAGCGATCCCGGGCTGCGGGAGGCGCTTCCGGCATTCGAATCGAAAATCGATGCGCTGGCGCTGATGGCATTCGACATTTTCACGGCGTGCAGGGAAAAGCTGGCCGATCTCAGGGCCAATGAACTCAAGGAACGAACGTTGCGCGCGTTTGAAAGGGCGGGGCTGGTGGCGACAGATCCCTGATGGGATAAACGCCCTTCGACTATATTAACACATGGATGGCGGATCCCGAAGGCCCTGCGCCACATCGGGCAGACGCTGAGCGAGGAATGGCTGTATGAATGTAAATTATGTGGTATCC
>CAYOXD010000010.1:14749-50580 GCA_964407825.1 uncultured Desulfobacterales bacterium | reverse complement strand
GGACCATATGATGCACGACGGCCTATGGGATGTGGTCAACGATTTCCACATGGGCGTGAGCAACGAGATATGCTCCGAGAAGTACGGGGTTTCCAGGGAGGATCAGGATCGTTATGCGGCGGAGTCATACCGACGCTCGATGCACTCGATTACTACGGGGGTATTTGACGCGGAAACGGTCCCTGTCACCCTTCGCGGCAAGAAGGGGGACATCGTTTTCAAACGGGATGAGTGTGCTCGGGAAACTCCCTACGAGGCGCTTGCCAAAATGAAGCCGGCCTTCAAGAAGGACGGGGTCGGCACGGTGGGAAACGCCTCCATCATCAGTGACGGTGCGGCCGCTGTCGTGGTCATGTCCCGCCAGAGAGCCGAGGCTTTGGAGTGCGATATTCTCGCCACCATTGGCGCCCAGGCCTCCGCCGGCATCGACATGAGATTTCTCCTGGTGGCCCCTATCTGGGCGGTGCCCAAATGCCTGCACAAGGAGGGGCTCTCGCTGGACCAGGTGGACCTTTATGAGGTCAACGAGGCCTTCAGCGGATCGACCCTCGCCGTGCTCAAGGAGCTGGCGCTGGATCCGCAGAAGGTCAATGTGAATGGCGGCAGCGTGGCGCTCGGCCATCCGATCGGTGCCAGCGGGTGCCGGGTGCTGGTGACCCTGTTGCATGAAATGATCCGGAAGGACAAAAAGACAGGCCTTGCCTCCCTGTGTCTTGGCGGCGGTGAGGCGGTGGCGATGATCTTGAAACGATAAGAAATAAGAAAGACCAGGACCGAGGGGGAATATGGATATCAAGACGTTCGGTGTTGTGGGTGCAGGGCAGATGGGCAATGGTATTGCGCAGGTTGCGGCGATGAACGGGCTTCACGTGATCATGAGCGACATTGAGCAGGAATTCGTTGACAGGGGGGTTGCCACCATTGCAAAGAACTTGGCACGAGCTGCGGCCAGGGAGATTATCTCGGAGTCCCAAAAGGACGAGATGCTCGGTCGGATCCGTCCCACCATTGAGCTGAAGGACATGGCCGCCGCGGATTTCGTCATCGAGGCCGCAACGGAGAGAGAGTCCATCAAGTTCCAACTCTTCAGGGATCTCGATGCCGTCTGCCGGCCGGGAGTGATTCTGGCCTCCAACACCTCTTCTATCCCCATTGGCCGGATCGCGGCCCAGACCGGTCGGCCCGGGATGGTGATCGGGATGCACTTCATGAACCCGGTGCCGGTGATGAAACTGGTGGAAGTCATCCCCGCCCTCGTCACCACCGAGGAAACCCTCCAGACCACCTGGGACCTTGCTGTCCGGTTTGGAAAGACCCCGGCCCGGTCAAATGATTTTCCCGGCTTCATCTCGAACCGGATCCTGTTGCCCATGATCAACGAGGCGATCTTCGCCCTTTACCACGGTGTGGGCAAAAAGGAAGACATCGACACCGTCATGACGCTCGGCATGAACCATCCCATGGGGCCCCTGGCCCTGGCGGACCTCATCGGGCTCGATACCTGTCTGGCCATCATGGAGACCCTCTACGAGGGATTCAAGGATTCCAAGTACAGGCCCTGTCCCCTGCTGGTAAAATATGTGGAAGCCGGATGGCTGGGACGAAAAACCGGACGCGGCTTTTACGATTACTCCGCATAGATAGCGTCATATCCACCCGCGGCTCGTTTTTCCGAACGGACTGTGCTAAGGTCGGGATTCCTTTTTTTCCGGAGGGGAATTTCGACCTTTTTGTTGGGGACGGTCGAAATTTTATGGAATTTACCGGGTTGAAAAGATGGGGAAGAAGGCATATAAAAAATTGAGCGGTCGTTCGCCTTGCCGCTTTCAGCCTCGGCGCCTGTTTATAAAACGCCAGATCAGGACCGATAACTAAGTCTGTTGGAAGGCGGTTTTAAAAAGGCTCTTGGAGAAAGGAGTCAAGATCTTATGTCATTCAAGCACCACATTGATGCCTTGCGATGCAAGGGATGCGGGCTGTGTATCCATGTGTGCCCGAAAAAGACCCTGGAACTGTCCGATAAGGTCAATAAAAAGGGGTATACCCCGGTTTTCCAGGCTCGCCCGGAGGATTGCGTCCAGTGCACGGCCTGCTGCCTCATGTGCCCGGAGGTGGCCATCACCATCGAAGAGACGGTGGCGGAAACTGCGGACGAGCAATAACCGTTGAGGGGTTATTGAAATCTGGAGACGGAGACGGCAGGGCACCGTATTCATTCTGGAGAACCATATCAAGGAGAAAGGGTCCATGGGTAAGGTATTGATGAAGGGAAACGAGGCCATAGCGGAGGCAGCCATCCGGGCGGGATGTCTGAATTACTTCGCTTACCCCATTACCCCCCAGTCCGAAGTGGCCGAGTACATGAGCCGGCGGCTCGCGGAGGAGGACGGGGTTTTTTTGCAGGGGGAGAGCGAAGTGGCCGTGGGATATATGATCTTCGGCGCGGCCGCGGCGGGCGAGCGAGTGTTTACCAGTTCCTCCAGCCCGGGCATCAGCCTGATGAGCGAGGCGCTCAGTTTCATCGCCACCGCCGAACTGCCGGCGGTTTTTGTCAACATCGTCCGGTGCGGTCCGGGCCTCGGGGGCATTTTGCCGGCCCAGTCCGACTATCTGCAGGCCGTCAAGGGCGGCGGCCACGGGGACTATAAGCTCATCGTGATGGCGCCGGCCAGCGTGCAGGAGGCCGTCGAAATGATGATGAGCGCCTTCCCGCTGGCGGAAAAGTACCGCAATCCCGTCATGGTGCTCGGCGACGGGATGATCGGCCAGATGATGGAGCCGGTATTTTTCCCGGACGAGCTGGCCGTGCCCCCCAGCAACAAGGATGCCTGGGCCACCAACGGCATGGAAACCAGGAAGAGCGAGAAGCGGAACAAGATCAATACGCTGTATCTGGACGGAGAGTCTCTCTATGAGGTCAACCTCGTGCTCAAGGCAAAGTACGACAAAATAGAGCGTGAGGAGGTCCGCTATGAACCCTACAATATGGACGGTGATTACGGGGCGCTGGTGATCGCCTACGGTACCATGAGCCGGGTATGCCGCACGGCCATCGACCAATTGAAGAAGGAGGGGATCGAGGTGGCGATGATCCGCCCCCAGACCCTCTACCCCTTTCCGCTGCAGGCCATTTATGATGCCGCGGGAAAGCCTGGCTGCAAGCTGGTCGCCAGTATCGAGATGAGCATGGGGCAGATGGTGGAGGATGTTCAGCGAGCGGTTCTGGGTCAGTGCCCGGTCAAATGGTTCGGCAAGGCCGGCGGCCTGGTCCCGACGCCCGAGGAGGTCATGGACTTTCTGAAGGGGCAGCTCGAGAGCGATGGATGAAGCGGTTTTGGCGGATCACCCGCAGCCGGGAGAACCGCCATTGAAACGCGGATGTTTCAGATAAAGGGTCTACTGTTACAGGAGTGCGATCATGGGGAAAGCCTTTCAGAAAACACCCGGCCTGATCGACGTGGAGTCGCATTATTGCCCGGGATGCAGCCACGGAGTAGTGCACCGCCTGGTGGCGGAGGTTATCGAGGAGCTCGGGATCCGGAAGCGTACGGTGGGCATTGCGCCTGTGGGCTGCGCGGTATTGATGTACAACTATGTCGATTGCGATTTCCAGGAGGCCGCCCACGGCCGGGCGCCGGCCATGGCCACGGGCATCAAGCGGGTTCGGCCGGATCTGATCGTGTTCACCTACCAGGGGGATGGAGATCTGGCCAGCATCGGCCTCGGGGAAATCATCCATGCCGCCAACCGGGGAGAGAAATTCACCACCATTTTCATCAACAATGCCGTATATGGCATGACCGGCGGGCAGATGGCCCCCACGACCCTGCCCAACCAGAAGACCAGCACCAGCCCCTTTGGACGGAATGTCGATGAGGTGGGAATGCCCCTTCGGGTGGCCGAGCTGCTTGCGACGCTGAAAACACCAAGCTATATCACGCGTCAGACCGTTTTGCGACCCAAGTATGTCAACCGGGCCAAGAAGGCCATCCGCCGTGCCTTCACCTACCAGATGGAAAACCGATGCTTCAGTCTGGTGGAGGTGCTCAGCACCTGCCCCACCAACTGGGGTGTAACCCCCGTGAAAGCCCTTGCCTGGGCGGAAGACAATATGCTGCCTTACTTTCCCCTGGGAGAGTTTAAAACCCCCGATTGACAGGAGGACATGCGCGATGCAGAAGGATGTGATGTTTGCCGGGTTCGGCGGCCAGGGGATCTTGCTGTCGGGCAAGATCCTGGCGGTGGCGGCCATGGAAAAGGGGCTCCAGGTGGCATGGATTCCCTCCTACGGCCCGGAGATGAGAGGGGGAACCGCCTATTGCACGGTGGTGATCAGTGAGGAGCGCATCGGTTCGCCGGTCATCCAGCATCCAGCTCATCTGGTGGCCATGAACCTGCCATCCCTGGAAAAGTTTTCCCATGCGGTCAAACCCGGCGGGGTGGTCCTCATCAACAGCTCGTTGATCGATACGGGTACGGGCCGTAGCGATGTGGACGAACTCCGGGTGCCCACCAGTGAAATCGCTGTTGCGGCGGGAAGCCTGAAGGCCGCCAATATCGTAGCTCTGGGAGCCTTTGTGGCCCGCAGCCGCATTATGGAATTCGACCTCATCAAGGAAACGGTCAAATCCGTTTTCGCCAAGAAGGCCAAATTCATCCCCATGAACCTGGATGCCCTGGAGAGGGGCCGCAGGGCGGCCCTGGAAAACTGAGAGGCCAAGATGCGGGGGCAACTGACCAAGGAACAGCTCATGATCCAGACCATGGCGCGTGAGTTTTCCCGTCAGGTGGTGCTTCGGGACGCCGCCGAGCGGGACCGGACCAAGGCGTTTCCCGCCGAGGTCCTCAAGCGCATGGGGGAACTGGGCCTCATGGGCATGCGGGTGCCCGAGGCGTACAACGGCCAGGGGACCGATATGGTTTCCTATGTCCTTGCCCTCTCGGAGATTGCTTACGCATGTGCCGCCACAGCCGTTATCATGGCGGTGCATAACTCCATTGTCTGTGAGAGCATCGCGGTCTACGGAACCCAGTGCCAAAAGGAGCGGTTTTTGCCAGCCCTGGCAACCGGGGATACCATCGGCGCCTTTGCCCTCACCGAGCCCCAGGCCGGTTCGGATCCCCTCGGCCAGGAGACCTGTGCCCGGAAGGAGAACGGGTGCTATGTCCTGAACGGGACCAAGCGGTTCATCACCAGCGGCAAGAACGGCGGGCTCGTCATCGTGACCGCCAAGACCGATCCGGCCAAGGGCCATCGGGGTATCAGCGCCTTTCTGGTCCCCCGGGAAACGGCCGGACTGTCGGTCGGGCGCGTGGAGGACAAGCTGGGACTCAGGGCATCGGACACGGTGGACCTCCTCTTCGATGAGTGCCGGGTGCCCGAAGATCACCTTCTGGGCGGCGAAGGGGAGGGCTTCAAGATCGCCATGACAGCCCTCGATGGGGGGCGCATCGGTATCGCGGCCCAGGCTCTGGGGGTGGCTCAGGCCGCCTTTGACGAGGCGGTCCGCTACGCCCAGGGAAGGGAACAGTTTGGCCGGAAGATCTCCGGGTTCCAGTCGCTCCGGTTCACCCTCGCCGATATGGCCACCGAGATAGAGGCGGCCCGGCAACTGATGCTCCTGGCCGCCACCCTTAAGGACCAGGGCCGCCGGGTGACCCGGGAGGCCGCCATGGCCAAGCTCTATGCCTCGGAGATGGCCAACCGGGTGACCGCCAGGGCCCTGCAGATTCACGGCGGATACGGGGTCATCAAGGAGTATCCGGTGGAACGGTTCTATCGGGATGCCCGTGTATTCACGATTTACGAGGGAACATCGGAGATCCAGCGCATGGTCATATCGAACCTCCTTTTGAAGGACAAGGGGGAATAGAGACATTTTAAATGAAAACAGGCGAGAAATAGAGAAAATCAAAGAAAAGAGAATCTCCCCCTCCCTGTCGACAACCTGTCGATAACTTCCCAACAAATCGAAATCCCAAGTATAAACCCCATGGAACCGCCGGATGCGGCACTGCCTGGAAGTTTTTTCGAACATTTCATACTATCATCAATGATTCTAACGGAATGAAAATTGTTGATAATACGATTTGCTTACTTCCTCGTAACGGCCCTTAAATCCTGTTGACTCGTATTTAGCCATGCCCTATGGTGCGCTGAAGATTATCTCCCATGGCTGGCCGGTTCAGTCTTTCACGCACCACCACTCCCCGATTCATCGGGAGCGGGCCGGCTTCCGAAACTGAATCCAGGATGTGCACCGTTCGGGTCGTGCGTTCCCCACGGATGCGATGATCCGCTTTGCAGGAATTGAACTGGAAGAGAGCAGCGTCAATAGGTGATGTGTTTGGTCCCAAATGGTGAAGTCGCAGACGATTCGTTTGTTTCATAGAGTTTCATACAATTGGTGGCAAGGCTCCACCCGCAACCGGATAGCGGGTTGTCCGACGACAAACGCCTTCTTGCAATCGGTCATAGCACCAACCGGGCCCGAAGTACCGGGGGCCCACACCCGAACGGTGCCATAATTTTCAGAAGTTCCATCGTCAGGTTCTACATACGAATCCGCCGGGTGACAGGCAGTCAGCCGCACCCGGCAATTCACGTCACCCCACTGGCCTCGCACACCCCATGAAATAATCTGTGGACCTCTGCGCTCCTTTCATGGTAAGGCGGAATCTGGCTGGTGCCCTTTTCATTTTAACCCCTGCCTTTTGGCGATTCCAACAATTCCTACTCCCTATGACGTGTTCCAGACAGACTGCTTCAGGATCGGGCGGCAACTCACCGCAGTGGCCCCAAAAGGGCGACGCCGATGGATGATCTCCCCGATCTGAGTGTGGATATCGGCGGAATTCGGCTGCAAAATCCGGTGATGACCGCGTCGGGCACCTTCGGGTATGGCCGTGAGTTCGAGGGGCTGGTGGATCTAAACCGCCTGGGCGCCATCGTGGTCAAGGGGCTTTCCCTCGTGCCCGCCAGGGGAAACCCGCCTCCCCGGATCGTGGAGACCCCATGCGGTATGCTCAATGCCATCGGTCTCGAGAACGTCGGTCTGGAGGCTTTCGTCGCTGAAAAACTGCCTTACCTGGAAACCTTATCGGTACCGGTCATCGCCAATATCTACGGCAAGACGGTGGAGGAATACGTCCGGTTGGCGGAGCGGATTGATGCCCTGGAAGCGGTGGCGGCGCTTGAGGTGAACATTTCCTGCCCCAATGTCAAGGCCGGCGGGGTGGCCTTCGGTGTGGATCCCGCCGCGGCCCGGACTGTCATCGCCGCGGTGCGGCGGGCAACTGGTAAGCCACTGATTGCCAAGCTGTCCCCCAATGTGACGGACATCACGGAAATTGCCAGACAGGCTGAGGCCGCGGGCGCTGATGCGCTGTCCCTGATCAACACGCTGACGGGTATGGCCGTCGATGTGGATACGCGAAAACCCGTCCTGGCCAACATCACCGGCGGACTTTCCGGGCCCGCGGTAAAACCGGTGGCGCTCCGAATGGTGTGGCAGACTGCCCGGGCGGTTGGGGTGCCGGTGATCGGTATCGGCGGAATCATGACGCCCCGGGACGCCCTGGAGTTTCTGATCGCCGGGGCCTCCGCGGTGCAAGTGGGCACCGCCAACTTTGTCAATCCCCGGGCGACGATGGAAATACTTGATGGGATTGCCTCCTATCTGATAAAGCATCATATTAACAAAGCAGAGGATATTATCGGAACGCTCGCCGAGTAGTCCAGCCGGAACAAAAATTGAAAGGAGATGAGGATGAGTTTCGAGAATTTTCAGGATATCATCGATTTTGCATATGATAAGGAGAAGGAGGCCGAAGCGTTCTACCTGGAAGCCAGCGAAATGGAATCCATGAGTGGTCACCGGGAGCTTTTCAAGGAGTTTGCCGAGGAGGAGCGCAAACACCAGGACATGCTGAAAAACATGGAAAAGACCGATCTGTCGGAATACAAATGGAAATGGATTCCGGACATCAAGCGCAGCAATTACCAGGTGGAGATACCCTATGAAAAGGGAATGGCCTACCGGGACATCCTGTTGCTGGCCAGCAAGCGGGAGGAAAAGGCGCTTGCCCTTTATAACGAGCTGCAGGTGAAGATGGAGTCCGACCAGTTGAAGAAGGTTTTCAAGGCCCTCTGCCAGGAGGAGGCCAAACACAAACTGAAACTGGAAACCCTGTTGGACGATTACATGGCCACCATGGGCGATTAATTGACATCTTGAGTCCTGCCCCCGCGCCTGCGGGGGCAGTCTCATTATCCTACAATCCCTGCCGGTCCTCCACAGGATGGGATTTGAGGTACTCCATCCGGTTCAAGCCGTTGATATAGGCTTTGGCGCTGGCGGTGATGATATCCTCGTCCGAGCCCCTTCCCAACGCGATCAACCCGTTTTCCTTCAACCGTACGATCACTTCTCCCAGCGCATCGGTTCCCTCCGTGAGGGCGCGGATGGTGAAGCGCAGCATCTCGGATTCCGCCCGGGTGAGCTCCTTGATGGCATTGAAGGCCGCATCGATGGGGCCGCTGCCAAATTTGGCGATTTTTATCGGTTCCCCGTGGATGCGCATGCGGACGCTGGCCATGGGCAGAACGGTGGTTCCGCTGGTGACATGCATGTATTCCAACTGGAAGGCGTCGGCGGTTCGCAGAAGGCCTTCTGTCACCAGCGCCTCCAGGTCCTCGTCCATGACATGCTTTTTCTTATCCGCCAGGTCCTTGAATTTCTTAAAAACGATTTTCAGTTCTTCGTCGGACAGGTCATAGCCCATCTCCTTCAACCGGGTCCTGAGGGCATGTCGGCCGGAGTGTTTTCCCAAAACCAGCTTGTTGGCGCTGAGCCCCACGGTTTCGGGATTCATGATTTCGTAGGTCATGGGGTTTTTCAGGATCCCGTCCTGGTGAATGCCCGACTCGTGGGCGAAGGCGTTGGCGCCCACGATGGCCTTGTTGGGCTGAACGATCATGCCGCTGATCATGCTTACCTGGCGGCTGGTGGGATAGATCAGCTCGGTGTTGATGCCCGTGGCGACGGGAAAGAAGTTGGGCCGGGTGTGCAGGGCCATGACCACCTCTTCCATGGCGGTGTTGCCCGCGCGTTCACCGATGCCGTTGATGGTGACCTCCGCCTGCCGGGCTCCGGCCTGGATGGCCGCCAGGGTGTTGGCGGTGGCCAGTCCCAGGTCGTTGTGGCAGTGAACGCTCAGGACCGCCTGATGGATATTGGGCGTATGGGCCATGACGTATCGGACGAGTTCGCCGAACTCCTCCGGGATGGCGTAGCCCACCGTGTCCGGCAGATTCACCGTGGTGGCACCGGACAGGATGGCTGCCTCGAAGACCCGGCAGAGAAAGTCCCGGTCGGATCTGGATCCGTCCTCCGCGGAAAACTCGACGCGATCGGTGAGGGATCTGGCATACTTCACCATTGTCACAGCGGTTTCGAGCACCTGCTCACGGGTCATATTCAGCTTGTATTTCATGTGGAGTTCGGAGGTGGCCAGGAAAACATGAATTCCCGGATGAGCCGCCTGCTGGACGGCCCCCCAGGCCCGATCGATATCCCCCTTGGAAGTGCGGGCAAGGCCTGTCACCTGGGCCCGTTTGAGTTTCTTGGCAATTTGGGAAACAGCGTCAAAATCCCCCTCCGAGGCCGCCGGGAACCCTGCCTCAATAATATCCACCCCCAGCTTTTCCAGCTGAAGGGCGATCTGGAGTTTTTCCGCGGTGTTCATGTTGGCACCGGGGGATTGCTCCCCGTCCCTCAGGGTGGTATCGAAAATAATGACGCGATCTTGGCTCATGGTGTGGGTCCTTTCTATCATCATCAGCGCTGCTGACGGTTTCGTTTCATCGGCTTTCGGTCCAAAACGCAGCGGTCCGGCGGACGGGGAGCATCCGCCGCGGGGCCGGACGGACCCCCGCGGCGCTGAACCTCTCCCCCTTGATCGGGTAACCGGTATGTTTCATGCGATCTTCCCTTCGGTGGCAGGCAGATCCTTGGCCAGCTTGTACTGAAAGCTGTCCGAAAGCGCCTGCCAGCTGGCTTCGATAATATCCGTGGATACACCGATGGTGGTCCAGATGTCCTCGCGATCCCGGGAATCGATGATCACCCGAACCTTGGCCGCCGTGGCCTCCCGGCCGTCGATGACCCGCACCTTGTAATCCACCAGGCGCAGGGCGTCCAGGCCCAGGTGGGGATAGAATTTTTTCAGAACCTTGCGCAAAGCGTTATCCAGGGCGTTTACCGGTCCGTCGCCTTCGGCCGCGATCATCTCTTTGCGTTCACCGACGGAGACCTTGACAATGGCATGGGCCCAGGCATGTTGATCCCTGTCCTTTTCCATGGAAATCCGGTAGTTTTCCAGGGTGAAAAGAGGCGTGAACTGATCCGTGAGCTTCTGGAACCATATTTTGAGCGAGCCATCCGCCACGTCGAATTGAAACCCCTCCTGTTCCATCTTTTTGATCTGGGAGACGATTTTCCGGCTGTCGACGCCGTTTTCGTCCAGGCTGACCCCGAGTTCCCTGGCCTTGTACTCAACATTGGACTTGCCGGACATGTCCGAAACGAGCACGCGACGGGCGTTACCCACGAGGGTCGGGTCCATATGTTCATAGGCCCGGGGTTGTTTGGCGATGGCGCTGACATGGATCCCCCCCTTATGGGCAAAGGCGCTTCGGCCCACGAAGGGGCGGTTGCCCTGGGGGGGCATATTGGCGGCCTCGCTGACGAACCTGGATACCTTCTTCAAGCGGGTCAGGTTTGCCTCCGGAAGGCACGATTGGTTCATCTTCAACTGAAGGATCGGAATGATGGCCGTTAAGTCGGCATTCCCGCACCGTTCGCCGTACCCGTTGATGGTTCCCTGGACCATCCGGGCGCCGGCGCGAACCGCCGATATGGAGTTGGCAACGGCCATGGCGCAGTCGTTGTGGGCATGGATGCCGAGGTGTATGGGGCTGGCGTTGCCGCCGTTCGGCAGATTCCATTCATCCCGTGCCTCCTTTACCCGCGCCACGATGGCCTCGATATCGTAGTACAGGGTTCCGCCGTTGGTGTCGCAGAGGATCAGAAAGTCGGCCCCGCCGGAGACGGCGGCCTCCAGGGTCTCTAGGGTGTAGTCCGGGTTGGACTTGTAACCGTCGAAAAAATGTTCGGCATCGAAAATGACTTCGCGTCCCAGATCCTTGAGGTAGGCGATGCTCTCCCGGATCATGTTGAGATTTTCCGCCAGGGTGTTGTTCATGATCGCCACATGAAGATCCCAGCTCTTTCCCACCAGGGTGACCGTGGCCGCACCGCTCTTGATCAGGGCCTGGAGGTTGGAATCCTCAGCCGGTGCGACCCCCGGCCTCCGGGTGGCGCCGAAGGCGGTGATGCGGGCCTGGGAGAAGGGGGTTTGCCGAGCCAGTTCGAAGAATTGGATGTCCCTGGGATTGGACCCGGGCCATCCGCCCTCAATATAATGAATCCCCAGCTCATCGAGCTGCTTAGCGATTTTGATCTTTTCCGGGGCTGTGAAATTGACGCTCTCCCCCTGGGTGCCGTCCCTCAAGGTGGTGTCATACAGTAGAATTTGCTCCATGCGTTTCTCCCCACCATCCCTTCGGCCGCTACGGCCACCAACCGGATGGATATCAAAAAAAAAACCGTTATCAACGGACAGGGTCGATAACGGTCTTGGAATTTATTGTCTGTCTATATTTTATGCCATTATCAACGCGATTCCCCCGCGGCAATGAGCGCCCCTGCCGCGAGGCCGATAAGGAGAGTTCCAAGGTCGATGATGGCACAAATCGGGTTCATTGTTGGGTTCCTTGTAAGCGTTTATCCCTTAGGCAATACCATGTAACGGCGTAAAGTCAAGCCATTTTTTTATCAAGAGCCCATCCGAAAATCTTGGCTCAGGCCAGATAGCAAGGCGGAAAACGGCTCGAAAGCGGAGCGTACACGTAGTACGTGAGCATTTCGAGACGCTTTCCAACGCAGCCAGCGGGTCTGAGACGGGATTTTCGGATAGGCTCTTACTTCGGGTCCCGAAAGAGGGCAATGACGCCGGTCCGGGCGATCTCCTTGATGCCGATGGGTTTCAGCAGGCTCGTGATGGCATTGAGTTTTCCCTGGTCGCCGGTGACCTCGATGGTGTAGTGGTCCAGGCCCACATCCACCACCTTGCAGCGGAAGATGTCGACGATTCTTAAAATTTCCGCCCTGGAATGGGGTTTGGCATGGACCTTGACCAGGGCCATTTCCCTGTCTACAAATTCCGCATCCGTCAGGGTGTGAACCTTGATCACGTTGATCAGTTTGTTGAGCTGTTTCTTGATCTGCTCCAGGATGGCATCGTCGCCTCGGGTGACCAGGGTGATGCGCGACACCAGCGGATCGATGGTCTCGGCCACGCACAGGCTTTCGATGTTATAGCCCCTGCCGCCAAAAAGCCCCACCACCCGGGCCAGAACGGCAGGCTGGTTGTCAACGAGTATGGAAAGAACGCATCGGTTGTCGGTCATGAAGTTGGGCCTTTTTCTGTAGAATCGCCTATCGGGATCGAATATCGCAAACGATTGCGATCCCAATTCGGATCCGAAAATTTCATATATTCTTACTAACCTTAGGGTCGCGGAGGCCGCGGCCCTTACGCCAGCAGCATGGAGGTCACCGGCTCACCGGCTGGCACCATGGGGTAGACGCACTCTTCCTTTTCCACCATGAACTCCATGATCACCAGTCCAGGCGCAGAGAGGCCCTCGCGCAGAACCGGTTCGACCTCTTCGGGTTTGGCGGCCCGAAGCCCAACGGCGCCATAGGCCTCTGCCAGCTTTACGAAATCCGGTGTATGCTCCAGCCGGGTGCCCGCATAGCGCTTCTCACAGAAGAGTTCCTGGAATTGCCGAACCATGCCCAGGAATCCGTTGTTCAAAATAACCACCTTGATGGGCAGACAGGCCTGCATGGCGGTGGACAGCTCCTGAATGTTCATCTGGATGCTGCCGTCGCCAGCGATATTGATGACCCGCTTGTCCGGCAGGGCCGTCTGTGCCCCGATGGCGGCCGGAAGCCCGAACCCCATGGCACCGAGGCCGCCGGAGGTGATCAGCTGATTGGGCTGATCGAAGGGGTAGTACTGGGCCGTGAACATCTGGTGCTGGCCCACATCGGTTGTGATAACCGCGTCCCCCTGGGTGACCTCATAGAGTTTTTCGATGACGAATTGTGGCTTGATGACCTCTGCCTGCGTGTATGCCATGGGATTGGTGCGCTTCCACGCGTCGATCTGCTCGAGCCACTGACGGCGGCTTTCGGGCGTGTATTCTGGCGCCATATCGCGCAGCATCCGGTTGAGCAGGATGAGACTGATGTTGCAGTCTCCCACCACGGGCGTTGATACATGAACGTTCTTGTGGATGGAGGTGGGATCGATATCGATATGGACGATCTGTGCCTGAGAGGCAAAGGTGTCGGTTCTGCCCGTCACTCGGTCATCGAAGCGCACCCCCACGGCGATCATCAGGTCGCAGGCGCCGGTGACCATATTGGCCCGGTAGGTCCCGTGCATGCCCAGCATTCCCAGCCAGAGAGGATCGCTGCCCGGAAAGGCTCCGAGCCCCATAAGCGTGGAAGTGACGGGGATCTGCGCAGATCGGGCCAGCTGCCGCAAAGGCTCCGAGGCCCTGGACAGGATGATGCCGCCTCCGGACAGAATGACCGGTTGCCGGGCCTCCTGGATCAGTCTCGCCACCTTTTTGAGCTGCTTGCTATTCGGGTGGTAGGTCGGGTTGTAGGACCTGAGTTGGACCGGCCCGGGGGGGGTGTAAAGGGCCTTGTCGGCAAGGACGTTCTTCGGGAGATCGATCAGCACCGGGCCGGGTCTTCCGGTTCTGGCGATATGAAAGGCCTCCTTGATGATTCCGGCCAGATCCTCCACCCGCGGCACCAGATAGTTGTGCTTGGTACAGGGCCGCGTGATCCCCACGATGTCGACCTCCTGGAAAGCATCGTTCCCGATGAGGTGGGTGGGTACCTGCCCGCTGAGAATCACCAGGGGGATCGAGTCCATGTAGGCGGCAGCCAGCCCCGTCACGGTGTTGGTGGCGCCCGGCCCGGAGGTGACCAGACATACCCCTACCTTTCCACTGGCGCGGGCATAGCCGTCCGCCGCGTGGACAGCCCCCTGCTCATGGCGCACGAGCACATGATGGAGACCGGTTTTTTCCATTTCATCATAGACATCGACGATGACGGCTCCGGGATACCCAAAGAGGGTATCCACCTCCTCTGCTTGGAGAGATTTGAGCAGTATCTGCGCCCCTGTCAGTTCCATATTCTCCTGTCCTGCCGTTTTCCCTGTTTTTCCAAGGTTCCCCCGAAGTTTTCTTACGGTAATCAATTCAAAACAAGTATCTGATACATCGTCCAGAACAAACTATGCCCCACAAGACCATCCCTGTTACCGATCCCTGTTCATGGTTCACCGTTCACGACCCCTCACGCCAGGGCATCCGCAAGCGCCCTGCCCGTATCATACGCCTCTTTGAGATGCTGTGGATAATCGTTGATCTCGCCCTCCAGGTCGATGCCCCGATAGGTCAGTGCCCGCCAGAGCTCCATATCGAGGGGGTCAAAAAAATATTTCATAGTCAACAGTGCGCCGTCGAAGAGCTTTTTTCCGCTTGTGGCGCCAACGCTGATAAAAAGCCCCTTTCTTTTGAACTCCCGTTGTCCCCCCGCATTATCGTCGAGCCAGTATTTTTTGACCCAAAGGGACTGGAACCGGTCCATCATGATTTTCGTGTGCGCGCTTACGGAATAAAAAAAGATAGGGGAAGCGACCATGAGCCCCTGAGAGGCGAGAATCCGGTCCCTTAGCGGCTGGAAGTCATCCTTGATCACACACTCTCCGTCGGACTTGCAGGCATAAATTTCCAGGCAGGGGGAAATTTTCAAATCTCTGAGAAATATCTCATCCACGGTTGCGCCGGCATCCCTGGCGCCTTGAACGGCCTGTTTCATTAAAAGTGCCGTATTGCCTTTTCTCCGGGGGCTTCCATACAGAGCTGTAATGGTAGGGGCCATGTCTTTCTCCTTAAGTTTTGGAAGTGATCGTTCGATATGGGACTATATCTAAACAGCCTCCACGAAGGATCCGAACCGGGGGCTGGAATGAGTGGGTGCGTCTACATCCAGCATGAGAAATATAGTCTCAGATTTAGCCAGTTCGTTCAAGAAGAATTCATCATTTCCCGGTTGGTGCTTGACAAAGTGAGATGGATGTCGGAGAAATTTCTTACTAAACGCCCCGTTCGATGGATGACAGGTTCCGAGGACTGCTGGCGGAGCCGGGTATTTAAGAATAACTGGCGGTACTGCCTCCTGCGGGCAGCGCCCCTATCGGGATCAGGACCATCGCTGTAAAAAGGGATCCCTGGATGAAGAGGTCGCATGAATTGGACCGGCATAATGAATAAGGACGAACAGGGCAAGATCCTCTTCGTGGATGACGAGGAAAGCATACTCGAAATTGCCAAGGACTATTTCGAGCAGAAGGGGTACGCCGTTGTGACCGCGCTCAACGGTCTGGAGGCGGTGGAGATCCTCAGCCGTGAAAGGATCAGCTGCTGCTTTACCGATATCAATATGCCCGAAATGGATGGGTTGGAACTGGCCGAACGAATTCGACTCGTGGACAACACGATTCCCGTGGTGGTCATGACCGGCTATCCGTCCCTGGATAACACCATCCAGACGCTGCGCAACGGGGTTGTGGATTTCCTGATCAAGCCCGTCAGCCTCAATCAAATGGAATTATGCCTCGCCCGGGTGTTGCGGGAGCGGCGGCTGTTTGTGGAAAACCTCATTCTCAAGAAGGAGGTGGAGGGAAAGGAGCGGCTGGAAAAGCTGAACCAAGAGTTGCTTTACAAAATCGAAGGCCTCAACATCCTGAATAAGATACTGAGTGATCTGGCGCAGGTCGGCTCCAACCAGGAGGTCTTCAGCCGGGTGGTGGGGATGACCCTTGAGATCACTCAGTCGGACGAGGCGAGTTTCTCGGTGGTCAATACTTCCTCCAGTACGGTCGTCGAGGTTTCGGTCGCCCGGGCGCCGCAATTGGCATCGGCTGCCGATTCTGCGGGCGAATCCGGACCGGACGGGAACCTGATGGGGGGCGATGGCCTCGGGGAAGGTCTCCGGAAACTGATGATGGAAATCGCGACGGATGGGATTCCCCTTCTTATCTCTGAAAACACCGGTGTCCGGGGCGTCCCCTCCGATATCCGTTCCATCATGCTGGTGCCTCTCAAGATCCGGAAAAAGATATTCGGAGTGCTCACGGCATCCATCCGGAAGGGGGACCGGCGGTTTACTGAAAAGGAACTGTATTATCTGTCCTTCCTGACCCAGAATGCCGCCCACAGCATCGAGAATTTGGCCCTTTACGAGAACATCTACACCAACCTGTTCGCAACCCTTTATGCCTTTGTGAAGGCCATCGAGGTGCGCGACCCCTATACCAAGCAGCACTCCACCCGGGTCACGGAGATATCCCTGCTCCTTGGCAAGGCACTCCTGTGCAGCCCCGAGGAGTTGGATATCCTGAAATTCGCTGGACCGCTCCACGACATCGGAAAGATCGGCGTACGGGATTCGATCCTCCTGAAACCGGGCCGGCTGACCCATGACGAATATGAGAAGATAAAGGAACATCCGCTTCTCGGAGCTGATATCGTCGGCAAGCTGGGAATGTGGGGCAGGGAGCAGGAGATCATCCGCTGTCACCATGAGCGCTATGACGGAAGCGGATACCCCAACGGGCTCAAGGGTGAGGGCATTCCATTTCTGGCCCGCATCCTGTCGGTGGCGGACGCCTATGACGCCATGGCATCCGATCGTGCTTACCGCAGAAAGATGGCATCTGAAAAAATTCTGAAAATTTTACATGACGGCGCAGGCAGTCAATTCGATCCGCAGGTGGTGGGGGCTTTTATGTCTCTGTACGAACAGGATGCCATCGAGGCCGGCTCCAGCGATTCTGTAATATAGTAAGGATGCAAATCCCGATTCGATCCGCACCTGCCGCAAGTTTCACGCGTTAAGACCTTCCTCTCCTATGAACCTCCTCCCTGCGAGATGGGATAAACAGGGGGAATCATGACACTATCAATCGGGACCAAGACCTCCTCCCTGCGCGATGGGATAAACATCGAAATCCAGATTGCTATCGAAATCGAAAATGACGGCCACGCCAACAAGTTCGATCCCGATTTCGATCCTGAAATGGGCATTTCAGAATCAAGTTAATGACATTGAGTTTACAGCGGTTGCTGTGGGTGATATACATCCCCATGGATTCCATGCATGGAAAACGTTACCAGGATGATCGGGGGCGTTTCGGTTTGAATGGATTTCGGATATCGGACGTGAACCGGGGGGGATATGGCCGAGCAAGTGGGGCAAGAGAGAAGAGAGCATGTTCGGGGATTGATTTCCGTCAAGGCCAAAGTCACACTCATCGAACCTGCAAAGGCAGCGGAATTGTTGCAGTCCTGGTCGGAGTCCGCCCCCGACGGCGTTCGCGCCGCAGGGCCCACCGAAGGAGGCGGGTACCAGCACCCCCCCGGTTGGGTGGTTCGGCTCTCCCGTAGGCTGGAGGATATCGAGGACAAGCTGGATCGTATCCTTGGCAAGCTGGGTTGCGAGGTTTCAGAATCCCTCGACGCCGAGATAGCGGACACGAGGGATATCAGTGGTTCGGGCATCGGCCTGATTCTCTCAGAACCCATTGAAAGGGGGCGGATGATAGAGATTTCCATGGCGCTTCCGGGGATGAGCGTGGATGCCTTTCACGCATATGGGGAAGTGGTCCGGATATCGGCCCGGAGCGGCAAGGACAAGGGATTGTTTGACGTTGCGGTCAAGTTTCTCTATATAAACGAGGCCGAACGGGAACAACTCATTGCCTGCTCCTTTGCTGCTCAGCGAAGATCGATTCGCAACGCCAGTGATAGGGACGACGAGCATTAAGTGCCGGCGAAGCCGAGTGGAGGGGTCATGCCGGAAACGGGGCAAAACAGACGTGAGAAAACCAGGGTCGACTTCCAGGCGCAGATCGTTGTGGACATACCCGCATCCGGAATAGCGTTGGATGGGGATTCCAGAAACCTGAGCCTGAACGGTATCTTCGTGGAAACCGATGAGACAATAGCGGTCCATACCCCGTGCACCGTCAGCATTTATCTTTCGGGGACCGCCGTTCCCCGGTGCCTTTCGGCGCCGGGCGAGGTGGTTCGCAGCGAAGCGAGAGGTATCGCCATCGCCTTTGACCCCATGGACATTGACACTTATACCGAGTTGCGGAACATCGTTCGATATAATTCCCAAGACCCCGACGGCGTTTATTGAAGTGCCGCCATGGCCCGGAGGACAGGGCTTCACGGAAGCCTGTGATGGCAAGGGCGAAGACGGCCCTGGTGGAGTTTGTCGGATTCCGCTTGGATTTCAAGGAGGACTATTAGATGGATGCAGGTCTAATCAACCCTTTCATTTCCGCTACGCTGAATGTTCTGCAGACCATGGCCTTTATAAAGGCCCAGGCGGGAAAGCCCTATCTCAAGAAGGACGATATCGCCCGGGGGGACGTCAGCGGAGTGATCGGCTTCACCGGTGAGGCCAATGGCACCATGGCAGTCACTTTTGATGAGACCGGGATCCTGAAGGTCGTTTCCAAAATGTTCGGAGAGGAAATGACGGAGCTGAACGCCGAAGTGGCCGATGCCGTCGGAGAGCTCACCAACATGATATCCGGGCAGGCAAGACGGGAACTTGAGGAAAAGGGCCGGATCTTCGAGGGGGCCATCCCCTCGGTGATCACAGGAAAGGGGCATCGGATCGTGCATATCACCCAGGGGCCCAAGATTGCCATCCCCTTCAGGCTTGAGGAAGGCTCCTTTACCATCGAGATTTGTTTGGATACGGAATGAGGGCAAATGCCACGATTCTGGGTGTGGCTTTTTGAAAGGCATGGATCAAGCCCGGCGACGGCGATGCCAAGGCTGAAACAGGTCGGGACAGGCGGCAGGGGTGTCACTAAATGAAAAGGAGGGCCCATCTATGGATTTGTCCATGAAGGTGCTGATTGTGGACGATTTTGCAACCATGCGGCGTATTATGAAGAATATCCTCAAACAGATCGGATTCACGAACATCATCGAAGCCGATGATGGCACCACCGCGCTCGAGGAGTTGAAGAAAACATCCGTTGACCTAATTATCTCGGACTGGAACATGCCCAAGATGAGCGGTCTCGAGTTGCTCAAAACGGTTCGTCAGACCGATGGCCTGAAGGATCTTCCCTTCCTGATGGTAACCGCCGAAGCTCAGAAGCAGAACGTGATCGACGCAGTTCAGGCCGGAGTTTCGAACTATGTGGTCAAGCCCTTTACGGCTGAAGCCATTTCCGATAAGTTGAATAAGATTTTTGGATAAACCGGTCCCAAACGGCATTCCCGGGGCAATGGCGTTCCGTTTGTTGCCTTTTGGCCCGAAAATACCCGAAGGAAGACATGCCAAAAATTCTCGTCATTGCACAGACCGATGTGGTTGCTCTCATTCAGGGGCTGTTTAATGAAGACAGCCACCACGTGATCGGCACCCGGGAGAAGGAACAGGCCCTCGGACTGCTAGATGACGACACCTACGATGCGATCATCGTGGATGCCCGCGAGGTTTTCGATGAGGGGGCGTCCTGCGCCTCCCTTCTGGACGAGGTGGTCACCAACCATTCGGACACCCCCTGTATCGTCTGTGCCCGGGAGGCTTCCATCCGGCACTCCGTGGAGGCGGTCAGGCGGGGTGCCGCCGACTATATCAGCATTTTAGAACCCGAGGGAACCCTTCGCGCCGCCGTGGAAAGGGCCATTACCCGCAACAGCGGGACCTGCCAGAGGCGCAGGAAGGAGGACAACACCCCGGGCTATCGTTTCGGGGATCTGGTGGGAGAGAGCCCTGAAATTCAAAAGGTGTTCAGGACCATCGAAAAGGTGTCCCAGTCCGAGAGTACCGTACTGATCACCGGTGAAAGCGGGACCGGAAAGGAGCTGATTGCCCGGGCGATTCACTACAGCAGCCCGAGACGCGCCAAGCCTCTGGTGGTCATCAATTGCGGCGCGATTCCCGGTGAGTTGCTGGAAAGCGAACTGTTTGGGCATGAGAAGGGCGCCTTTACCGGGGCCCACCGCACCCGCATCGGTCGCTTTGAACTGGCTGATCAAGGCACGATTTTTCTTGACGAGATCGGGGACATGAGCCCGGACCTACAGGTAAAACTGCTTCGGGTGCTCCAGGAGCAGACATTCGAGCGCGTGGGCAGCACCCGCACCGTCAAGGTGAACATCCGGGTTCTTGCGGCCACCAACAAGGATCTGGTTCTCTCCATCGATGAAAACAAATTCCGCGAGGATCTCTACTATCGATTGAACGTGATTCCGATGAGAATCCCGCCTCTCAGAAAACGAAAGGGCGACATTCCCCTCCTGGTTAATTTTTTCCTCACCCGGTTGGGGGGGCGGCGACGCCAGGACCGGAAGCGGATGAAACAGTTCTCCCCGGAGGCCTTGGAAGCTATGGTGTCTTATGACTGGCCTGGCAATATCCGGGAATTGGAGAATCTGATGGAACGACTTTCCGTACTGGTGGAGGGGGATCTCATCGAATTGTCCGATTTGCCGGGTCGCATTCGGGGGCGCCACGCCCCTATGGGGGGGGGCCTGATCCAGTCTCCCCTCAAGAGTGGATTGGGATTTAACGAGGCGGTGGACGAGTTCCAGCGCTGCCTGATTCTGGAGGCTCTGAACGACACCAACTGGGTGAAGGCAAAGGCCGCCGAACTGCTCCAGATCAACCGTACGACCCTGGTAGAAAAGATCAAGAAGATGAAGATCGTCGCCCCTCCAAGATGATTCCCCATTTATTGTCAAGACATTGACGGATGCGGCAGCCATGACACCACCGGCCGGTCGCCTTCACCGGCGGATCCGCTCCGCCGGTCCCGCAGGTTGTGCCTCTCCCGATGGATACAATTTATGGCCTGTTGTTTGCATGATCGCTTTTTGGTTCTCCTTACACCAATGACCGGGGAAACGGCAGGCATGAGACAACGAGTCTTTCAGATGGAGAAAAATGGAACGGTTCCGCGTTGGCGCGGGCATGCCCGTTGGGTGCGTCTGTGGCTGGCGGTGGTTCTGGCATGGGCCGTTTTCAGTGCCGAAGCGGCCTCGGCCTTGGATGCGGAGCCAGCCATTAAGGGGATCACCCTGCTGTCCGCACCCGTGGCCGTCCAGGTCACCCTCGATAAACACGCGCCGTTCAGGGCAGTGCGCGTGGACGCCAGGGATGTGATGATTGCCTTCAAGGGGGTCCGTCTCGCCGAAAAGGTCAGCAAAAAAGGGAATGCAGGAGCGCTGATCCGTCAGGTGAAGATCGATCGGCTCCCCGACAACGTGATTTCCATCGGGATTTCCACAGACCGGGATGTGGGCGATGTGCAGGCGGACTGGAACCCCAAAACACTGACCCTGACGACTCGTTTGAAGTTTTCGGAACCCGATCCCAGCGTTCCCTGCCTGGTCCTGAAAGATGAGTTCAAGAAACCGGCAGACCTGCATCAAAAACTCGTCGCTGATGGGCTGGCCGGGAGCGGAGCGGCCCATGGGAAGGCTGCAGCACCCCCGTCTGCCGAACCGAAAAGTGCTCCTCCCGCCGCTCCGGTTGCTGCCCCTGCTGGCAGCCTTGCAGCAGCGCCTGCTGCGGCTCCGGAAAAGATCAAGAAAAGGCCGGCATCTGTTCCCCCGGTTCCCTCCACGACGGGTCTCAGCGGCGGCACCGACGACCTGCTGCTGATCATGGCCCAGGGGGGCGGGGGCGGCTGCCCGAAGGTCCCGCAAGTTGAAGAGGCGCTGTCAGACTGCCGAATAAAGGACTGGCAGGGGGCCCTTGATCTCCTGAGAGGTCCGGATTCCGACACGGCGCAGGGAACTTGCCAGGAAAAGCGCCTATACCTGAAAGCCTATGCCTGCTTTCGGTCCAATCGCCTGGGGCAGGATTCGGTATACCTGGATGCCTTGAATTACTTTCAGGACGCCCTGAGCTATTTCCCCAAGTCGCCCTATGCGCCCTATGCCATGGCCAGTATCGGAAAGATATACTGCGCTATGAAAAATTACGCCGAGGCCAAGGGCTATTTCAAACTTCTTCTGGATACTTACAAGTCATACCCGGGCCGGCCGGAGGTGCTCTTCGAACTGGGCAACATACATGCCGAGAACCATGAATTGAAACAAGCCATAGCGACATACAGGCAGTTTCTCGCCACCTACCCCCACAGTCAATTCGCTCCAGATGTGGAACTGGGCCTGGGAAAGGCGCTGTATGACGCCAACCAGTATGCAGACGCCTTGGCGTTGATGAAGCAGGTGCTCGCCCAGGAGCCCAAAATGGCGTTCAAGCACGCAAGGTTGCTTATTGTCATGGGAAACTGCTACTATCAGTTGGGAAAATCCAAGAAGGCGCGGGCAACCCTGGCCAAGGCCTATAATCTTTTCCCCGATGCAGCGGATGAGTCCACCACCCTCACCCGCATCGGCGACACCTACCGGGACACTGGCGAGTTGGATAAGGCCCGGAAGATTTACCAGATCGTGATGGACAAATATCCGGGAACGGACGGATATATCATCAGCGCCATGCGCAGGGCCGCCCTGCTGCCAGATGGTACGGAAAAGGAATCCGCCTATCAGAAGATCATCGATGCATTCCCGGATCACCCGGTGGCAAAGCTTGCGGTAGCGAAGCTGGCGGATATGCAGTATAGGGCCGGCCAATACCAACAGAGCATCGAGACCCTCCGCCCGTTGCTTGGGGGGAATTCCGGGAATCTGGCATCCGATGCATCCTATATCATGCAGTCCGCCTTCGAAGGCCTGGTGAAAAAATTATTGAAGGCCGGCTCCTACCCGGAAATCATCGCGCTGAAGCATAAGGAGTGGCGGATTCTTCAAAATTTTGACAGACCGGATCTGTTTCAAAACTTGGGGATCGCTTACCTGAAGGGGCACCTTTACAGCGAGGCCGTGTCGCTTCTGGAAAGAGCAAGGGCGCTTTCTAACGGCCAGGAGCCTGCTGCGCTCCATTACGAACTGGGGGTGGCGCTCCAGGAGTCCGGAAAGCCGGAGGCGGCACTGGAGCAGTTTGGGGTTTACATTGAAAAGGCTCCTCGCGGGACGCATGTTACCGACGCCTATTGCCGTATGGGCCGGATGTTTATGGGGCAGGGAGATTTCAAGAACGCCATGACGGTCCTGCAATCCGTCCGGCAATTGGACTCCCAGGCGTCTGACAAAATCCGCATTCTGAGGCTCACGGCTGAAGCCGACTGCGGACTCGAGCACTTTGACAGGGCCGCCAAGAGCCTGCTGGAGGTCCGTGGGCTGCTGGAAAAGGCGCCTGGAAAGGATTTGGCCGCCATCACCGACACGAACCGGCAACTGGGTGAGACCTACATGCGCTTGAAGGCCTATGGCAAGGCGATCAAGGCCTTTCTCGCGGCGCTCTCCACGAATCGGCAAAGTCCCAGTCCGAGGCTCCTGATGCAGCTTGGAGAGGCCTATCAAAAGGCGGGGGATCCGGTTCAGGCCAAAAAGACCTACACCCGGGTGCTGACCCTTGGCGATGACTTCTGGCAATATCTTGCCCAGGAGCGATTGAGGGGAATGGCGGTGGCGGATCGGCTGCGGTCCGAGGGCGTATAGAAGGAGCCATGGACAGGGGCGCGCGCCCTGGGGGAGCTGAGAGATCGGCGGGCAACGGTTGGGGATAGCATCAGCAGTGCCGGGCAATGAATATGGCTGAGATTCCAAACATATTGGTAGTTGAAAACGATCCCGTGGAGCGGCGGGAGCTTTGTCAGACCCTTGAGACGCTTGGCTTTCATGTCTCCTCGGTCGGCGATGGGGGGGACGCCTGCGCCAAGGTAAAAACCGTTGCATTTCACATGGTGGTGGCCGGGTTTGAAACCCCCGGGCTCTGCTGTGCAGACCTGTGCCGTCTGGCCGCAGCCGGGCAGCAGCCGACACCGGTGCTGTTTCTGTCCGGACGTGCCGACGTGTCAGATGCCGTGGATGCGATGCGCTCCGGCGCCTTCGATTTCGTCCTGAAACCGGTGGACGCCGAGCGGCTTCAGCATCTGGTGCAACGGGGATTACCCCGGCCCGACCAGGAAAAGGGATCTCGACAGGAAACCACCGGCGCTCGCCGGATCGTGACACAGGATCCCGGCATGAAGCGGCTTCTCGATCTTATTGATCAGGTGGCCGACAGCCGGGCCTCGGTGATGATCCAAGGGGACAGTGGCACGGGAAAGGAACTCGTCGCCCGATACATCCATGAGCACAGCAGCCGACGCAACGGGCCCTTCGTGGCGGTCAACTGCGGTGCCCTTCCCGAGTCGCTCCTTGAAAGCGAACTGTTCGGTCATGAAAAGGGTGCTTTTACCGGTGCTGTTTCCAGAAAGCCGGGAAAGTTCGAATTGGCTGACGGCGGCACCCTGTTGCTGGACGAAGTAACGGAGATGGCACCTTCCCTCCAGGCAAAGCTGTTGCGGGTGCTTCAGGAGCGGGAGGTGGACCGTCTCGGCGGTCGGATGCCGGTGCCGGTGGATATCCGGGTTGTCGCGACCACCAATCGGGATACGACGGCGGTCATTGCGGAAAAGACCTTTCGTGAAGACCTGTTCTACCGGCTTAATGTCATTCCGCTGCATATCCCCCCCCTGCGGGAACGCACGGCGGACATCCCGGTGTTGGCACAATATTTTGTCGAAAAGTACAATGCAATTGACGGGCGCGACGTCAAAAGTTTGGCACCGGCAGCCCTTGAAAGGCTCACCTCCCTCACGTTTCCGGGGAATGTCAGGGAACTTGAAAATATAATCGAACGGGCGGTTCTCCTCTCGGACGGTCATTGCATCCAGGAAAAGGATCTATTTATCGATCCCATGGCTTACAAGGATCCTGCCGCCGCCTCCGGTCCAAGTGGCACGGAGGTGGGCATCCCCCCCCTTCCTCTTAAAGAAGTCGAAAAAAAATTAATATATCAGACACTTGATGATACAAACGGAAACCGGACGCACGCGGCTAAAATGTTGGGAATCAGCGTTCGAACCCTTCGCAACAAACTCAATGAATACAAAGAAAGCCAAGATGCCGAATAAGCGGCATGCAATTTGCTCTTGTAAAGGGTGATCCGCAATCGGCCATGGGTCGATCCACCAAAAACAGGAGAAACGGCTTATGACGCAGTCCCTCGTTATCGATCAGACAATGGATTTATTGGGAAAAGCCCTGAAGATTTCGTCCAAGCGCCAGGGGCTCCTCAGCGCCGATGTGGCAAACCTGGACACCGTCGGCTACACCCCCAAGGATATCAATTTCAGGAAGGCATTGGACGCGGCGATGGAAAGCGGCCAAACCGAAAAGCTGACCCGGACCGATCCCCGGCACCTTGCCGGCACCGCCCCCCTGGGGCCATCCGGATTGGAAGGGGCAACCACCTCTGAAACCATGAACATCGACCAGGAGATGACGCGCCTGGCCGAGAACAACATTCAGTATCGAACCAGCCTGGAATTGCTCCTCAGAAAGATGAGCATGGTCCGGACTGCCATTACGGAGGGCGGCAAATAATGAACCTCTTTGATATCATGCAAATCAGCGGTACGGGCTTGACCGCCCAGCGAGCCAAAATCGGCACCGTAACGGAGAATCTCGCCAACGCCGAAACCACACGGACCCCTGAGGGCGGGCCCTATCGAAGAAAGATGGTGGTGTTCGAAGCGGCCCCCCTCAAATCGAATTTCAAGGACACCCTCGCCGACAAGCGAAGCCAACCTGAAGGCGTGCGTGTGGCCCAGATCGTCAGTTCGCAGCAGGACTTCCGGATCGTACACGATCCCAGCAACCCGGACGCCGATCCCAAGACCGGGAATGTCAAAATGCCGAATGTGGATCCCCTGACCGAGATGTCGGACTTGATCGTGGCCAAACGGACTTATGATGCCAATGTCACGGCGATGAACAACACCAAGGCCATGATCCTGGAGGCCTTGCAAATCGGTAAATAAGCAGGATGCACGAAGGAGCTGAAAAATGAACACATGGCATATTGAGGGAATCGCGCCTACCCAGCCCTTGACCATCGGGCCCAAGGCCAAAACCTCCGGCACGGGGTTTGCCGGTCTACTGGAAAACGCCCTGACCCAGGTGAACCATGAACAGCACCTGTCGGATGACGCCATCCAGAAGGTCGTCAAGGGAGAGATGGGAATTCCAGAAGGGATGATGGCCGTCAGCAAGGCGGATTTGTCCCTGAGACTGCTGATCGAGATCCGGAGCAAAATGCTGGATGCCTATCAGCAGATCAGCAGGATGTAGAGGCGATGGGGTTTAGGCGATGGACCATGGGCCGGCGATCCGAGGGCCGGTGATCGGTTAAGGGATGGGATAACCATATGGGTGCCGCAACAGAGCAGATTGTAAACATTTTCAGCAGGATTCCGCTTCAGCGAAAGATAATGATGGCGGTTGTCCTTTTATTGGTGATGGGCGGATTTGTGGCCATGTACGCGGTGGGCAGCAAAGAGGCTTTCCAGCCCCTTTACGGAAAACTCTCGGCCGATGATGCCGCGCAAATCGTTAATAAACTGCGGGAAAAGCGGGTTCCTTTCAAGCTCGAGGGAGGGGGCACCCTGGTATTGGTGCCGGCCGACCAGGTTTACAGTCTTCGACTGACCCTGGCCGGAGAGGGGCTTCCCAAGGGAAACGGTGTGGGGTTTGAGATATTTGACAAAACCAATTTCGGGACCACCGAGTTTGTTCAGAAGCTCAATTATCAGCGTGCCCTTCAGGGGGAGTTGGCCCGCACCATCGAGCAGTTCCAGGAGGTGGAGAACGCCCGGGTGATGATCGTCATGCCCAAGGATTCGGTGTTCATGGACGAGCGAAAGCCGCCGTCAGCATCGGTGATGTTGAAACTGCGCTCGAGACTTTCCAAATCCAAGATCAGGGCCGTGGTAAACCTGGTGGCCAGCGCGGTCGAGGGGTTGACCCCGGATTTGGTCAGCGTGGTGGATACCGAGGGCCATGTGCTGTCCGAAAAGGCCTCTGCCGAAGACAAGGATAAGGATTTGGCCGATTCCCAGCTGGAATACGAACAGGCCTATGAGCGGGATCTGGCCCACAGGATTCAGAGCATGCTGGAGGGGATTGTGGGGACGGGGAAAGCCATCGTCCGGGTGAATGCCGATATGGATTTCAGCCAGGTGCAAACCAGTGAGGAGATCTACGATCCGGATAGCAAGGTGGTGAGAAGCCAGCAGGTCAGCCGTGAAAACGACGACAGCACCAAGGGACAGACCAATGGGGTATCGAGCGTCAACCCCGTGACGAGCACCAATCCCCTTTCCAACAAGATTACGGACAAGAGCCAGCGTCAAAATGAGACCGTTAACTATGAAATCAATCGAACGCTTCGAAAGACAATAAAGCCCATCGGCGTGGTCAAACGGCTTTCCGTTGCGGCCGTGATCGACGGCACCTACACCCAGGGAACCGGCAAGAATGGCAAGCCGACCCGTATCTATGTGCCCCGGACGGCGGCCGATATCGCCCAATTTACAAGCCTGGTGAAGCAGGCCATGGGTTTTGATTCGGACCGGAACGATCAGGTCAGCGTTGAGTCGCTTCCCTTTGCCGAGATGGACCAGATGACGCAGGAGTCGCCACCTGGGGTGGATTGGCCGACGCTGTTGCGCCGCTATGGGTATCTGGGCGGGTATGCGTTGCTCATGCTGATTGCCTTTATCTTCCTCATCCGCCCCTTTGCCCGGGCTGTCGGGGACGTATCCGTCGCAGTGGAGCAGCAGGCCAAGTTGAGCCCTCCAAGCCCCCGTTCCCTGCCGCAGAGCGAGGGCCACCAGGCCCTGCCGGAGCCCGAGCAGATCAGCGCGAGGCAGATGGCCGTCAACCTGACCAAGGAGAATCCGGATAAGGCCGTGGAACATGTCCGCAGCTGGCTGAGTGAGGCGTCCTGATGAGCGAGAACAAATCGGAATTGGTCAAGATGAGCGGCCCTGAAAAGGCGGCCGTGTTTCTCCTGGCCATTGGAGAGGCCGAGGCATCCCGAGTGTTCAAGAAGATGAACGACTCGGAGATAAAACAAATCGCCACCATCATGGCAGACATGGGAAATGTGCCTCCGGAGATGCTCGATGCGGTTTCCGAGGAGTTCGTCGGCCGGTTGGCAGGCCGGAACCGCTCCGCCGTGAAGGGGGATGCGTTTTTCAAATCCCTCGTTGGCAGCTCCCTGGACAAGACCAAGGCAGAGCAGCTTCTGCTCGAACTGGAGGAGGAGCGGAAAGAGACTCCCTTCGAGTGGAGCACCGAAGTGGATCCCACGGTATTCCGTGAGCATCTGCTCGGGGAGCACCCCCAAACCATCGCCATGATCCTGGCTTACCTGCCCACAGAGGTGGCCGCGGAAGTCCTGTCCGGCCTGCCGGATGACAGGAAGGGGGATATCGCGATTCGCATCGCCCAGCTGGGACAGGTCCCAAAGGAAATTGTCCGTCAGGTGGACGAGACCCTCCGAAATGAGATGCGGCAAATCGGCTCCAGCGGGGAAAAGGTCGGTGGTATCCAGGCCTTGGTGGATATCTTGAACAACCTGGACCGGGCCAGCGAGGATATTATCCTGGAGACCATCGAGGAGGAGCACGCCGAGATGGCAACGGAGATCCGGGGCATGATGTTCGTTTTCGAAGATCTGACCAAAATTGACGATCGAGGCATGCGCGAGATTCTGAAAAAGGTTGAAAATCAGCAGCTTGTCCTGGCCATGAAGACCGCCAGCGAGGAGATGAAGCAAAAGATCCTGGGCAACCTGTCCAGCCGCGCATCCGAAATGCTGATGGAGGATTTGGAGGTCTTGGGGCCCGTTCGCCTGGCGGAGGTCGAGGAGGCCCAGCAGGCCATCATCCGGGCTGCCAAGGAGCTGGAGGCCGATGGCACCATCAACTTGGGTGGCAAAGGAAAGGAGGATGTCCTTGTCTGATCGGTCAGCGAACCAGGGCTTTCAGAGGATCGGATGGCCTTCGGCGGATGCCGAACGGAGGCCGGTGGGACCGGACGGCGCCGGGTTCCAGAATCTGTCCCATCCCCGGAAGCCCGCCGCGGCATCCACTTCGGGATTTGTGTCTCCCTATGTCAGTGAAAGGAAGCTTCAGGAAATCAACGAAGCGGACCGAAGGGCCCAGGGACCGCCCGAGCCGGATATTGAAGAAATAAAAAACCGTGCCTACAAGGAAGGGTTCGCCAAGGGAGAGAAGGAGGGCTTGAAAGCCGGTCAGGAGCAGGCTCGGGTGGAGGTGGAGCGGATGCAGCAGATCCTTTCGGATATGAGCCGGGTTTGGGAGCAGATCGTTGCCGGCTACGAAACGCAGATTGTGACTCTGGTCTGCAGGGTGGCCGAGAAGGTGGTGTGTGGGCAGGTGGCGGTTGATGACGAGGTGGTGAAGCGTTCCATTCTGAACGCCTTTAGCGCCGTCCCCGAGCCGGAGGATGTCTCCATTGATGTTAATCCGAAAGATTACGAGTATATTGAGACTATTAAAGATGATTTCTTCGAGTATGTCTCGAGCCTCAGGGACGTGTCTGTTTCGGCCGATCCATCTGTGCCTCAGGGTGGATGCAAAATACGAACTCGAGCGGGGCAGGTGGATGGAACCCTTCAGGCCCGGCTGGAAGCGGTTCAGAAGTCCCTTACGGAAACCAACGGTCAAAAGAAAGGGGTGCCCGCTCAATGAACGCCAGTCTGCCCGTCATCGATTGGGATCCCTACTTTGAGGCATTGGCGGCTGAGCCACGGCCGACTCTCGAGGGACGTATCGTCAAGGTGATCGGCCTCATTGCCGAGGCCGAGGGCGTCGGGGTGAGCATCGGGAGCCGATGTAAAATCGAGAACGATCACGGCCGGCCCCTCATGGCCGAGGTGGTTGGTTTCAGGGACGACCGGGTGCTACTCATGCCCTTTGGTGATACCCGGGGCATCCGACCCGGCAGCCGGGTCACCCTTATGGATGAAACGCCCCACACCGAAGTGGGAGACGGTTTTCTGGGCCGTGTGGTAAACGGCATGGGCGAGCCCTTGGACGGGCTGGGGCCCATTCGGGGAAATGCCCGATATCCGCTGTACGGCAGGCACATCAACCCTCTGGACCGCCGCTGCATCAAGCAACCCATGGATGTGGGCGTCACGGCCATCAATACCATGATCCCCCTGGGGCAGGGCCAGCGGGTGGCCATCATGGCCGGCTCCGGTGTGGGAAAGAGCGTGCTTATGGGGATGATGACCCGGCATACGAGCGCCGACGTGACGGTGATCGGTCTCATCGGTGAGCGCGGCCGGGAGGTGAGGGATTTCGTTGAGGGAAATTTGGGGCCCGAGGGAATGAAACGGGCGGTCGTGGTGGCGGCCACCTCCGATTCTCCGCCGCTGGTGAGGATGCGGGGGGCCTATCTGGCCACGACCCTGGCCGAGTACTTCCGGGACCAGGGGAAAAATGTCCTGCTCATCGTGGATTCCATCACCCGGTTCGCCATGTCGTCCCGGGATGTGGGACTGGCAGCCGGCGAGCCGCCCACCAGCCGCGGCTACACGCCCTCGTTTTTCGCCCAGATCCCCGTGCTTCTGGAGAGGGCCGGAAGCGTTCAGGGCAAGGGGAGCATCACGGGCATCTACACGGTGCTCGTGGAGGGTGATGATTTGAACGATCCGGTGGGCGACACGGTGCGCTCCATCGTGGATGGGCACATCGTGCTGTCCCGCAAACTGGCCAACCGGGGCCACTATCCGGCCATCGATGTGCTCCAGAGCGTCAGCCGGGTCATGCGGGATGTGTCCACCCCCGAGCATCTGGATCTGCGGGAAAAGGCCATCGACCTTATGGCGGTATACGCGGAGGCCGAAGATATGATTTCAATCGGTGCCTATGTGAGCGGATCGGATTCCCAGATCGACCTGGCCAAGAAAATGATGCCCCAGATTACCCGGCTGCTCCGCCAGTCCATTCTGGAAGGGGCCCCCCTTCAGTTGGGACTGAATAAATTGAAAGCTATTTTCGCTAAAAAATGAGTAAATAAACATGAAAAAGTTCAAGTTTAAGCTTAAGCCTCTCCTGCGATATCGCAGCTTCCAGGAGCACCAGAAACAGCTGGAGGTGGCTGCGGCCCACAACGAGGTAAAGGCCTGTGAGAGCCGGATTGCGGCGATGCAACGGGCCTCTATGAGTACGGGTGACGCCCGGGACGCCATCCTTTCAGACGGGATGGATGCGGCCAGGCTCCAATGGTTCAATAACCACATCCAGGGGCTCTCCTCCCTTCGGGTATTTGAACTGTCGCGACGCATTGAACTGGAGGAGGCCCTGACCCGCAAACAGCAGGAACTTTCCGAAAAGGCAGCGGCTAGAAAGGCCGTTGAGAACCTCGAGAAGCGCCAGAGGGAGGCCTACTATCGGGAGGCCCTGCGGGTCGAGCAGCGGGGAGTGGATGACCTGGTGGTGCTTTCGAAGAAACGCTTTTAACGGATCGGGAATAACAGGAATGAGGCTATTCAAGGGTTCCAGAATCAGTTCGATTATCATCGGGTTGGTGTTGGCGAAGCTGCTGGTTGCCGGGTTCTACCTGGTGGAGACGATGAGGCCGATCCGCATGGTTCATCTGAATCCCGGTGTCGCCGTGGCTCAAGCGAAAACACCAGCAGCCCAGGGGACCTCCTCGGCAGCTGCAGGCCCGGCCTCTGCATCGCAAGCAAAAGCGGCCCCTGGCGAGGCACAGGCCCCCCTGCTGCAGCCAAAGGATATTCAGGCGGTCATGGATACCCTAGAGAAAAAACGCCAGTCGCTTCAGGCAAAGGAAGCCGAATTGAAAAAGGAGCAGGCCCACCTGGAAGCTCTGAAATCCCAGATTGAGGATAAAATCGCCACACTGACCAAGATCCAAAAAAAGATTGAGGATGACCTGAATCGGAAAGATGCCCTGGCCTCCCAGGCCCAGCAGCAGAAGAAGGCCGAAGAGCAGAAGCATATCAAACAGTTGGTGAAGATCTACACCAGCATGAAGCCCCGGAACGCCGCGGCCATCGTGGACAAGATGGATCTGAAGGTCGTCTTCGAAATTTTTCGCGCCATGAGGGGCCAACAGGCAGGGCAAATTCTCACCTACGTCAGCAAAGAACGCGCCGCCACCATCACTGAATGGCTGGCTACGAAACAGGGGCAATTGTAGGGGCGACCTACCGGTCGCCCTACCGTCCGCCGATCCCTCCGGTTCTCAAGAACACCGGCACCGAGCCCCCCCCTACGATCGTCCACCAGATTTGGCTGACCCGAGAAACGAGCCAGGCAATATTTTCCCGATCCGCCACACCATCGGGAAAAAACTGCTTTCCAAGAGGTTAGGTGCGGCAGCGGCCTTGGCTGGATATGATGATAACGATCTGATAAAACAAAAAAATAAAGATATCGTAAATATTTGGTATGGACATTGCTAATTAAGACGGCAGATGAATATCACTTCAACCACCAGGTGCATAGGATCATGATATCTCCTTTAATAATGAGCAACCTGCCAAACCCTGAAACCCTGGGGGACTCCCTGGGCGTCGCGCATTCCACAGGTGGGGGCTCAACCGGATCCATATTCGCCCAGCTCTTCAAGAAGGTGGGTCCCAGCAACACCGCTTCGGTCGTTGGCACGCGCCAGGCATCCGCCGTTGCGCTCAAGGGGCATGCCCTTGTGGCGAAGTTGAAACAGTCGTTAATGGCCTCGGGCGTTCCTTTGGACAAGCTCGTGGCCGGGAACAAGGCCTTGGCCGCCATGCAGAAGGTACTTGACTGTGCTGGCTTTAACCCAGATCAGGTCCAGAAGCTCATGGATGGGCTGAAGGCCGACGCCAGGGGCCAGGGTGTCAAGCTTTCCACTCTTTTTGAGAGGATCTCCCAGCTGAAAGAACCCGCGGCTGAGAAATCCGGACCCACCTATCTTGAAATTTCCGCTGTCCCGTATTTGGAAACCGCGCTGCAGCAATTCGGTCTCAGCCGGGAAGAGGTGACCTCAGTCTTGGGTAAAGCCAAGGTGGAGGGCAAGGGAATTGATGTACGGAAGTTGGCGGACGCACTGAAACTCATGGGCGGTGGCGTTCAGATAGCTTCGACGGATGCCCAATCCATTGAGAAGGCGAAGGACCTGCTGCAGCGAATCGGGCTCGATACGGATGCCACCGGCAAGAATGTCGTCAATCTCGCGGGACTGGTATCGGCTCTTGAAAAATTTGCCGCACACAAGTCGCCCAAGGACCAGAAGGAGCAGGATAAGAGCGATGGGAATGCAGCGGCTGCGGCGCAGTCCTTGGCGCAGGTCCTGCCTGCCCAACACCGGGCAGCGGTCGCGGACGGCGCAGCGGGGGGATCGGATTCGACCGGCAAGGCTGCCGCCATCGCCATGAAGGCGTTTCAGCAGTTGGTGTTGCAACAGAACGGGGCCGGAAAGAATCCCACTCAACCCCAAGGAACCGGCCGCATGTCGCTGGAGAACTTCGCAGGGGCGCTTGAAAAAGAAACGAAACGACCGGGTGGACTATTACACACCCCCGTAGCGCAAGACTGGCGTGACACCGTGACAGGGGAGAAAGCGGACAAGACCGGTGGCGATGCATTGACTCCAAAGATGAAGGCCGCCCTGGCCGCACCGGCGGCTGGCCAGGGGCAGGGAAACAGCGGCAAATCGGGTGTCTCCGGGCTCGATGCGCAAACAGCCCTGAAGCTGGGACAGGCGGATGGAGGCCGGAAGGAGGACCTGGTGAAAACCGTGACCTCCAGTGCCAAGCCCGATGATGCTGCCAGTGCTCTGCTCGCGGGCGGCCCGGCCCGGCCCACAGGGACCGTCCACTCCGCAGCCCAGCCAGCGGTCCCGCAGCCCGCCCCCAGAACGCTCCCCTATTATGTGTTGGATCAGGTGAGCCGCCAGATTCTGAGGTCACGGTTTTTCAACGAGAAGGAAATCCAACTGCAGCTCAAGCCGCCCAGCCTGGGGAAGTTGAAACTGAGCATCGAAAATACCACCACCGGAATCAAGGTGAACATTATCGCCGATAACCATGCCGCACGCAATCTGCTGATCTCTCATTCCGGAGATTTAAAGAACGCCCTGATGGATCAGGGCATCCGGCTGAACAGGCTGGATGTGGATACCCAGGCGGGGGGCTTTGGTCAGAGCATGGCCGATGCCCGCCAGGGCTCGGAACAATTCCAAGGCCGCAAGGGGTTCTCCGGGCCGACTCGGGTCCCAGTGGATACACTGCCCCAGGACGGCGTACGAGAACCCGTGACCGTGCCACAAACCAGTGCGCTGAATCTCGTGGCCTGAAGGAAATAAAGGGGGATACTTAATGTCATCTGGAACCGTAACCTCGGATATCAGTGGGTATAACGCGCTCATCGGAGCGAGCAATACCGCTACCAGCAAGAAGAGCACGACCCAGACCGCCACGAGTCAGGCGAGCGATGCGAACAATCCCATGGGTGAAAATGCCTTTCTGACCATGCTGGTGGCACAGCTGAAGAACCAGGACCCGCTCAATCCCATGCAGGGATCGGATTTTGCCGCACAGTTGGCCCAGTTCTCCTCCGTGGAGCAGCTGTTCAATGTGAACGACAACCTGAAGTCTCTTCAGAGCACCGTGGCGGGCAAGGATAACAGCAACTTGTTGGATTACATCGGCAAGGAGGTCACCAGCGAGGACAACAGCATGACCCTGAGCAGCGGGAAGCTCAGCGGGGGGGCCTATCATCTGGACTCGAACTGCTCCACCCTCATCGATGTCTACGACTCCAATGGGACTCAGGTGGCACAGATCGCACCGGGGCAACAGAGCGCCGGAAACTATCAGGTGAATTGGAACGGTCTCGATTCAAGCGGGAATCAATTGCCGGATGGGACCTATACCTACAAGGTCTACGCCATGGATGCCAACGGGGGTTACAACGCTTTGGATACGGGCCTCACCGGCAAGATAACGGGCGTGACCTACGATCAGGGCACCTCCTACCTGCTGATGGGGAACCAGAAGATCACGCCGTCCTCGGTAACCAAAATCTGGGATGACACCAGCACGAGTTCATAAGCATAGTTACCTAAACTAATTTATATTGCTTCAATATAACTAAGGAGGCAGAGGCATGGGTCTAACGAGCAGTCTTTATTCAGGTGTCAGCGGGTTGTCAACCCTGAGCAATGCCATGACGGTCGTCGGTGACAACATTTCCAACGTCAATACCGTTGGCTTTAAATCGAGCCGGGTTTTGTTTCAGGACGTCCTGAGCCAGACGGTGGCCACCCAGTCCGGCACCGCCCAGGTGGGCCGTGGTACCGCTCTCGGGGATGTCACCCAGGAGTTTGAACAGGGCTCCTTCGAATCCACCTCCTCCCCAACGGATCTGGCCATTGGCGGGGAGGGGTTCTTCGTCCTGGGGCAGCCGGATAATACGAATAATATGTATTACTCCCGGGCCGGCAGCTTCCAGTTTGACAAGGACGGGAATTTTACCAACCCGGCAGGCTATGTGGTGAAGGGATGGGCGTTGACCAAGAACACCACCACCGGCGCGGTGGAGGATGTCGGATCCATTACGGACATCAAGCTGGACAG
>CAYOXD010000010.1:0-14649 GCA_964407825.1 uncultured Desulfobacterales bacterium | reverse complement strand
CCACCACCGGCGCGGTGGAGGATGTCGGATCCATTACGGACATCAAGCTGGACAGCTTCACCTCCCCGCCCGAAGCTTCGGACAGCGTCACCTTGATTACAAACCTCAACTCCGCCGGCGCCGACAATACCCCCGCCGCCGCCGGCGGTCTGGCCTCCGCCTGGGACGGGACGGCCGATCCGCCCATGCCCGATACGGCCTACGATTACCAGAGCACGGTGAAGGTCTATGACTCCCTGGGAGATACCCACGATGTCACGGTCTATTACGATATGGTGGATCCCACCAACCGCACCTATGAATACGTGGTGACCGGCAATCCCGGCGAGGACAACCGGACCGGTGCAGCCGGAACCTCGGGGGCCGGGCTCTATGGCAAGGGCACACTGCAATTCAGCGACGCCGGAAAATTGACGGACCAGACCTTTTCCACCTTTGCCGGGACGGGGGATCCGGCCACGGCAGCCGACTATACCGCCGAAACTTTAAATGCCTCCACGCCTTACTATTCGTTCGATCCCAATTTCCTGGGAGGAGCCGCTGCCGCTCAAAGCGTCGATCTCAATTTCGGGGCCCAGTACAACGGCGCCGATTTCGTGTCGGACTCCCTTGCCACCACCATGTACTCCTCGGCCTCCACCACGGTCTTTCAATCGGCCACCGGATACGGCGCCGGGGACCTGCAGAGCGTCTCGGTGGATACCGACGGGGTCATGACGGGCCAGTATTCCAACGGGCAGGTGACCCCGCTGTTCCGCGTCGCCCTGGCCAAGTTCCAGAACGAACAGGGACTTTTCAAGGAGGGGGGCAGCCTCTATAGGGCGACCCGCACCAGCGGCCCGGCCATTACCAACAAGCCGGGGACCACGGGGCTCGGCTCCATCGCCTCCAACTCCCTGGAGCAGTCCAACGTGGATATCTCCAACGAGTTCGTGAAGATGATCACCACCCAGAGGGGGTATCAGGCCAACTCCAAGATCGTCACCACGGTGGACTCGATGCTGGGGGACACCATCAACATGATCCGATAATTGAAATCCGTGCACGCGTTCGTCCACGTGCGCGTGCACGGTCTCTCATCCGTTTACCAAGGCCCCCTTCCTGTCATTTCATTGACGGAGCGCCAGAAACCTATCCTGTCGTTCCCCCCGCCACCGCTCCGGTCTATGTCTGAAATGGTGAATGATACCAGTAGGTAAAATTCGTTCCCGGCCCACCATAACGCACAATACCGCTTGGCACGCAGGTTGCTTTATGGTATAGCGCGACAGCGTCGCTATCATCCAATAATGGATGATAGTTACGGCATTTTCATAATTCCTTAACCGATATCTCAAAGAGAATCCGCATCTATGGATCTGGCAACCATTCTTGGTATCTTTTCCGCGTTCGGGCTGGTGATCGTCTCCATCGCCATGGGAGGGGGACTGATCCTTTTTGTCAATGTGCCCTCCCTGATGATCGTCGTGGGCGGCACCATCGGCGCGACCATGATCAACTATCCCCTGAAAGATGTCTTGGGCTCCATGGCCGTGGTCAAGAATGCCTTTTTCGCGGGCGCCATCCCCGCGGTGGAGGCCGTGATCAAGCAGTTCGTGAATCTGGGGTCCAAGGCCCGGCGGGAGGGGATTCTGGCCCTGGAGTCGGATGTCAAGGAAATCAAGGACGAATTTCTTAAGAAGGGACTCCAGATGGCGGTGGACGGGTTGGAGCCCCAATCCATCCAGGAGATCCTCGATACGGAGGTAAGCTACCTGAGGGAGCGCCACCAGCTCGGGGCCGAGGTCTTCTCCACCATGGGCAGCTTCGCCCCCGCCATGGGAATGATCGGCACGCTCATCGGTCTCGTGCAGATGCTTCAGACCATGAATAACCCCAGCACCATCGGGCCGGCCATGGCGGTGGCGCTGCTGACCACCTTTTACGGTTCCATCATGTCCAACCTCATCTGTAATCCCATCGCCGGGAAGCTGCGGGGCCGCAGCAAGGAGGAGACGCTGACAAAGGAGATGGTCATCGAGGGGGTCCTGTCCCTCACCCGGGGCGAGAATCCGAGAATTCTCGAGCAGAAGATGCTCGCCTTCGTCGCCCCCAAGATGCGAAAGAGCAACTTTTAACAGGAGTACCGGGGACTGAGACCATGGGCAGAAGGAGAAAAAAGAGCGAGGAGGACTCCGGAACCGATCTTCTCCAGATGATGACCATCAGCCTGTTCATTATCCTGCTGGCTTTTTTCATCATGTTGAATGCCATCGCCGTGGTGGATCAGAAACGGGAACGGGTGGCGCTGGGCTCCCTGATGGACAGCTTCGGCATCCTGTCGGGTGGTAACTCCGTGCTTCCCGGCTCCGGAAGGCAACTTTCTCCCAGCAGTATCCATCAGCTTACCGGTCTGGTGGATTTCAGCTCCCTGATCAAGGGGCAGGGACATTCCGGCCAGCGCCTCATCGTTACCGAGGACCGCCGGCGCAGCGTGTTGTGTATCCCGGACGCACGATTGTTCGAACCCGGCGGGAGCACCCTCGTCCCCGCAGGCAAGAAGATGCTGTACAAACTGTCCAAAATCATCCGGAAGCATACGTATCCTGTAAGTATTGTAGGTTATATGGATAATATGGGAAGTGGCATCAAGGGCAGTCCCCCCCCACGGGAGTTGTCGACCCTGAGGGCGGTGAGCGTTCAGGCCTTTTTGATCAAAAAGGCGGGGGTTGCCCCGAACCTTCTAACGGCCTATGGCTGGGGACAATATCATCCCAGGGTATCCAATAACACCCGTGAAACCCGCCGGTTGAACCGGCGGGTGGATGTGGTGTTCCTCCACGAAGGGATGAGGGGTAGGCCTTCGGGTGCCTTTACTTTCAAAGACTTTTTCTTCAACGTATTTGATCAGCAACATAATGGCATGCAGGGGGAGGGGGCGCAGGGCGCCGGCCACTGATGCGGAACATTATCCAACCAATTGCCGATATATATGAGCAGAAAAGACGATAGCAACGATGGCGGCTTCAAGGCGGATCCCAATGGGTGGATGGCCACCTTCGCGGATCTGATCATGCTGCTGCTCACCTTTTTCGTGCTTCTGCTGACCATGAAGTCCATGGATGCCGGCAAGGTGAAGGAGATGTTCGTTCGCTCATACGGGCCCCTGGACTATGTTCAACAGCGGGAACAGGTGCAGGATACGATCAATTTCGTGCCTAACATCAAACCCTTTACGATCACCTCCACGGCGAAGCTCGAAGAGGCCCTCAACCTTCTCGAGGGGGTCGAGGCGCCGCCGACGATCAGCAGCGCACACAGGGTCAAGCTGCGGGACATCGTTGATATCACCGAGGACCATCGGGGGATCGTCATCAGCATGGGCGCCGATGCGCTTTTCAACAGCGGGCAAGCGAAGATACGTCTGGATCGGCTGTATCTCCTGGATGAAATCGGCCGGCTGTTCAAATTTGCCACCAACGACATCCTGGTGATGGGTTACACAGACAATGTGCCGGTCAAAGGGCCTCGATTTTCCTCCAATCTTGAACTGTCGGCCGATCGGGCCTTGAATGTTCTGTACTACCTGGTCGACAGCCGGGGCCTGCGGCCGGATCGACTGGCCGCCGGCGGTTATGGCGCCCTGCTTCCCAAGTATTCCAATGACAGCCCCGAGGGTCGAGCAAAGAACAGGCGTGTTGAATTTATTATCAAGAAACCAACTTAACGATTAGCTGAAAAGAGGGGGAATTGTGGCTGAAGAAACTACCGAACCAAAGAAAAAGTCATCCCTGAAGCTGGTCATTATTCTTCTGGTGGTGGTATTGCTGATGGGCGGCGGAGTCGTGGGATGGATGATGATGCAGGGCGGTCAGGAGGCCTCAAGCGCCGGGGGCGGAAGCGGCGCTGCCTCACAGGATGTGGTGCAGAGCATCTCTTACCCCATGGACACCTTTGTGGTGAACCTGAACGATCCGGGGGGAAAACGCTATCTGAAAACCAAGATCGATCTGGAATACACCGACGAGAAGCTGGGTGACGAGCTCAAGCAGCGGTTGCCCCAGTTGAGGGATATGATCCTGCTGCTGCTGAGCAGCAAAACCCTGGAGGATATTCAGGGGATCGACGGCAAGATCGCCCTTCGGACGGAACTGATCACCCATATCAATCAGATCCTGACGACAGGGAAGATCCGGAACCTCTATTTCACCCAATTCGTTATTCAGTAGGGACCCATGAGCGAAATACTTACCCAGAATGAGGTGGACAGTCTGCTGGCCGGGCTGAGCGCCGGAAAGATAGAGACCGAGACCGATGTCGCGCCAGACACGGGCATGGTCTCGTCCTACGATTTCGCCAGTCAGGAGCGGGTGATCCGGGGACGGATGCCGACCTTCGAGGTGATCAATGAGCGGTTCGCAAGGGAGATGCGTGTCAGTATCTCCAACGTATTGCACACCACCATCGATATCGCCGCCGAATCCATGGAAACGCTGAAATTTTCCGAGTTCGGCCGATCGCTTCCCGTGCCCACGAGCCTCCACGTGTTTCGCATGGAGCCCCTGCGGGGGTATGTGCTGCTGGTGCTGGAAAGCGAGCTGGTCTACAACCTCATCGATACCTTTTTCGGCGGACAAGGGATGGGCAAGACGAAGATCGAGGGCCGGGAATTCACGGCCATCGAGGAGGCGATGATTGGAAAGGTGGTCACCGCCTGCCTCAAGGATCTGGAAACCGCCTGGGCGCCGGTGGAGCCGATCCAAACCGTCTATGTCCGGGCTGAGGTAAATCCCCAGTTCGCCACCATCGCGCCCCCCACGGACCTGGTGATCGTCTCCAAGTTCGAGGTGGAGCTTGAGCAGAGCTCCGGGACCATTTCCCTGTGCCTGCCCTACTCCATGATCGAACCGATCCGGCATAAGCTCACCGCCGGATTCCAGAGCGATGCCCTGGAAATCGACCATGCCTGGCGCCAGCGGCTCTCGACCATCATCATGTCCTCGTCCATCGATGTGCGGGTGGAGCTGGGAACGGCGGAAATCACCGGCGAGCGTCTGATCAATCTGAAGGTTGGCGATATCATTCAGCTCGATAAGGATGCCGAGCAGACCCTCTTTGCATACGTGGATGAGCTTGCCAAGCTCAGGGGTTATGCCGGCGTGCAGCGCGGGTTCCAGGCCTTTCGGGTGGAGTCCCGGATCGATCGGGAGTGAATTGAGGACGGTGAACCGTGAACAATGAACTGTTTAAAGATGGTGGACGGTGCGGGGGAGGGGAACCCCTGGGAATTCACAGATGCCTGATCTCCGGCGATGCCGGATCGGGTGGGAGTAGGGACGCATGAGTGAAACAGAGCACAAGGAAAACAACGCGGGGGAAGAAGCGGCCGATGTGGCGGCGGAGTCCAGGGATCTCGATTTTATCCTGGATATCCCCCTGGACCTCACGGTGGAGTTGGGGAGGACCAAGATGCTGGTGAATGATCTTCTCCAGCTTGGACAGGGCTCCATCGTGGAGCTCAACAAGATTGCCGGGGAACCCCTGGAGATCTTCATCAACCGGAAATTGGTGGCCCGTGGGGAGGTGGTGGTGGTCAACGAGAAATTCGGAGTCCGGCTGACGGACATCGTGAGCCCCCTGGAACGGGTTAAGAGCCTTGGATAAGCTTGCCACCCCCATGCCTGACCTGTGGGTGACCCTGCTCAAGAGCTTCGGCATGCTGTGCATTGTGCTGGGGCTCTTGATCGGCCTTCTATGGCTGCTGCGGCGGTTCTATCACGGCGGTGGATCGCGCCAGGCCGGACTCATCCGGATTCATGCATCAGCCCATCTGGCGCCCAAGGAACGCATCGTGGTGGTGGAGGTCCAGGGTAAACGGCTGTTGCTGGGCGTCACTCCCCAGCAGATCAACCTGTTGGCCAGACTGCCGGATGCGGGGGAAGAAAGCGCAGACTCTCCAGCGGCGTCTTCCCTTGCCTTCGGATCCCTTTTCAAACGGAAGCTGAACACATGAAGATAACACCGAAGATCATGTTTCTCGGGGTACTGGGGGCGGGTGTGATCCTGCCGGTGGCCGCGGCCGCGGCCACCCTGCCGATCCCATCGATCCGAATCGGTGTGGGTCAGGCCCATGGACCGGAGGACGTGGTGTCGGTACTGCAGATCCTGGCGATTCTGACCATATTGTCCCTGGCCCCCGCCATCATGATCATGATGACCTCCTTTACCCGGCTCATCGTTGTTTTCCAGTTTCTCCGCCAGGCCATCGGTACCCAGCAGAGTCCTCCGAACCAGGTCCTCGCCGCCCTGGCACTGTTCATGACCTTTTTCATCATGACGCCCGTGTGGCAAGCGATCAACAAGAATGCCCTCGCCCCCTACATGGCCAAACAGATCAGCTTCACAGAAGCGCTGAACAAGGCAAAGGTCCCCCTGGAGCGCTTCATGCTGGCCAATACCCGGGAAAAGGACCTGGCCCTTTTCATCTCGGCCTCGGGTCAGCCGCGGCCCCGGAACCGGTCCGACGTATCCCTGACCACCCTGATTCCGGCCTTTATGATCAGCGAGCTGAAGACCGCCTTTATCATCGGGTTCATGATCTATGTGCCGTTTCTGGTGATCGATATGGTGGTGGCCTCCGTACTGCTGTCCATGGGGATGATGATGCTTCCGCCCGTGATGATCTCACTGCCCTTTAAACTGATGCTCTTTGTCCTGGTGGATGGATGGGACCTGGTGGCCGGTTCCCTTATAAAGAGCTTCGGGGTGAGCCCATGACACCGGAATTCGTGGTCAGCTTTGCCAAGGAGGCCATCGAGCTTACCATCCTGGTGTCCATGCCCATGTTGGGGCTGGGCCTTATCGTGGGGCTTGCGGTGAGTATCTTTCAGGCCACAACCTCGATTCAGGAGATGACCCTCAGCTTCATTCCCAAAATTCTGGCCGTGATGCTCGGATTGATCTATTTCGCCCCCTGGATGCTTGAAAAGATGATGGCCTTCACCGAGCACGTAATTTCACAGATACCGCTTATCATCAGGTGACGGGTGACGGGGCGATGGATCTGTTAAACCTGCCCATAGACCAGTTCAAGGTCTTTCTCATGGTCCTGATCCGGGTCAGCGTGGTGATGTATCTGTTTCCCGTGTTTTCCAGCAGCATGATCCCGGGGCCGATCAAGGCCGGGCTCGCCCTTGTCATGAGTCTGGTGCTGACCCCGGTGGTGCCGGTGGACCCGGCGCGGTTTCCGGAAACGGTGCCGGCGGCGCTGGTCTACGGGGTATCGGAATTCTTCGTGGGTATGGTGCTGGCGCTTTCCGTCCAACTCTTTATGGGGGCGGTGGAGATGGCCGGACAGCTGATCGGGTTTCAGATGGGCTTCAGCATCATCAATGTACTGGACCCCCAGTCCGGCGCACAGGTGTCCATCATGGGGCAGATCGGCAATCTGGTGCTGGTGATGGTCTTCCTGGCCCTCAACGGGCATCATGCCCTGATAACCGGGCTGGTGGAGAGTTTCCGCATCGTGCCGGTGGGGGTGATCGCCGTGAAAAGGGGATTGTTGCATCAGATGCTCCACTTGGTGGCCCACATGTTCGTTCTGGCGATACAGATGGGCTCACCTGCCATCGTGGCGTTGCTGTTTACCAGCACCGCCTTCGGGATCACTGCCAAGTTCGTCCCCCAGATGAACATCTTGGTTGCGGCCTTTCCCATTAAAATCGTCGTCGGACTTATCTTCTTCGGGTTCACCATCCAGATCATGGCCATTATGACCCGGACCTTTGTTTCCCAGTGCCCGTCGCTTTTCACCTCGCTGCTCCAGTGGATGGGAGGAGGATGATGCGCTACCATGGCCGATGACAGTGGTCAGGAAAAAACGGAGCAGGCGACCGGCCGACGCCGTGAAAAAGCGCGCGAAGAGGGCAAGGTCGCAAAGAGTCCGGAAATCGCCTCCGTCCTGGTGCTGCTGGTGGGCATGGGCGTGCTCTATATCTTCGGCTATCTGTTCTACCCGAAGGTCCTGGCCGTTTTGCATCGAAACTTGGATTTCGGCTCCATTCGCGGTTTTGACATGCGATATTGCATCGCGCTGATGAACCGCACCGCCATGAGCTTTATGGAACTGCTGCTTCCCCTGATGGGGGCGGTGTTCGTGACGGCTCTGGCCGCCAACCTCTTCCAGGTCGGATTCCAGGTCAGCTCCAAGGCCATCACGCCTAAACTGGATAAATTTAACGTCATCAAGGGGATAGGGAACTTATTTTCTCTGAAGTCCTTCGTTGAGCTTTTCAAATCCATGATTAAGTTGTTCGTCATCGGATCTGTGGCATACCTGGCCATCAAGGGCGAGGTGAGCGATATCGTGAACTTGGGCGACGCACCGGTCGCCTTTATATTCCTTTTCATTTTCAAGGGGATGTTTAAGATTTTCCTATGGGTGATCCTGATCATGATACTGGTGGCGATCGGCGATTACAGCTACCAGAAATGGCAGTATGAGAAGGATCTGCGGATGACCAAACAGGAGGTGAAAGAAGAGCATAAAGAGACCGAGGGAGATCCCCATGTCAAATCACGGATTCGCAGCATCCAGATTCAGGCCGCCCGCAAGCGGATGATGCAGCAGGTCCCCAAGGCCGATGTGGTGGTGACCAACCCCACCCATCTGGCCATCGCCATTCGATACGATGCCCAGTCCATGGACGCCCCGCAGGTGGTTGCCAAGGGGGCCGGTCATGTGGCCGAACGCATCAAGGCCCTTGCAGCCGAGCACGGCGTTCCGGTTGTGGAAAACAAGGAATTGGCCCGAAACTTGTATAGAGTGATAGAGGTGGGAGAGCAGGTTCCCTCCGAATTTTTCAAGACCGTGGCCGAGCTCCTGGCGTATGTTTATAAGCTGAAAGGCAAAACCGTGCGCTGACCGGCCGGACGGAAAGGAAAAGGGGAAGCGGCCCATCCGGGTCGGGGCGTCAAGCGCTTAACGGCGGATGCCAAAAGATTGGCAAACGGGACGGCATTTTTCAGCCGGCCCCTGTTGGGAAGGATGCTATGGAAGCTGATGCGAAAGGCATTTTAAGGGGTCTGGTCAGTGAATCATCCGACGTTGGGATGATTCTTGCGGTAATTGGCATTCTGGTGGCCATGGTGTTGCCCATTCCACCCTTTCTGCTCAATTTTCTTATCGCCTTGAATATCACCATTGCCATCATCGTTCTGATTACGGTGATGTATGCCCAATCCCCTCTGGATTTTTCGATCTTCCCCTCCATGCTGCTGGTGCTGACCCTCTTCCGGCTTTCCCTGAATGTGGCCACCACGCGGCTGATCCTGATGCATGGCAACGAGGGCCAACTCGCCGCCGGGAGCATCATCCGCGCCTTCGGCCACTTCGTCGTGGGCGGGAACTACGTGATCGGCATGATCATTTTCATCATCCTGGTGCTCATCAACTTTATCGTCATCACCAAGGGCTCGGGCCGAATCGCCGAGGTGGCGGCCCGGTTCGCCCTGGACGGCATGCCCGGAAAGCAGATGGCCATCGACGCGGACCTCAACGCGGGCATCATCGACGAGACCGAGGCCAAGAATCGTCGGGAGGAGATATCGAACGAATCCAAATTCCATGGGGCCATGGATGGGGCCAGCAAATTCGTGCGCGGGGATGCCATCGCCGGCATCATCATCACCCTGGTCAATATCATCGGCGGGTTCGTCATCGGTGTGTTCCAACAGAACATGTCCATGGTGACGGCGGCAAGAAATTACACCCTCCTGACCATTGGGGACGGGCTCGTCTCCCAGATTCCGGCCCTCATCATTTCCACCTCCGCCGGTATCCTTGTCGCCAGGGCCGCGTCCAACGACCGCATGGGAAAGGAATTCAGCCGGCACATTTTTGCCAACGCCCAGCCCATCTATATCGGTTCCTTCGTGGTGTTCCTGTTCGGGCTGGTCCCCGGCTTGCCGACCGTCCCCTTCATGGGGCTAAGCCTCATCCTTGGCTCGTTGGTGTATTTTTTCCAGAGGCGGCGCGCGGCGCTATCGGAGATGTTGCCCGAGAGTGACGGGGCGGAAGAGGCCGAGGCCGTCGCCAACCCAGAGGATGTGGAGCATCTTCTCACCTTGGATACCATGGAACTCGAGGTGGGCTATGGTCTCATTCCCCTGGTGGACCGGGACCAGGATGGCAGCCTCCTGGGGCGCATTCGCGGCATCCGTCGCCAGTTCGCTACCGAGATGGGGATCATCATTCCCCCCATTCACATCCGGGACAACCTGAAGATGAAGCCCGCCAGCTACCGTATGGTCATCAGGGGCGTGGAAATGGCCCAGGGCGAACTGATGGTCAACCATCTGCTGGCCATGGATCCGGGGGATGTGGCCCAGAAGATAGACGGGGTTCCCACCACGGAGCCCGCCTTCCATCTGCCGGCCCTGTGGATACCGCCAGAGCGGGAGGAGGAAGCGAAATTTTCCGGCTACACGGTGGTGGACAACTCTACGGTGGTCGCCACGCATCTGACCGAGATCATCCGAGAAAACGCCCCGGATCTTCTCGGCCGTCAGGAGGTCCAACAGCTGCTGGACAACCTTGCCCGAACCAATCCCAAGGCGGTGGAGGAGCTGGTCCCCGGCATTCTGCCCCTGGGAATTGTCCAGAAGGTGCTCCAGAATCTGCTTCGGGAGCGGGTGTCGGTGCGGGATCTGCTGACGATCGTGGAGACCTTGGCGGACTACGGCACCATGAGCAGGGACCCGGAACTCTTGACGGAATATGTTCGCCAGAAGCTGGCCAGATCCATTATCAGCCCCTTTCTCCAGTCCGGGGGCGTATTGCCGGTCATCACCCTGGACCACAGGCTCGAGGAAGACCTCGGCAGCGCCGTTCGGCACACGGAGCAGGGTTCTTATCTCAGCACGGATCCCTCCACGGTGGAGGCCGTAATGGCGGCTGTCAATCAGGAGATATCAAAATGTGGCCAGACCAATCTACAGCCCATCTTGCTCACGTCCCCGGTGCTGCGCCGGCATCTGCGCAAACTGGTCGAATCGGTTGCCGCCGCGGCGATGGTGATTTCACACGCGGAAATTTTTTCAAACATTCGGATCCAGTCCATCGGAAAGGTAGGGGTCAATAATGCCGGCTAAAACCTATCAGGCGAAAAGCATCCAGGAGGCCATCGGGCGGATAAAGGCGGAACTGGGCGCTGATGCCCTGATCTTGAATACCCGCAGGATCGTCAAGGGCCCCCGGGATCCATACGGCAAAAACCTGTTCGAGGTGACCGCGGCGCCAGCGGGTGCTGATTTGCCGGAAACGGCGAACCGGGTTCCCATCGGACGGCCGAAGAATAAAGAAGGGGGGTGGCTCGCGGCGGACTCGGGCGACAGATTCCCGGGGCCCGGTCCGACGCCGGAGATGGGGGGAGATATCCACTCGGAACTGGTGAGCATCAGGGATATGCTGACCGTGTTCAATCGGGCAGGGGGGTTGCCCGATTTTCTCAGGATGCATCCGGAATGTCTCAACCTCTATGCCCGGCTGGTTAAGGCCGGTGTGTCCGAGCCCCGGGTGAGACAGTTCATGGAGAAGGCCGATGGTTTTTCCGGGCAGAATTCACCCAGGCAGACAGCCAAGGCCGTGATCAAGGAAATGGTCTCCCACATCGAGATCTGCGACCCCTTCGGATCGTCCACCGGTGGTCGGCAGGTGGCCGCCTTCATCGGCCCCACGGGGGTCGGTAAAACCACCACCATCGCCAAACTGGGCGCGGAACTGAGCCTGAAACAGAAAAGGCGGGTCGGGATCATCTCCCTGGACAGCTATCGCATCGGCGCGGTGGACCAGCTTCGTACCTATGCGGAGATCATGGGACTGGCCTGTCTGCCCGCCTTTTCATCGGAGGAGTTGCAAAAGGCCCTCTCGCATTTCGAGAACCTGGAAGTCATTCTGGTGGATACGGCCGGCCAGAGCCATCTGGACATGGCTCGTATACGGGATCTTGGTCGGCTCATCGAGGGAGGTGGCGGCATGAGTTGCCACCTGGTTCTAAGCGCCACGGCGAAACCTGAGGATATGCGCGAGGCAACCGAGAATTTTGCCACCCTCTCCCCCGAGAGCTATGTGTTCACCAAGGTGGACGAGACCCGCACCCGGGGGAGTCTGATTGATCAGGTGATGGCGTATCCGCTGCCGGTGTCCTTTATTGCCGACGGGCAGCGGGTGCCAGAGGATCTTCGGGGGGCAACAAAGCGGCGAATTCTGGATTTGGTGCTGGGCGGACAATAGAAGCGGCCTCGCCCAGCTTGGGGCCATCAGCATCCGGCTCAGGCCGGTACAGGGAGACTTACAGTGGATCAAGCAAGCAGCTTAAGAAAGATTGTCAGCGAGAGGGCCACGGGGACCAGGCGACGAATTTCCATGGCTGACGATTCGGTATCCGAATCCGCCGGCAATCATCGGGTGATATCGGTCACCAGCGGTAAGGGGGGCGTCGGCAAAACGAACGTGGTTGCGGGCCTCGCCATATCGCTGACTGAATTGGGCCACCGGGTCATGATTCTGGATGCTGACCTGGGGCTTGCCAATATCGACATCATCTTCGGTATCAATCCCCACTACAATATCGGTCATGTGCTGAATGGAGAGAAATCCCTGGAGGACATCATCGTGGAGGGACCCAAGGGCGTGCGTATCATTCCCGCAGGTTCGGGTTTCGTCAATCTGACCCAGCTCACGGACGGCCAGAAGCTCAGTCTCCTGAGCGAGTTTGAGCATCTGGAGGACGATTTCGATTTTTTCCTCATCGATACCAGCGCGGGCATCTCCTCCAACGTTACCTATTTCAATCTGGCCGCCGACGAATGCATTGTGGTGGTGACGCCTGAGCCCACTTCCGTGACCGACGCGTACGCCATGATCAAGGTGATGTCACAGGATCATGGCGAAAAACGTTTCAAGTTACTGATGAATATGGTAAAAGGTGAGGGAGAGGCAAAAAACGTCTATTTGAACCTCTGCGAAGCGACCGACCGGTTCCTGAACGGGGTGGTGTTGGAGTACCTGGGATATGTGCCGTTGGACGAGAAAGTCCGGCATGCGGTGCTCAAGAGACGGAGCTTCGTGGACCTCTATCCTCAGGCTGGCGCGAGCAAAAGTTTGAGGGAAGTGGTGGTGGACCTATTGGAGAGTCCCCGGCCCTCGGATGCCAGCGGAAATATCAGGTTTTTCATGAAACGATATATGGCATGTTGGAAATAGACAACAGATCCTATTCCTGTCCCCCCGGGCAGCTGGACGATAAAACGCGGGAGGCGCTGATCATCAAGTATGCCTACCTGGTCAAGTACATCGCCGGACGCATGGCGATCCGGGTTCCGTCCAGCGTTTTTTACGACGAACTCATCAGCGCCGGAAGCATGGGCCTTATTCACGCCGTGGACAGATACGACCCGTCCCGACAGACGGACATCAAGACCTATGCCGAATACCGGATCAAGGGAGCCATCCTGGATGAGCTTCGTAGCAAGGACTGGTATACCCGGTCCATGCGCAAGAAGGTGCAGGAGCTGGAAGCGGCGGTCCGGAGCGTGGAGATGCGAAACGAGCGGCCTGCCGAGGATGTGGAGGTCGCCGAAGAGCTGGGGATTTCCCTGTCCAGCTACCATGAGCTGCTTTCGAGTATTTACAGCGCTTCCATCCTGAGCCTGGATGAGTACCTGAAGGCAGATGACGGCAACAGCACTCGAAAACGATCCTTCCAGGAGCGGGTCGCCAGCTCGGATGATCCGTCCGAGAGCGTTGCCATGATGGAACTCAAACAGATGGTGGCCAAGGCCATCGATACCCTGACCGAGAAGGAACGGACGGTGATCACCCTTTACTATTACGAGGAGCTGACCCTGAAGGAAATCGGTCAGGTTCTGTCCCTGACCGAGTCCAGGATCTGCCAGATTCATACCCAAACCCTGATAAAGCTCAAGGCGCGTTTGAAGTCCTACTACCACATGACAGCTTGAGCAACCCGCAGGATTAACGATCATGGCCAAGCAAAACAACTCTTCCCCTGTAAGACAGTTCGTGTCCCAGGAGGATATAGACCGGGTGTTGGATGCCGCTATTGAAGAGCAGGCGGAGGCGGAGGGTGAACTCGAACTCGGCGATGCCGACCTGGTGACAGAGGCAGACGCCCTCGACTTCGATGAAGACGACAGTCTCGGTCTCATTTCAAATGATGAAATACAGGCCCTGCTGAGGGGAGACAGCTCCTTCAACACGCCGCCTTCGTCGGAGTTCGATCTGGAGATTCCCCCGGGGGGCTCCCGAAATGCGGCGGAAGAAAATACCTCCCAGTTGGAAATCGATGCCCTGCTGAAGGAGGCCGCCGAAATCGGGCCGAAATCATCCGGGGAGGAGGCCGAGGGCGACGGCCTTGTTGCCCAGTCGGAAATTGACGCGCTGCTGCAGGGGGATGCCTCGGCTGCCCCGGCGGACGCATCGTCCGAGGGGGAGACGGAGAGCGATGGCCTTGTTTCCCAGTCGGACATCGATGCGTTGCTGCAGGGGGATGCCCCGGCTGCCCCGGCGGACGCATCGTCCGAGGGGGAGACGGAGAGCGATGGCCTTGTTTCCCAGTCGGACATCGATGCGTTGCTGCAGGGGGATGC
>CAYOXD010000009.1:0-51586 GCA_964407825.1 uncultured Desulfobacterales bacterium | reverse complement strand
CCGGGCCAGGTCATCTGGGAGGGCACCTGCCTGTCCGAAGGCCGGGGGACCACCCAGCCCTTCGAGCTCTTTGGTGCCCCGTTTCTGAATCCGGAAAGGGTCCTGGGGTTGCTGAAGGCCTCTGATATGCCGGGGGCCCATTTGAGACCCGTCGGTTTCGAGCCCACCAGCAACAAATGGCAGGGCGCCCTATGCCGGGGGTTTCAAATCCACGTCACGGATCGCGGCCGCTTCCGGCCCTACCGGCTCTCCCTGGCGCTGCTGAGGGCGGTGATTGGCCTTAACCCATCTGATTTTAAATGGAAATCCCCGCCCTACGAGTATGAATACGAGCGCCTGCCCATCGACCTGATCCTGGGAAGCCGGGAAGTCCGCGAGCGCATCGAGACGCTGGAGCCCATCGAGAGAATTGAGGTATCCTGGCGGCCAGAAATCGCCCGTTTCGAACGGTTGCGGGAACAGTTCCTGCTTTATTGACCGCCTCCGGACAGGAATACTTCAAGATCAAAAGGCTTCGCGATCTTCAAGTCCATAAAAAAACGCCCTGCATCCGGTGTCATGCAGGGCGTTCTTAAGAAATCGAAATCAGGGTCAGGGTCAGGATTTTTCGCTCTTCAGTGTTTCAATCTCTTTTTTCAGGTCATCGATCTCCTGTTTATACTTTTCGCTGTCCTCACCCTCGGCGGCCGTTTCGCTCTCCTTCTTCTCGCTCTTCCAGGTGTCTTTCAGCTCATCGAACCCGAGGTACAGGGCCAGTCCACCCCCCACCAACAGCATCGCCGGAAGCGAACCCGCCAACAGATTCAAAAACGGCTTCCACCAGACAGAGATCCCGATGAGGCCCAAAACGGCCGCGACTGCACCACCAATAAGCGTCTTCATAACCAAACTCCTCCTTAATTAGTAAGTTCTCAAATCTATTTGCAGCTTCAATGGTACTTATGCCTGCATGACTATCGTCGGACCGCTTCTCTGTCCCTGGAGGGGCGGGCGAGTCGCGCGTCATCCCGGGCCTGTGGTTCCAGCGGCAATAGCGAAAAATTTATGGAAAGGTATCATAACAATTTTTTCTGTGCAAGAATAAATTTCCTCCCGCCTTGCCCCCCCGGGGGCAGGGCGGAGGAAGGAAGCCACAATATAAGTTCAATTCATAGTTATTATTACACATTTTGTTTCAAGAACACCCATTTAGGGTTTGCAAATGTGCCGCAGATCTGATATCTCCCAGACAAGGTAACAGGGCGCATGGCGCCCTTGCTCGGCGCATGGGGATACTTTTTATCCTTTTTGCCGGAATGGACACAGCCTCGAAAAACCCTTCGCCCCGGAATGCCGGGGTTCGGAACATCATATGATCAGAATCGTTAAGACCAGTGTGCGAAAGCTGAGAGATATCTATAACCGGCTTGCGGGGTGGATCTTACATAACACCCACCATCACTATTTCCGAGAGTTACCGGAACGCATGGGGTGGGCATCCAGGGTTCTCCTGAAGCTGTTCTACCGAGGCATTTCCTCCAGCACAGCGCAAACCGCCATCCTCCAGAAAATCGATCCCGATGCCATCCTCGTCTATGCCAATAAGTTTCACAGCGATTTCGAATATCTGTTTTATTATTCACGCTACAGGGAGCACGGGCTGCCTATTCCGGAAATCGGCCTGGGCTACAAGATTTACCTCTGGCAACCCATCCCCCGCGTATTCCGGATTCTGTCTTCCTATCTGGACTATTTCCTGAGGCATGGCCGCCTGCCGGACCCGTATACCTCCCATTACATCCGGGACGCCCTGGTCCAAGGCAAATGTGCCTTTCTGAGTCTTGTAGAAAAGAAGGGATTTTATCGCCGGTTCGTCAAGGCGGAAACCGATCCGGTCCAATACCTTATCGAAATGCAGCAGGAGATGGACCGGCCCATCTATATCGTTCCGCACCTGATGTTCTTCGACCGCAAGGCCCCGCGGCCGAGGCCGGGCTTTCTGGAGATCCTCTTCGGCACCGGAGCCAAGCCTGGCAACCTTCGACGCCTCTTCACCCTGTTCAAGAATCAGAGCAAAATCTTTTATGAAATCTCCACCCCGCTCAACCTCAAGACATTCGTTCAAGAACCGAATCACCAGCCGCTATCCTCCTATCACCTGGCCATCCACCTGCGCCGCCGCTTGATGGTCCAGTTCAACCGACATCGGCAGAGCATTACCGGACCTGTCATCAAAACCAAGGAGGAGCTGAAGGAGGGAATTCTCACCAATGAACGGATGAGAAACATTCTGGCCCAGCACGCCAGCAAACGCGAGGTGAGCATCCACGAGGTGTACAAGGAAGCGGAGGAGTATATCGATGAAATCGCCGCCAAATACAGCAATGCCGTCATCGCCGTGGGCGCCTTTGTCGTCCGGCTCTTTCTTCGGCTCATGTTCGACGGGGTCTCGGTCAACAACGATATCCTCAACCAGATCAAGAGCGCGGCCCGCAAGGGCCCACTGATCCTGGTCCCCTGCCACAAGAGCCATATCGATTATCTGATCCTCTCCTACATATTTTATATCAACAACATGCCGCCGCCCCATGTGGTGGCCGGGAAGAATCTCTTTTTCTGGCCCCTGGGCCCCCTTTTCAGAGCCGCCGGCGCCTTTTCCATCCGTCGTTCCTTCAAGGGCGCGGTACTCTATGCAAAGGTGTTCGCCGAGTACATCCACAGGCTTCTGGAGGATGGATTCAATATCGAGCTGTTTATCGAGGGGGGCAGGAGCCGCACGGGAAAACTCGTCATGCCCAGGCTGGGATTTCTGAGTATCCTCCTCAACGCTTACAAGAACAATGCCTGCGAGGACATGAATTTCGTACCCATCTTCGTGGGCTACGACCGGGTTCCGGAGGAAAAGTCCTACCTGCATGAAGTCGAGGGCGGTAAAAAGGAACCGGAAAACCTGCGCCAGGTGATCCGGGCCAGAAAGGCCCTGGGCAAGAAATACGGTCGCATCTATGTACGCATCGGAGAACCCCTCTCCCTCAAAACCCTCCTGGAGGAGAACGAAATCCGGCTTCAAGACGCCCCCCAGAAGACCTTCAACACCCTTTGCCGAGGTATCGGGCTTCAGCTCGCCCATGCCATCGATCGGGCCACCGTGGTGACACCCCACGCCCTGGTGGCCAGCGCCGCCCTTCATTTTTCGGACGACCGGTTCACCAAGGCGCAGCTGTTGACCCACATCGAAACCCTGATGGCCCACATCATGTCCCAGCGTGCCAACATCGCCGACACCCTCCTGATGAACCACATCCAGGCGGCCAAGCATGTATTCAACATCTATCGAAACCGAAAGTTCATCGAGCAGATAACGCCCGAAAAGGAAGCCATCGACATCGAGCCCCTCTTCCAGGTCAATGAGGGCAAGCGGCACAACCTCGAGTACTACAAGAACAATTGCATCTCCTCTTTCATCCCGGCAGCCTTCACCGCCCTGTTGATTCAGGCAAAGGACGCCTTTCAGTTCTCATCGAGCGATTTTCGGGAAAATTACATCTTTCTCCAGAATCTGTTCAAGAACGAATTTGCCTTCGACCCCGAACAGGAGCCGGAGGTATATGTCCGGACCGTCTTAAAATCCTTCATCGACGAGGCCATCCTGATGCCCCATGCCACGCTGCCGGACACCTACAACCTGACCTCCGCCGGGTATCGGAAAATCGCACTGTTTTCGAACCTGTTAAAGCCTTACATCGAAGCCTACTGGATCGTGCTGACCTATCTGAAGAGCGCCCCTAAGAATACCTCCACCCCCAAGGACCGGATGAAGAAGATCCAGGCCATGGGCCAGCGCATGTATAAGGGAAGAGAGATAGAAAGACGGGAGGCCCTCTCCAAGATCTACTTCCAGAACGGGTGGGACTTTTTTAATTCCGAGGGGATCAAGGGAAGTGAAGATACGGAAAAAATTGAGCTTTATGCCGAAAGGTTACGGACCTACCTCCATGTGATGGCCCCATGAAGGCCCTGATCCTCGCCGCCGGCCTTGGGACCCGGCTCCGACCCTACACCGACGCAATCCCAAAGCCGCTCTTTACCATCAACGGCGAGGCCCTGATCGACCGGATCATCTTCCAGCTCCATCGGGCCGGATGCACGGGCATCGTGGTCAACACCCATCATCTTCACCATCAGATCGAATCCCACCTCGCGGGCCACAGGTACCCGGTCTCCGTGGAGACCCGGTTCGAACCCGCCATCCTCGGAACCGGCGGGGCCATCGGCAACCTGGCGGATTACTGGAACACTGAGCCCTTCATGGTGGTCAACAGCGACATCATCACGGATATCGACCTGGGACAGGTGTACGCCTATCATACCTCCCATGACGCACCCGTCACCCTGGCACTGGCCGACGACCCGGAATTCAACACTGTCTGGATAGACGAGGCGGGCCGGATCACGGGCTTCACAGCGGACGACGGCCGGGGGATCGAGCGGCTCACCTTCACGGGCATCCAGGTAATCGATCCACAAATCCTTCCCCTGATTCCGAAGGACGTCTTCGTTCACAGCATCGATGTATACCGGCGGCTCATTGGGGCGAAAACACCCCCAAGGGCTTTCATCGCCCGGGACGCCCGGTGGCGGGACATGGGCACCCTTGAGCGTTACCGCCGCACGAACCTGGAGGAAACCGCCGAGGCCGCCTTCATCCGGTCCTTCGGTGAAAAACCGACATCCCCCCATCGAATCACCCCCCTCAGCGGTGACGGCTCGGACCGCTCCTGGCATCGGCTCCAGTGGGAAGCCGGTCACAGCCTCGTCATGGTGGATCACGGCATTTGTCTCCAACCCTGCCGCACTGAGGTGGACGCCTTCCTCCATATCGGCAGACACCTCCAGCAAAGGGGGGTCCCCGTCCCCACGATTTATGGATGCGACGCCTTCTCCGGCATGGTGTTCGTGCAAGACCTGGGAGATGAGCACCTGCAGCGCCATATCCATCGGCTGCAGGATCCACAGCGGATCCTTTCGGCCTACCGCCGGGTCATCGATCTGATGGTTGACATGGGCACAGGCGCCCTGGAGGGCTTCGATCCGGCATGGACCTTTCAATCTGCCCGGTACGATCGGGAGCTCATCCTTGAAAAGGAATGCCGGTACTTCCTGGAGGCTTTTCTCAACGGTTGGCTGGGGCTGACCGTGTCCTACGATACCCTGCGAACCGGCTTCGAGTACCTGGCCGAAGGAGCACTGGCCCACGCCGTGGAGGGCTTCATGCATCGTGATTTTCAATCCCGGAACATCATGGTCCACGGCGATGGCTTTCATGTTATCGATTTTCAGGGGGGCCGTCTGGGGCCGCTCCAGTACGATCTCGCCTCCCTTCTTATCGACCCCTACGTGGCGCTCCCACACGCCCTGTGCGAAACCCTGCTGGCCTATGCCATGGAACGATTTCAATCGCGCATTGCTCTGGATCCGGCCCGCTTCCGGACAGGATACCGCTTTTGCCGGGTCACCCGTAATCTGCAGATCCTGGGTGCCTTCGCCTATCTGAGCCAAGTCAAGAACAAGCCGGGCTTTGCCGCCCACATTCCGGCGGCGCTGATCACCCTGAGCGAGGGGCTCCGACAATTGGATGCCGAGCCCCTCGCCCCTTTGAGACGGGTGCTGGGGGCCATCGGTTCCTAACGTGCACCAACGATGGAGGTAAGCATGCCGACGATCAAGGTAATGGTAAACGGACTGCCCGGCAACGTCGCCGCAATGGTGGCCGAGCATGTGCTGGCCGACTCGCGCTTCGAACTGGTCCCTTACTCTCTTACGGGTCCGGAGATCGAGCAACCCGACTGCACGGTTGCCGGCCTCACCATCAGGCTGGTCCGGCCCGAAACTAGGGAGCGGGAAATCGCACGCATCAAATCCGACTTCAAGGATTTCCTGAGTGTGGACTACACCCATCCCAGCGCGGTCCACTCAAACGCGGAGTTCTATGGCAGGCACCGGCTGCCCTTTGTCATGGGCACAACGGGCGGAGACCGCGATCGGCTGATAGAAACGGTCAACGCCGCCGCACTGCCTGCGGTGATCGCGCCCAATATGGCCAAGCAGATCGTGGGGTTCCAGGCCATCATGGCGTATGGGGCCCGGGAGTTTCCCGGCCTCTTTTCGGGTTACTCCCTTGAAATCCGCGAGAGCCATCAGGAGGGGAAGGCCGACACCAGCGGCACGGCCAAGGCGATGGTTCAATATTTCAATCGAATGGGGGTTTCCTTCGACGCCAGCGGGATCCTAATGGAGAGGGACCCGGAACGTCAAAGAACGCAGTGGGGGATCCCCGAGGCATACCTCAAGGGGCATGCCTGGCACACCTATACCCTCGTCTCCGAGGATCAAAGCGTCACCTTCTCCTTCACCCACAACGTCAACGGCAGGAAGGTCTACGCCCTGGGGACGCTCGATGCCCTCGTGTTCCTGGAAAAAAAGATCCGGGAAAAGGCATCCCCCCGGGTCTACAGCATGATCGATGTGCTGAGGGATTGCTAAGCCTTGAAGACTCGCATGAGTGCCCGGGAATCGTCCAATACCCGCCGTACCGTCAGGGCCAGATCCCTTTTGACCAGCGGCTTGTAGGCGAAGGCCTTGATGCCGAGTTTTCCAGCCTGTTCGTCATCCATTTTGCCGCTGTAACCGGTGCAAAGAATAATCGGGATATCCGGCCTGACCTTCATTAGGGCCTCGGCCAGCCGGTCGCCGGTCATGCCCGGCATGGTCATATCCGTTATCACCAGGTCGAAGGCGTGGGGCGAGGCCCGAAACAGGGCCAGGGCCTCCTTGCTGCCGGTGCAGGGGGTCACGGTATATCCCAGGCGCTCCAGGATTTCACTGACCACCTCCAATATGGCCATTTCGTCGTCGACCAGCAAAATCCGCTCGGCCCCGGAGGGGGATACCTCGTCCCTGCAGGACTCCGGATTCGCACACCGCTTGATAATGGGGAAGTAGACATTGAAAACGCTTCCCTCTCCCACCCGGCTGTCGACCGATATGGCGCCGCCGTAATCCGCAACGATGCCATGGACGGTCGACAGCCCCAGGCCCGTGCCCTGCTCGATCCCCTTGGTGGTGAAGTAGGGCTCGAATATGGAATCGATGATCTCCTCGGGGATGCCCGTTCCCGTATCCGATACGGAAAGTCGCACATAGGCGCCGGGGTGGAGGCCCTCATGCCGCCCGGCCGCTTCGGTATCGAGGACCTCGTCCACCAGGCTCACGAGAAGAATGCCGCCGTCGGCATCCATGGCATAGGCGGCATTGGTGCAAAGGTTCATGAAGATCTGATGCACCTGGGTCGGGTTCCCCATGATCAGGGAATCACTTTCGATATGGTGCCGAATGTCGATGGTGGCCGGTATGGAAGAGCGAAGGAGCTTCATCACCTCCTTGGCAATGGTGTCGATCCGGATGGGCTTGATTTCCTCGTCCGCCTGCCTTGCAAAGGTCAGAATCTGCTTGACCAGATCCCTGGCCCGCTTGCCGGCGGTGTAAACCTCCCTCAAGTTTCTTTCAAGGGCGCCGCCCACAGGCACCTCATCCAGCGCCAGCTCCGTATATCCCAACACCGCCGCCAGAATATTGTTGAAATCATGTGCAATACCCCCCGCCAGGGTGCCGATGGCCTCGAGCCGCTGGGCCAGGTGAAGCTGGCGTTCCATTTGGGCCTTTTCCTGCTCCAGGGCCCGCTTTTCCGTGATGTCCCCGTCCACGCCCCGATACCCGGTCAGGTGCCCATGGCCATCGAAGACCGGAATGCCGTTTTTCACGAGGAGCACCTGGCTGCCGTCCTTTTTAACGAACCCGTGCTCCAACTGCCCGATTTTCCCTCCCCTCTTCCGGATGGTGGCATACATGCCCCGGACCCGGGCCGCCTCAGCCTCGGGCATGAAGTCAAAAAACGCTCTGCCGAGCATCTCCCGGCGGGTGTACCCGAGAATGCGCTCCACCCCCTCACTCACATAGGTATAGAGCCCGTCCTGGTCCATCTCCCAGATCCAGTCGGCCATGCTGTGGGAAATATCGAAAAACCGTGCCTCTGATTCCCGCAGGGCCGCCTCGGTGCGCGTGCGGCTCTCCACCTCCTTTCGCAACTCCCGGTTAGCCGTCAGAAGGGCCGCGGTGCGCTCCCGGACCATGTCTTCGAGCCTGTCCCTCTCCCTGCGGAGGGACTCCTCGGCCCGTTTGATCCTCAGGGCGGTGTTGACCTGGGCGATCAGCACCAGCTCATCGATGGGCTTGGCCAGGTAGGCGTCAGCGCCGCAGGCGAGTCCCTTGACCAGATCTTCGGACTCCTTCCGGATGGCCGATATCATAATGACCGGAATATGTTGGGTCCGATTGTCCTGTTTGAGCCGCTTGCAGACCTCATACCCATCGATCCCCGGCATCTTGATATCCAGCACGATTGTGTCCGGCTGATGTGCCCTAGCCTTGGCAAGGCCCTCCTGACCCGAGAGGGCGGTGATCACCTCGCACCCGGCAAGCCGGCTCTTCAGCACGGCCGACAGGGTCAGCAGGTTATCCTCCTTGTCATCGACTGCCAGTATAAGCGCCATGGACGTCGCTCCTGATCCGCTCCTCAGCGGCCAATCCAATGATCGATTCTCCGCACCAGTTCCTGTGGATCGACCGGCTTGGCGATATAGTCGTCGCATCCGGCCGCAAGAATCCGCTCCCGGTCTCCCTTCATGGCACTGGCCGTCAGCGCGATGACAGGAATGTGGCGGCCCCGCTCATCGGCCTTGATTCCCCTGACCACGCTCATCCCGTCCATTTTGGGAAGGGAAATATCCAGCAGAATAAGGTCTGCGACTCCGGAAAGCGCCATTTCCAACCCCTTTTCACCGTCCGTCGCCTCCAGCATCCGATATCGATCTCCCAGCAGGGCCCGGATGCTCGTCATGCTGTCAGCGTGGTCCTCCACCACCAGGACGCTGGGAGGCAGGGATCCCCCAGACGGGAGAGCCCCTGTAACGCTCTCGGCGGGTCTCTCAGGGGTCTCTCTTTCCGGCGGCACCCCGTCCCCCCCCTCGAGCATCAGCCGGATCCTGGAAAGGAGCCGCTCCCTGGCCACATCTCCTTTCTGAACCAGCTGCTTGATGTGGTTGCCCCTGAGTCGCTTCAACTCTTCCGGCCGAAGATCCTTGGCCGTAAGGACCAATACCGGCACCTCGGATGTGGCCTCACGGGATCGGATGGATTCCAGGACCTGGAAGCCGTCTATCTCCGGCATCATGAGATCCAGGACGATGCCGTCGGGAATGGTGTGCCGGAAGTAATCCAGCGCCGCCTGCCCCCCCCGGGCCGTATCCACGGCATACCCCGCCATTTCCAACACATGTTTCACCTGGGCCATGGCAACTTCGTTGTCCTCCACCACCAGGATCCTTCGACCAGCCTGGGAGGACGCCTCATCCGCCTCAGCGACAGTAAGCGGGGGCACGAGGCTTCGGATCTCAGACATCAAGGCCTCTCGGCTTAGCGGTTTTTGCATATAACCGATGGCGCCCATGGCTAAACCGGTCTCCCTGCCATCCACCTTGGAGATGACGATGACCGGGATTTCACTGGTGGCGGGCGCCGCCTTCAACTGTTGAAGCACCTCCCAGCCGTCCATCTCGGGCATGATGACATCGAGAATGATGGCGTTGGGATAGTGGTCTTTCGCCATCCTTAGGGCCTGCGCGCCGGAAGCGGCGCAAATGGCATGATAGCCCTCTGAGGACAGAACGTCGGCGATCAGGGACGAATCCTCCGGTTCATCATCCACCACCAGGATCGTCCCGGCGGCCGGGGGCTGCATGCCGGGCAACCGGGGGGTCTCAGGCACCGCTGAGGGGACCGTCTCCTGCCACCGGAGCGGCAGGGCCAGGCTGAAAGTGGAGCCGCTTCCCAGGGTGCTCTGCACCGTCAGATCCCCGGCGATCAACCTGGCGGACTTGTAGGCAATGGCGAGCCCCAGCCCCGTTCCCTCAAAGGCCCTGGCGCTTGTCCCATCTATCTGTTTGAACTCTTTGAAAATATTTGGAAGCTCCGCTGCAGGTATCCCGATCCCCGTATCGGCAACCGAGATGTACACCCCCTCCTCGTCGCTCCGGGCACCGACGGTGACCGTTCCCTGAAGGGTGAATTTGACCGCGTTGCCGATGAGATTCTGGAGAATCTGATGAACCCGGATCTCGTCGCTCTCGATTTTCGGCAGGTGCTCTTCGATCTGCCGGGTAATTGTCAGGCCCTTTTCCTCGGCGATGGGGGCCAGACGCTCCAGGATCGTCTCGATGGTGGCGGCCACGGAGAACCGCGTGGGGCGCAAGCTGATCCTGCCGGCCTCTATCTTGGCAAGATCCAGGATATCGTTGATCAGGGATAAGAGATTCTTGCCGTTTCGCTCGATGACCTTCAGGTAGTTCACCTCGTCGTCAGACAGCTTTCCGGCGGCCTGGGAGATCAGCACCCGGGAAAGCGCCATCACCGAATTGAGCGGGGTTCGAAGCTCGTGGCTCATGTTGGAGAGAAACTCGCTCTTCATGCGATTGGCCTCCTCCACCTGAACCTTCTGGTTTTCCAGCTCCACATTCTGCTTCTGGAGGGTTTCCGAACGCTCGCGCAGCTCCTCGGAGATGGAACGGAGTTCCTCGGCCTGGGACTCGAGTTCCTGATTCTTCCCGTGCAGCTCGGTGGCCAGCCGCTCGGTCTTTTCACCGGCGATCCGGTTGGAGACGGCCAGGCTCATCCCGGACCAGGCCTCCCGGACAATCTCGAGGCCGACCTCGGGGTAGGGATGAAGGCTCGCCAGGGAGACCAGGGCCACCACCCGGCCGTCCATGCGGACGGGGATGGTCATGATTTCCGACGGCCGAAGGGTTCCGGAAAAGGTCCGGAAGGTAAAGAGGGTCTCTCCAGGAATCCGCCGGATGTGGCAGATGTCCTGGCTCGCAACGGCCCTGCCGAGTTCCCCCTCTGAAAAGGTGGCGGCAAAGGGGGACAGCAGATCCGGGTTGACCCCCACGGCGGTAAGAAGCTCGAACCGATCGCCCTCCCCGGACAGGCGATGAACCGCACCCATTTGGGATCCGGTGATTTCCATGAGTTTTCCCAGAAGGGCGTCCCCCAGATCCTGAAGGGTTGCGCTGGCCATCATGACGGCGTTGAGATCCGCGACCCCCCTCTGTATCTGGATCCGGGATGCCATGGAATCCACCAGCCCGTCGATGGAGCGGGCCAGAAAACCCAATTCGTCCACGGCCCCGTTGCGATTGCGGTGTGACAGGTCCCCGGCCTCGATCTTTTTGGAGATGTCGGCCATTTCAAGTATGGGCCGGGCGATTCGATTGGCCACGAGGACGGCCAGGAAAGACACTCCCACCGCGGAGATGAGAAAAACGATCGAAATATGCAACAGCATCTGGCGGATGGGCTGGTCGATCTCCCGCAGGTCCTGCTTGGCCACAAACCCCCAGCCCGGCCTCGGCAGGTAGGTAAAGGCGGCCATCACCGGTTCTCCCCGGTAATCATCGGCCTCGATGATCCCGGTTTTTCCCTGGCTGGCCATAACGGCGGGCTGGGTCGAAATCCGCAACCTGAGGGGAGCACCTGGATGCCAACGCAACTCGTTCAGTGCCGTCCCCCTGCTGTCGACAATCAGGGTCTCACCGGTCCGCCCCATGCCCGACCGGTCCAGGAGCAGGGCATAGAGGGAGTGCAATAGATCGATGCGGATCACCAATACGCCGGAAACGCCGCCCCTGTGACGCCCGCGAAGGGGAGTGGAAAAGGCCATGGTGGGCTGGTGAAGCTGTGGAGAGTAATAGATGCTCCGGATGAACACGCGACCGGTCCGCATGACTTCAGTGAAGGAGGGATTCTGGGATTCGTTGGTGCCGATTTGCGTTCTGTCCGTGGACAGTGCCACATCACCGGAAACGGGATTGATGATGAAAGCTTCCTCGTACTCCGGGTGGACCTCCAGGTACTGATCCAAGAGGGCCGAAGCCCCCTGGAGGGTTTGGTGATCCGCCTTGGATAGGCGCGATTTCTGGAATACCCCCGTTGCGGCCAGGAGCCGCTGGCTCTGGGAAATCATCTTCACATCGCTGATTTTTTCGTCGATCCACTGGGTCAGTTGATCTACCTTGAGATCGCGGATCGCCGTCAGCCTGGAGATCACATTGGCCTTGATCACCTGGGAACGCTGAATGGAAACCACCCCGGCCGCTATGACCAGGGGTGTCAGGGTTACCAGCAGAAACCAGAAAATCAAACGCCCCTTGACCGTCCTGAATACCGGTCTAATCTTCATCACCTTCTCCGTGCCTGTGTCGCTTTGCACCGGGAGCCCGCGGCTGCCGGAAGCGTTAGCCCAGTGTTGCAACTGCGGGGGTTAGCGCCGTCCGTACATCAGAGCCTGCGATAGATATGGCAGCAGTCGCTGCTCCTTATAAAACGGTGGCAAGACGCCAGCGGCGGCGTCTCGGCCTCTCCCAGCACCAGGTATCCGCCCCGGGTCAGGGAGCGGTAGAGCTTGTCAAATATGAGGTTCTGCCACTTGGCATTGAAATAAATCAAGACATTACGACACAGCACCAGATCGAATCCGCCGAATATGCTCTCGGGAGGGGCGTAACTTCGTTTGTCGAGGAGATCGTAAGCCGAAAAGAGGACCATGTCTCTGATGGGCCGGGCCAATTGAAAATTGCAACCCTTCTTTACAAAATATTTGTTCAGCAGATGGTACTTCACATCAGCCACGGATTCGGGCGGATAGCACGCTCGCCGGGCCTTTTCCAGTACCTTTCGGTCAATATCCGTTGCGAAAATAACGATATCCCGCGGCAGGTCCTCCTTTTCCGAAAATTCCCGGATCAAAATCGCCATGGAGTAAGGTTCTTCTCCCATGGAACAGCCAGCCGACCACATCCGCAGGGCGCTGCCGGCCCGTTTCGTTTGTTCAAGGAGGAGAAGCGGCAGCAGACGTTCGCCGATATACTCAAAGGTCAGTGGATCCCTGAAAAAGCGGCTCACATTGATGGTCAGCGACTCGATGAGAGCGTCGACCTCGCCGGGGGTTCCCTTGAGGTACCTGAGGTATTCCCCCATCCCGGCGCACCCTGTGGGCCCGAACCGGTGTCTGATGCAGCGCACCACCATAGCGCCACGGTATCCGCAGAAATCGAACCCGCGTATCTCCTTTAAAAAGTTTAGAATATGGTTCAGCTCGTCATTCATTCAAGGAGAACCACCGGGTCCCCCGTTTATCTTCTCCCGAAGCCTCCCCGAACATTTGAACGTGACCACCTTTCTTTCCCGAAGCATCAGGTCATCGCCCGTAGCCGGGTTGCGCCCCCTTCTAGAGCGCTTCTCCTTGACCGAAAATTTACCAAAACCGGAGACCAGCACATCCTCGCCCTGCGCAAGCGTTGATTTGATGATTTCGATCACCGATTCTATGATGTCAACAGACTTCTTCTTTGTAAACCCCAAATCATTCACCGCTCCTATCAGATCATTCTTGGTCAGTGCCATGTGTCTCCTCCTGTCCTTAGTCCTTATGCTCATATCGCGAAACCCCATTCAAAAGACGCTCCCTCAGTCGGATACACAGGTTCAGGGGACCTGTCGGTCCCTGGACGCCGGGCGCGAGGCGTCCCCTTCGTCCAAAGGGCCATCCGGATCCGTCCTGTCGTCCAAGCTATCAACTTTTTTAACAATCGCATCGATTCGAGCCATGATCTGGTCGAGTTCCGTCTTCAGCTGGGCATCATCAAATTCCATCTATTCATTCTCCTCGCCGCTGGATCGTTACACGCAGGCAGGGGCACCCCAACCTTTCCCCGATGTCCTGGGTGCCCTATATCAGGAAGTGATTCGGTTACGTTACAATGAAAGATTAGCATTAAAAATATACGGTTAGATAGGATATGTCAAGCTCTGAGCAATGCCTGTCACGGGGAATTTATTTTAACTGCACTGGGCAGCCTTTCGTTGTCGCAATCGTAGTCGTAATCGATAGACAGCAGGAACTCGGTCAAGGGAAGCCCGATGAGGATCGAGTTTCGATTCACAGCGACCGGGTTTGGGCTGATTGCGGAGGCACGTGCTGCGCCTTCCACAACCCCATGATCTATGCTACGGTACCGGCGTGACAGAGGCGGTTCCGAGCTTCCGACGGCTCCGGACATTGGTGGATCCCCTGGATCTGGTCCGATAACAAAGCGGAAGGGGATGGAGAGCGAAGAATTGGAGCCGGCGGGCGGAATCGAACCGCCTACCTGCTGATTACGAATCAGCTGCTCTACCGAGTGAGCTACGCCGGCGTCGATGAGAGGGTTACCTACTTTGTTTAAAGAGCGAAATCAAGAAAAAAATCCCTTTGAAACCCTGCTCGATAAATTGACGGGCGAGCACGCCGGCATGGACCTCCAGGGGATAGGAGGTGCCCCCTGCGCCTATCTGGTCACCCGGATATTCCGGGCCGCCGGACGGCCGGTCCTCGTCGTTGCCCCCACGGCCAGGGCGGCGGAACAATTTCTGGGGGATATGGCCTTCTTTGCAGAGAGCGACGATGACCGGTGCCTCTATTTCCCCCCCTACAATATCATCGCCTCCCAGCACCTGTCCTATCACAATGAAACAGCCGCCCAGCGAATCGCCACCCTCTACCACCTCAGTTCGGGGCAGATTCCGCAGATCGGGATCACCACCGTGGATGCCCTCCTGCAACGCCTTACGCCAAAGGCCGTACTGAACGATTTTTCGGAACTGCTGATGCCCCACGAGGCTCTGGAACGCGAACGGCTCATCTGTAAACTACACGCCGGCGGGTACACCCGCACCATGATCGTGGAGGAACCGGGGGACTACTGCGTCCGGGGCGGCATCCTGGACGTGTTCTCACCGCTCTATCCGGACCCCCTCCGGATCGAATTTTTCGGCGACACGGTGGACAGTATCCGGTTCTTTTCCGCCGCCACCCAACGTTCCACCCAGCCCATCGACGAGGCCATCATCCTGCCGGCGCGGGAAATCGTTCTCAACGTGGAGGCCCTGGACGAGGTACTCCAGCGAATCCGGAAACGGGGTGCCGAACAGAATCTCCCCGTCACCCAGATCCGTACCCTGGTGGACCGGATCAAATCCAGCGGGCCCTTTCCGGGCATTGAGAGTCTATCCGCCATGATATACCCGGAAATGGACACCCTCTTCGATTACACCCCCACCGACACCCTGTTCATCCTTTTGGAGCCAGAGGCCCTCCGCCAGGCCGCCGAATCGCTGAACCAGCGGGTACAGGCCCACTATCAAACCGCCTGCCAGGAACCGCGCTTATGCACCCCTCCAGAGCGCCTCTATCTTTCCTGGCAGGAATTGATGGACATTCTGGGGAATCGAACCTTTTTGACCACGGGCGGGCTTGTCTCAGCGCCAACGCCGTCGGCGGATCCGGACGCCCCTGGCCAGGCGGATACCAGGCCCCGGATGCGCTTTCATACCGGGGATAACGCCGAGGTGCGCCTCGCGCTGAAAGCCGCCCGGGGCGATGAATTCCTGTTGGAACCCCTGATCCAATGGATTCACACCCACGGTGAGGCAGGAAGGACACGGCTTCTCGTCTGCCGCAGCCGCTCCCAGGCCGACCGCCTGCGCGCGCTTCTGACCCCTTACGGGATCGAACCGGAACCCCGCGCGGACTTTCCGGCGACCGCCCGCCCCAGGGAGGGGCTTTTCATCTGCATCGGCGCGCTCTCGGGGGGCTTCGTCTGGCAGGAGGCGGAACTGGCCGCCATCACGGAGGACGAGATATTCGGCGGTGGCCGACGCAGACGCAAACCCGCAACAACCACTGCCCGAACCCAGCTCCTGGAACTGTCGGACCTGAAGCAGAGTGACCTGGTGGTCCATCGGCAGCATGGCATCGGCCAGTACGAGGGACTGACCAAGCTGACCCTGGAAGGCCACACCAACGACTTTCTCCTCATCACCTACCGGGACAAGGACAAGCTCTACCTGCCGGTGGACCGGATGAACATGATTCAGAAATACATCGGCGTTGACGCTGTCACACCGGTACTGGACAAGCTCGGCGGGACCTCCTGGGAACGCATCCGGCAGAAGGTAAAACGTTCCGCCGAGAAAATGGCCGGTGAGCTGCTGAAGCTCTACGCCGCCCGCAAGGTGGAGCAAGGCACCGCCTTCACTGCCCTTGACCGGACCTTCAGGGAATTCGAGACCGCCTTTCCCTATGAGGAGACCTCCGACCAGATGAAGGCCATCGACGAGGTCCTGGCGGATATGGCCCAGGACCAGCCCATGGACCGGCTGGTGTGCGGGGATGTCGGATACGGGAAAACCGAGGTGGCCCTCCGGGCCGCCTTTCTGACAGCCAACAGCGGCAAGCAGGTGGCGGTCTTGGTCCCCACCACGGTGCTTGCCGAACAACACTTCAAGACCTTCGCCGAGCGTTTCGAGCGTTACCCGTTTTTCGTGGAATGCCTCAGCCGCTTCCGGGCCCCAAAGGAGCAGCGGCGCATCGTGGAGGACCTGAAATCCGGCAAAATCGACATCGTGGTGGGCACGCACCGGCTCCTTTCCAAGGATATCGCCTTCAAGGATCTGGGGCTGATCGTCCTGGACGAGGAGCAGCGCTTCGGCGTCAAACACAAGGAAAAACTCAAAAAGCTGCGGCACACGGTGGATGTGCTGGCCCTGACCGCCACACCCATCCCCCGCACCCTGCACCTGTCCATGGTGGGCATCCGGGACATCAGCATCATTTCAACCCCGCCCGAGCAGCGTCACCCCATCGTCACCTATGTCTGCGAGCCCGATGACGTCACCATCACGGAGGCCATCAAAAAGGAACTCGACCGCGGTGGGCAGATCTTTTTCGTCCATAATCATGTGGCCACCATCGAGGCCATGGCCCAGCGTATCCAAAACCTGGTGCCCCGGATCCGGCTGGGCATCGCCCATGGCCAAATGCCCGAGGAGACCCTAGAAAAGGTCATGTTCCGCTTCCTGAACCGGGAGCTGGATCTCCTGGTCTGCACCACCATCATCGAATCGGGCCTGGATGTCGGCACAGCCAACACCATCCTCATCAACCGGGCAGACCGTTTCGGTCTTTCGCAGATCTACCAGCTGCGCGGCCGTGTGGGAAGATCCGACGAGCAGGCCTACGCCTACCTCTTCATTCCCCCCGATTCGGTCATGGGGACCGATGCCCGGAAACGGCTCAAGGTGCTCATGGAGCACAGCGATCTGGGATCGGGCTTTCAGATCGCCATGAACGACTTGCAGATCCGCGGAGGCGGCACCATCCTGGGCTCGTCTCAGTCGGGCCACATTGCCGCGGTGGGCTATGACATGTTTCTCCAACTCATGGAAAATGCCATCAGCGAACTCAAGGGGCAACCGGTGACGGAACCCCTGGAGCCAGAGATCAATTTAACACTCTCAGCCTATATTCCAGAGGACTACATCCCGAACATCGACCAGCGTCTGGCGGTCTACAGACGGCTGTCGAAACTGACCGAGCCGAGGGAGATCTCTGCATTCAAGGCGGAGCTCCAGGACCGGTTCGGCGCCCCGCCGGCAGAGGCAACCAATTTGCTCCTCAAGATTCTGATGCGGGTCCTGTGCATCAAGGCAGGCGTGCGGCGCCTGGATTTGAAGGGCCCGCTGCTGATGCTCCAGTTTTCCCAGATGCACCAGAGGCGGCCCCTGGCACTGGTGGATCTGGTTTCAAAGGATCCGGACCGCTATCGCTTCACGCCCGATCAGGGCCTGAAGGTAAACCTGCGGCCGAACGAGGCGGCCGGCGCCCTGGCCATGGTCAAAAACCTGTTGAAAGATATCCATCGACATGTTAACGGCTGACCACCTTTAAAATCGGCATGTTTCTAATGCCTTCCGGCTTTCGGGGATTAAAGAAATATGGATTCCAAATTGAAAAAAAACCAATCTCATCCTCTCAAGGCAGGTCACGCGGCCCGATGGGCGGCAGGGGCGCTTCTTTGCGCGCTGGCCATTGCCTCTATGGCATCATCGGCGATCTCAGCCCCCCCCCTCCCTTCAAGCAAGCCCCACCTCGTCGACCGGATTGTCGCCGTGGTGAACGATGACATCATTGTCTATCAGGATCTCAACAAAATGCTCGCCCCCCTCTATGAGGAGCTGCGACGATCGGGGCGACCACCGGAGCAGATCCAGAAGATCCTCTACAACCGGCGGCAGATCCTCTTGAACAACCTGATCAACCAGAAGCTGATACTTCAGGAGGCAAAGCGATTCGGCATGACCGTCAGCGAGAAGGATGTGGACGCGGCCATCGAACGGATGAAGCAGATCAATCAGCTGACCGATGAAACGCTCCGAAAGGCCCTAGCCCAGCAGGGGATGACCATGGCCGAGTTTCGCAACAACTATCGGGAACAGATCCTGATTGGCCGGATCGAACGAATTGAAGTCAATTCCCGAATCGTCATCACCGATGACGACATTCGAAACTATTACAATCATCACGCGGAAGAGTTCAAGGGAGGAACGGAATACGATTTAAGCCATCTCATGATCGAAGCCCCGTCCTACGCGCCGCAGGATGAAAGGCAGGCAGCGCTCGACAAAATGAAGGCGGCCCTGGCCGCCCTGAAGCAGGGAAAAGCCTTTCCCCAGGTGGTCCAGCGCTTCGCGGACCCCCAATACGCGGCAGACGGTGGGGAACTGGGACGCTTTCACCTGGAGGACTTGGCGCCCCGATTGAAGAACGCCGTTGCGAAACTGGCCCCGGGCCAATACACGCCTATCCTGGAATCCACCCAGGGATATCAGATCCTGTACCTGAACGAGCTCATCAAGAAACCGCCTGTTCCCTTGGCGAGTGTCTCGAACACCATCCGGAAAAAGCTGATGGTGAAGTTCTCCCAAAAGCGCAGGAAGGAGTGGATCGAGGGCCTTCGCAAGCATGCACACATAAAAATTATCCAGTGATATGGACGAGAAGACCGGCGGCCCTGGCCATACCCATGAACAGGCAGAGGCAGAGGATGCCCTGTCCTTCGGCCGATACCTGAAGGCGCTCCGCCAGGAAAAGGGAATCACCCTGGAAGCGGTCGCCTCGGAAACCTGCATCACGCGGGGCATCCTTAGGTTCCTGGAGGCCGAAGATCATGCCGGACTTCCCGATGAGGTGTTCGTCAAGGGTTTCCTGAGGTCCTATGCCGGCGTGCTGGGGACCGATCCCGATGATATCCTCCAGCGGTACCAGGCCCATTGTCGCCTTCATCGTCGGCCGGTTCGGCACAGGACAGACTCGACCCGATCCGGCCGCAGATTCTGGTTCTGGATCATGGGGGGCCTGACGGTTCTGGCCTGTCTGATCCTTGTCCCTGCCGCCCTCATGCACCATCCAGACCGGATAGAAAAGCCGCCCCTGGTAAACCGGCCGGCCGCAGTGTCGTCGGCGCAGGAGAAGCCCCCCGCCCCAATGGCACCGGTCTCGCCCGTTGCGATCCATCACCTGACCGTAAGGGCCGTGGCGGAAACCTGGATGAAGGTGATTATCGATGGAAAGATGCCCCGCAAGTATACCCTGCATGCGGGGGATCAGCTCAAACTGTCGGCAACCCGGGATTTCAATCTGCTGATCGGAAACGCCGGGGGCGTCGTCCTGATGTTCGATGACAAAGAGGTGCCGGTACCCGGTAAAACCGGACAAACGATCACGCTTTGGCTGCCTCGGCGCCACGGCCGGTAGCCCGTCGCTCGAAGGGGGTTCATGCCGACGACGTTTTCATCTCCCGCCATTTTGCTCCGCCGGACCGACTACGGTGATTACGATCTCATCATCGCCTTTCTTACCCGGAGTCATGGCAAGTTGACAGTCATGGGAAAATCTGCAAAACGCAGCGTCAAACGCTTTGGGGGGCTGCTGGGGCTCTTTTCCCTGGTTCAGATCGTTTGGACCGATGGCAGGCGGGCGGGTCTTCCCATCCTTCAGGAGGCGACCCTGGACAGGGCCCTGCCCCGATTGGGGCCCGACGTGACCCGCACCGCCCTTGCCAGCTACTGGGGCGAAATCGCAACCCAGTGGTGCGAGGAGGGAAAACCGCAGCTCCACCTGTACCATCTGCTGCGCCAGGCGCTGATCAGCCTCGATGAGGGCAGGATTCCGCCTCTCGTGCTGTCCATGGCCTTTCAGGTAAAATTTCTCTCGCTGGCGGGTCTGTCCCCCGCCCTTTCCCGTTGCCACGTCTGCGGACAAGGGGTGGCCGAGATCGTGGGAGAGCGACTGGCCTTTGATGTAAGAACCGGGCGGATGACCTGTGGCCGATGCGCCCGTCAGCCCGCTACGACCCTCTCCCTCACCAAGGGCACCGTGCGCCAGCTCCAGTGGATGGAACGGGTCCCCCTGAGCCAGGTGGCCCGCATCCGCTGCCTGCCCCAGGTACTCAGAGAGGCTCAGACCCTGCTGGAGACCTTTTTGCCCTACCATTTGGGGAAAAAGCCGAAGAGCCTTACCTTTCTGGAGAGAATACGGGACCATGCGGATGGCTAAGGGCCTTTGGCGCAGCGGTTGAGGGGACTCGGAGAAACTGAAGCGAGGAAGGAGGCACGACCCAAATGCGCATTTTTGGAAAGGAGGGCGCCCTGAGTGGCCTTCTGCAAACGGGGCCCATATCGAGTTCCGCCCCCTGCCGGATCGACATGGGCGGCACCCTCGACATCCGTTCCCTCTACTTGGCCTTGGGCTACCTTTGCCCCGCCACCGTCAACATGGCCCTGAGCCTTCGGACCCGGGTCACCCTGTTCCCCTTTGAGCCGGGCATGATCCAGGTGAGCTCAAAAGGATTTGACAGCGCCGCTTTTCCATTGGATAGTGTGCCCTTTCATCACCCGCTGGGGTTGATGTTCGCGGTGGCGGCCTATTTTCGGGCGGAAGGGGTTCATGTACGGATCGAGTCGAGTTCACCGCCCAGAAGCGCCCTGGGGGGCTCCTCTGTCGCGGCTGTGGCCCTGGTGGCGGCACTGGACGCAGCCCTTGTCCGCGTGGAGGGGACATCCGCCCTCGACCGGACGCGCATCGCGCTGCTGGCCCATGCCCTCGAAGAGAGCGTGGCAGGTGTCCCCTGCGGCACCCAGGATCAGCTGGCAGCCGCCTTCGGCGGTGTCAATGCCTGGTATTGGAAGGCGGACCCTGGGGGCCGGCCCTTTGAACGGACCGCCCTTCTGGATTCCGATGCCCTGAAACCGCTTTCAGAGCGCCTGCTGGTGGCCTACTGTGGCATCCCCCATGAATCCAAGGATGTCAACAGCCGCTGGGTGAGTCAGTTCCTGTCCGGAGAAACCCGGGACCGATGGCAGGACATCGTTAAGCAGGTTCACCGGTTCCAGGCGGCTCTGGGACGGATGGACCTCCCGGAAGCCATCGATGCCATGGAACGGGAAATGACCCATCGACGACAGATGACACCGGACGTGCTGGATGATATGGGAATGCGTCTGGCCACTGCGGCCGGTACCTGCGGGTGCGGCGCCAGAATCGCGGGGGCCGGCGCCGGTGGCTGCATCTGGGCCCTGGGCGAACCGGAGCGGATCAGCCGGCTGCGCCCCCTCTGGCGGGACATCCTCGGGACCCGGCGGGGTGCCCGCCTGCTGGATACCGCGATCGATCCCGCGGGCGTCCGGATTGACAGCCTGGGCAATCGCGTGTAGGGGGGGCAACCACCGCAAGCTGGGAGGGCGCAGGGTGTCAGGAGCCGACCGCGGCACTGTCGATCTGAGAAACTGTCTCTCTCAATTGACTATCGGGATCGAATACCGGACACGATTTCGATAGCGATCCCGATCCCGATTTCGATCCGGAAATTATAAGTGTGCTCGATTCGTTGTCAGTCCGGGTAGAAACTTTAAAGGAAGATGGGCTTCAATATGAATTTTCAAGATGTGATCCTGAACCTTCAGACCTACTGGTCCCGCCAGGGGTGCCTGCTCGTGCAACCCTATGACATGGAGGTGGGGGCCGGGACCTTTCACCCCATGACCCTTCTCAAGTCCATCGGACCGGAGCCCTGGGCCGTGGCCTACGTGCAGCCCTCCCGCCGCCCCACGGATGGACGGTACGGGGACAATCCGAACCGCCTGCAGCACTACTACCAGTTCCAGGTACTCCTCAAGCCGTCCCCCGGGGATGTGCAGCAGCTCTACCTGGAGAGTCTCAAGGTGCTGGGCATCGACCCTCTGGCCCATGATATCCGGTTCGTGGAGGACGACTGGGAATCCCCCACGCTGGGCGCCTCGGGCCTGGGATGGGAGGTCTGGCTGGACGGCATGGAAATCACCCAATTCACCTATTTCCAGCTGGCTGGAAGCATCGAGCTGTCCCCGATTCCCGTGGAGATCACCTATGGCCTGGAGCGTATCACCATGTATCTGCAGGGGGTCGACAATGTTTACGAGCTCAAATGGAACGACACGGTAACCTATGGGGACGTCCATCATCACCAGGAGGTGGAGCAATCCACCCACAACTTCGAAAAGGCGGATGTAGCGAAGCTCCAGGGCTTCTTCGATGCCTACGAGGCCGAATCGAAGCAGCTCATCGCCGCCTCCCTGGTACTGCCGGCCTACGAGTACTGCCTGAAATGTTCCCATACCTTCAATATGCTCGATGCCCGAGGCGCCATCAGCGTAACGGAACGTACGGGCTACATTGCAAGGATCCGCAACCTGGCCCGGGCCTGTGCGGAAAAATACCTCCATCAGCGGGAGGAGATGGGCTTTCCCCTGTTGAACAAAGGATAGATTATGAAACCCTTACTGCTTGAAATCGGTGCCGAAGAGATCCCCGCCGGATATATCGGGCCGGCCCTGGCCGCCCTGGAGGCAACCCTCCTGAAACAACTCTCCCAGGCCCGCATCGATCACGGCGCATCGGAAACCTTCGGCACCCCGCGGCGACTGGCGATCCGCGTGATGGACCTGGAGGAACAACAGGCGGAGGTCCGGACCGAGACCCTGGGGCCGCCGGAGAAAGCAGCCTTCGACGCCGTTGGCGCTCCCACCGTGGCCGCCGTGAAATTCGCCGAGAAGATGGGGCTTGCCGTCGGGGATCTGGAAGTCAGGCAGACCCCCAAGGGCCGCTACGTCTGCGCCCTCACCACCGAGGGGGGCCACCCCACGGAAAGCCTTCTGGCCGCCATGCTGGGAGATGTCATCCGTGCCATTCCCTTTCCCAAGACCATGAGATGGGGAGAGGGTCAGGTCCTCTTTGCAAGACCCATCCAATCGCTTCTGGCGCTGTTCGGCACGAAACCGATCCGCTTTTCCCTGGGGGACATCGAAAGCGACACCTGGAGCTGGGGCCACAGTATCATGCGACGGGAACAGTTGCCCATTTCGTCTCCTGAGACCTACACCGAAATCCTTCGTGACGGCCTTGTCATCGCGGACATCCGCGAGCGGAAAGAGACCATCGCCGCCGCGGTCGAAAAAGCCGCCGCCGGTGTCGGCGGCCGGGTCCTGGACGACCCGCCGCTTCTGGATACCGTCACCAACCTCGTGGAATACCCCGTGCCGGTGGTGGGCAATTTCGATGTCGGCTTTCTCGAGCTGCCACAGGAAGTCCTCATCACCGCCATGCGGGAGCACCAGAAATACTTTGCCGTCGTGGACGGAACCGGAAAGCTGCTGCCGCACTTTATCGCCGTCAACAACACGGCCACCCGGGACGCTGCCCTTTCGGCCAAGGGACACGAACGCGTGCTTCGCGCACGTCTGGAGGACGCTCGTTTCTTTTACCGCAGCGACCGGGCCACATCCCTCGAGGCCTGGGTGGACCGGTTAAATAAGGTGCTCTTCCAGGCCAGACTCGGCTCGGTCCATGACAAAGTGCTCCGAATCGGCACGCTCGCCGCTTACCTGGCCGATGCAATCCAGGCGGACCCGGAGGTGAAACGACATGCCCTGCGGGCCGCCATGCTTTGCAAGGCGGACCTGGTAAGCCAGATCGTGGGCGAGTTTCCCAAGCTTCAGGGCACCATGGGACGGGTGTACGCGGGTCTCGCCGGCGAACCCGAGGCCGTGGCCAACGCCATCGAGGAGCATTACCAGCCGAGCTTCTCGGGCGGCACCCTGCCCCGGAGCCTGCCCGGCGCCCTGGTGGCTCTTGCGGACAAGATGGACTCCATCTGCGGCTGCTTCAGCGTCGGGCTCATCCCCACCGGCGCCGCAGACCCCTACGCGCTTCGCCGCCAAAGCATCGGCATCCTCCAGATTCTGCAGGAAAAGGAATTCCCCCTTTCCCTGACGGATTTCATCAAGACCGCCACGGCGCTTTTCCGGGAGGTGGCCGAGGAGCGCCCTGCCGCCATCGCGGAGAAAGTGGCCGGCTTTTTCAGCAGCCGCCTGACAGGGCTTCTCGTGGAGGCCGGCTGCTCCAGGGATGTGGTGTCGGCCGTGACTGCCGTTTCCGTGGAGCGGATACCGGATGTGTGGGACCGGGTCCGCGCTCTTGAAAAGCTCAAGACCGAGCCGGATTTCGACCCCCTTGCCATTGCCTTCAAACGGGTGGTGAATATCATCAAGAAAGCGGAAACCGATATCCCCGAAAGCGTGAACGAGGCGCTCTTCGAGGCGCCCTGTGAAGGCAACCTGTATCAGGAATACCAAGCCGTCGGCAGGCAGGTGGAAGGCAGCCTGACAAACGGACAGTTCGAGGCGGCCTTGCGGCAGATCGCCTCCCTTCGGGAGGCGGTGGACGCCTTTTTCGACGGGGTGATGGTGATGGCGGAAGATGCGGCCATCCGCGCCAACCGTCTGGCGCTGCTGGGTCGGATATCGGCCCTATTCTCCCTGTTTGCCGACTTTTCGAAAATTTCGACCTGATCGGCGCATCCTATACAGCCGTATAATGGAGGAACAACCCCATGCCCTTCGATCCAAACAAAGACAAGGTACTGAAACAATGGCGATGTGAAGAAACCGGTCTCCTGATATCCATCAACCAGTACGCCGAAGGTGAGCCGAAGGTGCAAATCGGCCCTCGGGTGATCGTCAACAAGAAGGGACAGGAAAGTCAGCGCAAGGCGGGCCGCATGACCATCGAAGACCTGTTGTGGTTTTACGACATCATAGACGAGGTGAAGGACGAACTGTCGGCCCTTGCCGGCCCGGAATGATGCCGCCGGCCCCATGACCCCTATGCCCGCCATCATCAATCCGACGGCCCCGAGGGGCGGCCCGCCCTTGCCGCCCCTGGCGATCATGGCCGGAAGTCTGCCGGATCTTGGCGTCCTTTGCGGACAGCTGGGGATGGAAAAGACAGGATTCCGGTCCTTCATCGCCAGCAGACTCTATACCAGCGAGCAGGCGGCCTTGAGTCTTTCCGGCCCCATGATCGGCGCCCCCTATGCCGTGATGCTGCTGGAAACGCTCATCGCCTGGGGCGCGCGGGAGTGCCTGTTCCTCGGGTGGTGTGGCAGCATCTCACCCCAGGTGCAAATCGGCGACGTCATCGTGCCCTCCGGCGCGCTGGTCGACGAGGGGACATCCCTGCACTACGACAGGAAAACCGGGGAAAGGATCCTTCCAGACGCAGATCTCACGAGCGAAATTGCGAGACACCTTGAAGCCGAAAGGATCCCCTTTCACAACGGTGACATATGGACCACCGACGGCTTTTTCCGGGAAACCCGTGAGCGGGTACTCCGGTTTCAACACCAGGGGGCGCTGGCCGTGGAGATGGAGCTATCCGCCCTGTTTTCCGTGGCCGCCTTCCGGGACGTGGCCTTGGGGGCCGTGCTCGTGGTATCCGACAGTCTGGCCGATCTCAGCTGGCGGCAGGGCTTCAAGGAAAAACGATTCAGGAACCGACGCAGATCCGTCTGCGAAGCCGTTTGCCGCTTATGCCGGGCCCGGGCGGGATAGGGAGCTTACCGAGTGCCCCCCTTCATCAAACCAGCCCTGAAGACATTTCTGGGCATTTCATCGTTCCAGGCCCTGGCCATGTTCCGCAGGGGCCTCTTCTATGCCTATCTGTCCATTTTTCTGCGCCATTTTCTGGGCCTGAGTGTCACGGAAACCACCCTGTTCGCCACTGTCCCCATGGTGTTCAACATTCTCAGCCAGACCCTGATCTGGGGCCGGCTGTCCGACAAGTACCAGCTGCGGCGCACCCTGATCATTACCGGCGAGTCCCTGGCGGCCGTGGGCACCGTGCTGATCTGGTATGCCTACCGGGCCGCCGGAACGCCCAAACTGTCAGGGGTTGCCATCATTGCGGGCCTAGGGTTCATCGAAATCTTCTGGTCCATGTCCAACATCGGCTGGAGCGCGCTGATATCGGACATCTACCCCCAGCATGAACGCACCGAGGTGCAGGGAAGGCTCACCAGCATCGGCGGACTGGGCCGCATGGCGGGCGTCTGGATCGGCGGGCTGCTCTATGACGGTCTGGGGCTGAAATATGCCGGCTGGGGGTTTGACCAGGGCGCCCTGTGGTTCGTTGCCGCCGGCGTCATGCTGATCTCCATCATTCCCATGGCCTTTGTCCCCGAAGGCGGTGCCGGAGAGCCCTCCCCGTCGCCGGAAGCCAGCACCGAAACCGATCCGGGCGGCGGATATCGAAACGCCTTCGCGTTGTTCATCCTGGCGATGGTCTTCATCAACTTCGGCCGGAACTCCATCGCCGTCATCCTGACCCAGTACCTGGTGCTGGACTCGGGGATTGCCGCCTCCAGCCATGAGGTGAGCTATATCGTCAACACCCAGTCCTTGGCCATGATCCTCACCGGCCTTGCCTCCGGGTGGTTCAGCAGGATCTTGGGGGACGCCAGGGCATTGCTCCTGGGAACAATGGCGGCCATTGTCCCCCTTCTGATCCTGGCGTTCACCCTGAACTTGGGTCTGGTCTATGCCAGCAACCTGCTCAGGGGATTCTCGGATGTCATCGTGATGGCCGCCTCCTACAGCCTCGCCTCCCAGCTGATCCCGCCGGCGCGGCGCGGGCGGCTGTTCGGCTGGTTCAACGCCACCTTTTTCCTCAGCTGGGGGGTTGCGGGCACCCTCATTGCAGGACCGATGGTGGATTTCCTGATGGCCTGGGGCAAGACGCAAGTCTTCGCCTACCAAATGTCCTTTCTGTCGGCCGCCCTCATCACCCTGGTGGGATTTTTCATGCTTCTGGCCCTCCTTGTCAAAACGGGCATGCTGAGATCGGCAGACGGCCATGGACGGTAGGATTTGCCGGCGGATCCAAAAAAATCATGCCGAGATCAGCAGTTTTTTGCTATAACCTCCCCCATGGAAAAGGATACGCCCCACAATGCGCCGGACGCGGCAACGGTGGAAAGAGTGGAACAGCTTCGCCGGGAACTCCACCGCCACAATCATCGTTACTATGTACTGGATGACCCCGAAATATCCGACGCGGCCTATGACCGCCTGATGCAGGAGCTTCTGGCGCTGGAAGCGGCCTATCCGCAACTCCTGACCCCGGATTCTCCCACGGCCCGGGTGGGCGCCCCGCCCCTTTCGAGTTTCGACTCCGCCCCCCATGCCATCCCCATGCTCAGTCTCGATAACGCGTTCGAGGACGGCGATATTCTGGACTTCGATCAGCGGGTGCGAAGGCTCCTGGAGAGTCAGGTGCCCCTTCTCTATACGGCGGAGCCCAAACTGGACGGCATTGCCGTTGAAATCGTCTATGAAGGCGGCAGGCTGGTCCTGGCTACCACCCGGGGAGACGGCATTCACGGCGAGGTCATCACGGACAACGTCCGCACCATCCGGACCGTTCCCCTGCTCCTGCAGCCGGGAGCGGACGGGTCCGTCCCGGCCCTGCTGGAGGTCCGGGGAGAGGTCTTCATGCACCGTGCCGGTTTCCGGGAACTCAACGCCCTGCGTCAGGGCCATGGCCAACCGGTCTTTGCCAATCCCAGGAACGCCGCCGCCGGATCACTCCGCCAGCTGGACTCCAGAATCACAGCCAGCCGCCCCCTGGATCTCTTCGTCTACGGGGTGGGACGCACAGAGGGGCTCGCCGCCCATTCCCACTGGGACCTGCTGCGCGCGCTAAAGCGCCTTGGATTCAAGGTCAACCCCCGCATCCGGCCGAGAATTCCGATCGCGGAGGTCCTCGCCTTCCATAGGGAGCTGGAGGCGGACCGTGACCGGCTGCCCTATGAAATCGATGGCCTCGTGGTCAAGGTGGATGATCTGGCGCTTCGGGAGCGCCTGGGCGAAAAATCCCGCAGCCCCAGATGGGCCATCGCCTACAAATTCAAGGCGGTTCAGGAAACCACCCGTCTGCTGGACATCGAGATTCAGGTGGGCCGCACCGGCGTTCTAACCCCTGTGGCCATCCTCGAGCCGGTGAAGGTGGGCGGCGTTACGGTGAGCCGGGCAACCCTTCACAATGAGGATGAAATCGCCCAAAAGGACATTCGAATCGGCGACAGGGTTTTTGTGGAGCGCGCTGGGGACGTCATTCCCAAGGTCGTGAAATCGGTATCCTCCGCCCGGACGGGCCGGGAGCGGATCTTTCGGATGCCGCAGGCATGTCCGGTTTGCGGCGCCGGTACCCTCCGGGAACAGTCCGAGGCGGGAAGCTATCTGGAGGCGGCCACCCGGTGCCTCAACGCCGCCTGCCCGGCCCAACTGAAGGAGCGCATTCGGCACTTTGCTGCCAAGGGCGCCTTTGACATCGATGGACTTGGGGAAAAGCTGGTGGCCCAACTGGTGGACGAGGGGCTCATCGGCTCCAGCGCGGACCTGTTCGCGCTGGATCGCAAGAGCCTGGCGGCGCTAGAGCGGATGGGCGAGAAATCAGCGGACAATCTGGTTCAGGCAATCGAGAAAAGCCGGAAAATCCCCTTCGATCGCTTCCTCTTTGCCCTGGGTATCCGGTACGTGGGGGAAAACGTGGCCGCAATCCTGACACGTCACTTCGCCTCCCTGGACCGTTTGGCGTCCGCCACCGAGCCGGAACTGACCGCCGTCGAGGGCATCGGGACCACCATCGCCAGAAGCCTGGCTGTTTTTTTTGCCCAGCCCGAAAACAGGGACCTGCTGAGCCGTCTCATGCAGCGGGGCGTATGCATCGTCTATGGGGCAGGGGCGGCTCCCGCCGCTCTGCCCCTGTCCGGAAAACGCTTTGTCCTCACGGGCAGCCTGGCGAAAATGACACGGAGCGAGGCCAAAAAGAAAATTACCGCCCTGGGCGGAACAGTCAGGGCCACGGTGAGCAAATCAACGGATTACCTCGTCGCCGGGGAAAACCCCGGTTCGAAATTGACCAATGCCCGGTCTTTAGGTGTGACGGTGATCGGCGAGGCAGGGTTGGAAAAACTAATCGCTGGCGGTTGAAAATGCAGATCTTGAAATAATGTGCGATCCGCGATATGGGAACACCATCTCTATTCAATTCCCTGAACAGGAGCAGCAGATTGCCCCATGCAAAAAGATGCGAAACAAAACTCTCAAATGGATAAAAGCCCTTTCTGCGAGGATCTTAGCCTCCAGATCCCCTGTGAGCTCGTCACCCGGGTTCGCCAGTACGCCCAGGCGAACAAGACCGACCTGACCAATGTGGTCATCGAAGCCCTGGACGCCTTCCTTCGAGGGAACAACACTTGAACCGACTTCCTGGAACTACCCGACCTTTTCGAGGGCCTCGATTTCATCCGCCGCCAGGACCCGGTCTATGTCAAGCAGCATTTTCACGCCGCTTTCCATTTTGGCCATCCCCAGGATGTAATTCGTATTGAGACTCACGCCAAAGGTTGGGGGCTTTTCAATCTGGTCCGCCCTGACATTCAACACCTCGGAAACCGAATCCACAATACTCCCGATTCGGATCGTTCCAGACGCCGAGTCGATCTCCACCACGATGATGCAGGTTCGTTCCGTGTAGTCGATGCCTTCCATACCGAATTTCTGCCTCAAGTCAATGATAGGAATCACCTTGCCGCGAAGGTTGATCACGCCCTTGACGAAATCCGGGGTTTGGGGGACCTTGGTAATAGGCATCATGCCGATGATCTCTTTGATCTTGAGGATGCCGATTCCGTATTCCTCCTCCCCCAGGGAAAAGGAAAGATATTTCCCCTCCTTGTCCTTCATCAGTTTTACCGTCTGATCCATGGAATCAATCTTATCGGCCATGATGTCTTTCCTCCTGGCTCGTCGGTTGGGTGCGAGGGCCGTGGAATCCATGGGGATTCCCTCTCCCTCTGCCCCGAGTGGGGACTGCATATCCTTTCTGAATATCAAATTACAGACTCCTCGTAAAGCGCAAACCTGGCTATTCAGCGATTCTAACTGAACAAGGTTCATTAAGCCTGGCCGTGATCGGCCAGGCACTCGGCGCCACACGCAACAGCGTCAAGTGACCGTAAGATGCCTCCGGACGGCCGATAGTTTCCCTAACGCATTGACATACCGGGCAGGATACGCCATAACCCGCTGACAGAATAAGGGAATTTAAAGAAACGGATTACACCGATGAGACTCTATATTCGAGCGTTTTTCCCCTTTATCATGCCCGCGGCGGTGTTGGCCGCGGCCGTTCTGATGGGCGGTGGATGGGCCTATCCGCCCCACGGCGATGGGCAGTTGGAGGTGATTACCATCCTATTGCCCCAACTGCCCTATGTATTCCTTGGCGCTGCCCTGCTGCTGGGGTGGCGCTTTCATCAGAGCGGGATGTTCTTGTCGGCATGGCTCTTGGGGGTGTCCTACGGGGCCCTCCACCACGGGTGGTACGGGCCGGCTCCTGAAATGGGAGGGGGGCCCGGAAACCTGCGCCTCCTGATCTGTCTTGTTTCAATTGAGATTCCCCTCTTTTCGGTTTGGCGCTGGCGGCGGCTTCCGGCACGGTGGGCAGTCCTGTGGCTCATGACCCTGGTGGTGCAAACGACGGCTGTGGCAGCAATGGGACACATGCGTCAATTGGGCAGCCTGTGGCCCCAGGGGATCGTCACCAGCCCACTTCTGGCGAGGCTGCGGGGAGAGCTGTTTTCCTTTCATCCATCCCTTCCGTGGGATCCTGTGTTTATCGTCCTTTCCTGCTCAGCGCTTTACCTGATGATTTCAGGACTCCGGAAACAGGACGTCCTTCAGGCCGGTCTGCTGGGGGCGATCCTGGCGGTATTTATCGGACTTGGAGCGGATCGAACCGGTATGGGGCCACCCGTTTTCTTTTCTGCCGCAGGACTGATCCTCCTGCTGGCCGGGGTGGAGGCGTCCTTTTTCATGGCATACCGGGATGAGCTCACCGGTGTTCCCAGCCGCCGGGCCTTAAATCAGGCCCTCAGGACTCTGGGCCGGCACTATGCCATCGCCATGATCGATGTAGACCACTTCAAGAAATTCAACGATACGTATGGTCACAAGACCGGGGATCAGGTGTTGAAGCTGCTGGCAAGCCAGCTGCTCAGCATGTCCGGCGGCGCCCAGGCATTCCGGTATGGAGGAGAGGAATTTACGGTTGTTTTCCCTGGAAAATCAGTGGCGGATGCGCTGCCCCATCTGGATGCCTGCCGCCGGCGGCTCTCCGAAACCCCCTTTACCGTTCGGGCAAAATCACGGAAAAAGGCCTCGGCCCTTCAGCGGGGGAAAGGTGCCGGGAAAACCGGCAAACAGGTACGCGTGACCGTAAGTGTGGGCGCGGCAGGTCCCTCCCCCTCACTGCCGACGCCTTCTCAAGTGATCCTTGCGGCGGACAAGGCCCTCTACCGGGCGAAAAGAGCGGGCAGGAACTGCGTGAAAACGTGACCCTCCGGAGGACTGCGGGCGATTTTCTTTACTGGTAAGAATCCTCCACGATTTCATAATCCATCACCGTCAGGGTGGTGGCAGATTCGTTGGTCTTTATGATAAAACCAGAGGCCTTTATCTTGGCGCCCAAAAAATCTCCCATCTGCCGGCCCATCTCGTTTTCCGCGTCGATGAGATACACCTTCTCGTTGTAAGCCGATATCGCCCATGCGGTTGCCCTGCCATCGGCATCCCAGGCACTGGGGATGAGGATACCGATCACCTCCCTGTATTCACTTGCCGCCGATCCATTCGTTCTATGCATTTTGCGGATTCATCCTTCTGGGAAATTGCCGCCCGTGATCCATCCGCGTCTTTGCAAAAGCAAACGGCGTACCAACAAAACTTGAAACTTCCGGCACAGCCGAATCAGGGTTTGAAGTCCTCCTTTCTGAGGCCGTAACGGACCATCAGCTTGTGCAACTGCCGGGTGGTGATGCCCGCCTCCTGCGCTGACCTATTGATTTTCCCGTGATTCCTTGCCATCAACGACTTCAGGTACTGCCGCTCGAACCTGTCCACCGCCAGCCGTCTGGCCTCGGCCAGGGGCAGGGAATCATCCACGGAAAAGAGCGGTGCGCGCTCGCCATATTCAAAAAGCTCCTTGGGGAAGCTGTCCGGGGTGAGCTGATCGGAGAGCTCCAGGATATATGCGCGCTCCATCAAATTCTCCAACTCCCGGATGTTGCCGGGCCAGGCATACTGATGAAAGGCCTGGATAACCTGCGGATGAATGCCGAGAATCCCCTTCTGGAACTCCTGATTTAACTTCCTGAGAAAAAAGCCGGTCAATAAGGGGATATCCTCGATACGATCCCGTAACGGCGGTATTTCAATGGGAAACACGTTCAGCCGGTAATAGAGATCCTTTCTGAAGAGCCCCTCCAGGGTCATTTTGTTCAAATCCGTATTGGAGGCGGATATTACCCGGGCGTTGGTCTTCAATACACTCTCACCGCCCACCCGGCTGTAGGTGCCGTCCTGCAGCACCTGAAGAAGTTTGATCTGGGCCGATGGCGTGATGGTGCCGATTTCGTCCAGAAAGATCGAACCGCTGCTGGCAATTTCAAATTTGCCAAGCTTCCTCCGGGAGGCACCGGTGAAGGCCCCCCTCTCGTGGCCAAACAGCTCGCTTTCAAGCAGCGTATCGGGGATGGCCCCGCAATGGACACTGATAAACTGGGCATCCCCGCGGTTGCTGTGCCGATGGATCAGTTTTGCCAGGAGCCCCTTTCCCGTGCCAGTCTCCCCCATGATGAGGACAGGGGTTTTTGTGGGCGCAACAGACTGGATTTTATTGAAGACGGAACGCATATGCTCGTTTTGGGTCCGGACGAAGTCAAGGGCTTCGGCCTTCCAAAACTGTTCCCGGAGGTAGTCGAGCTCAGACTGAATCAGCACCGAGGCTTTTGTATTTTCTACGACATACTTGATTTCGTTTGCCTCCAGCGGATAGCTTAGATAATCATAAGCTCCGGCCTTTACCGCCATGACAGCCTGGCGGATCATGCTCTGGGGGCACATGACAATCATCTGAATCAACGGGAATTCCCGATTGAACGGTGTCAGTATGTCGCTCACCCCCTGAGAGGAAAAATCTGGCATCACGGTTTGAAGGTCAAAGAATACTAGGTCATGTCGTTTCTGATAAAGGCGGCGGAAAGCCCCCTCCACGTCGGATACCTGGTCCACATGGTTGCCCTCCCCCAAAGCGGAACCGATGATTCCTGCGGAGTTGGAATCCGTTGAAATAATCAGAATGCTGTGCATTTGTCATCTCCGGGCTTGAGAACATTGCAGGAGCGGTGTTATCGGCTTAGGGCCCCTCTTTAACAACTTTTTTTGAGGAAGAAAAGAAAATAGGGGGCAGCGGCGGCAAGTTTTTAGGAACTCTGGATTCCTTTCAGCACCAAACAAGAACCGGCAATTCCGCCCCAAATTATAAAAAAAGTTGAATTGTGAGAGACACATTCTCAGACTGAAAGGGCAAGACTCTAATCGTCGTCATCCCCCTGATGGTGGCACGATGATTGCTCTTTTTGAATCAACAACAAGGAAGGCCGCATGCCGCGCTGAAACCGTAGCCAAGGCGGCCAGAGGACCACATCAACACCGGCGATGCGACCCATTCGTCTCGCCCCGGGGGCACAGGCCTGATGAAGAAAAAGCAAATAAATTATCTGGAGGATATGCTTCGCAACCAACTCAGGGAACTCCTCTCCCATGGCGAAGTGACCATCATAGGGATTCGCTCTCAGGAATCCGCCATGAGCGATCCGCTGGATCGAGCCGCCTATGACGAAGATCAAAGCCGCCTGTTCAGAATTAGGGACAGAGAGAGCCGGCTCATCGGTAAAATCCAGACAGCCCTGGAAGCCATCGAAGAGGGCTCTTACGGTATTTGTGAATCCTGCGGCGAGGAGATCTCCTTTCAACGCTTGCAGGCGCGACCGGTAACCACCAAATGCATTTCCTGCAAAATGCAGGAAGAGGAAATGGAAAAGGCGGTGCGTATTAGGTAATACCCCCCCTGCATTTCTCCTTTCCTGTTTTTCAAACAAATGGTTTGTGCTAAAATGAAAGGGATGGTTCGTGTTCATCTGCATGCCATTGCCAGATGGCCGGCAGCGGCGGTTTCCCCCTGGGGCAAAGGAGGAAAGACCATGGTCGTCACAGATTGGGTGCACATCATCGCTGGGCTCTTTATTCTAGGAAGTCTTGCGCTTGGGGTATGGGTCCATCCCTACTGGCTCTTTTTCACCGCGTTTGTCGGTGCGAATTTGTTCCAGTATGGAATTTCAAAATTCTGCCCATTGGCGATGCTTCTGAAAAAATTGGGAGTACCGGAGCATCCGGAATAGAACTATTCGGTTGACAACTCTTGCCCTGGATTCATAGTATGGATATTTAAACACGGCGGTTTGATAAGCGTAGCGGCGCCGCTTTATCGAAGTGCCACTGACACCCTTTGCCCAAGCCGAAAGATGGATGCCAACATCATCAATCCCATGATCCAGGCAACAGTCGATATCCTCGAAAAGGTCGGCGCATTGTCCATGACCGTTCAAAAGCCCTTCCTTAAAACGGATACCAGGGCAAGGGGGGATGTCACCAGTGTCATTGCGCTGGAGGGGGATACACCCGGAACCTTCTCCATTAGCTTCCCAGGCGGCTGCATTACCGCGGTCGTCTCCAAAATGCTGGGAGAGCCCATAACCGAGCTAAACGAGGATATAAAGGACGCCTTGGGCGAAATAACCAACATGATTTCCGGCCAGGCGAGCCAGCTCTTCGAGATGACCGGAAAGGGACTCAAGGCCTCTCTGTCCCAGGTCATCATGGGACGTGACCAGCCCATTCCCCATGCCTCGGACGTTGCCATCCTGGGGATTGCCTGCACCACGGACTATGGGGAGGTAATTCTGGAAATGTGTTTCGAGGAAGAGTTTTAAACAGAAAGCCCGCCGGAAACGGATGCAATGGGATATGAGCAGCAAAAAGTCGACGAAAGCCATATTTGGGGAGTACCGAAGCCTGAGAAACACCCGGGTATCCGAACTCATCAAAAAGGTTCTGGAAGAGCAAACGGATATCCCCATGGATCGGGCGGGCCAGGGGGATTTCCGATGGATAGACGACGGGTTCGATGAGGATGAAATCCAGGAGGAGAGAAACGCAGCTCCGGAAAACCTGAACCAGGAATTCCTGATGGCCTTTTTCGATGGACATGTCAAGATAAGCGATGCCGTTCTGGAGGCCTATCTCACCGAAAAATCGGCTCCAAGCCCCAACTTTCCCCTTTTCAGGCGGTATTTCCGGCAGGCCAATCCGGCCCTGAGAGGCCTGCTCCGCCGGGGCCTCGACAGGTTTCCAACGGACAAATCTCTGCTGCATGATCTGGCCTTCTTCCATGAGCATCAAGGGATGCTATCGGAGGTGATCGACCGATACACCCTCGCCTGCACCCTGGAGGAGGCCATAGAGCGCTTCACCGACCTGGCCATGGATTTTTATTACAATACCATCGAGGATGGATTTGAGGCACTTTTTGAATTGAGGGAGAAATTCCACGATAACGGGCCCAAACGGCTCGCCATCGACACATTGATAAGAGAGCATCGATTTCCTGATTGACTACTGGCTCAACCGCAGCATCGACAACTGGAGGGAACATGGACTTTAAGCGGCATTTGGAAACAGCCTGGACACTCACCCTGGCCAATATCATTCCCCTGATTATCATGACCCTGATACTAGGGGTCGTAGGCTGCCTCACCTTGGGGATACTTGCCCCCGTCGCCACGGCCGGTTTCATTCAAGCCGCCATTTTGCTGGTACGCGAAGGACGGGAACCAAAAATCCAGGATATCTTTTCCCAGATGCGCCTGTTCCTGCCTCTGCTGGGATTCGGCCTTGTCTCCACCATCGCCGTCTGGATCGGTTTCGCCATGCTGCTGCTGCCTGGCATCCTGGTGATTCTGGCGCTGAGTTTCTGCTGTCTCTACCTCGTCCCGTTGATGACGGACAAGGAGATGCAACTCATGGACGCCATAAAGGAGAGCTACCGGTTGGCCATGAGCGGGGAGGTGATGGACCATGTACTGGTGGTGGTGATCTACCTGGGCCTCAACGCCATCGGCAGTTCAGTGGTTCTCGTGGGCAGCCTGTTCACCTTTCCCCTGGCAACCATATTCCTGGCATCGGTATATCTGGAGAAAACCGGCTCCGTGGTCAAAATGGTTTAATCTGTCCGGTCCATACGGCGCAAGTGCTGAAAGAGATCCGCCTTGATGCGCTGGATCTGGTGCAACCGGTGCGGCCCATGGGAGAAGCGAGCGGTGTTCTCCTCCAGATCGGAAAGATACGATCCCAGGTAGCGCATCAACCTGCCCGGGGAAAACTTGCTCCCATCTTGACAGCTCTCCCTGAATATATTAGAAAAACACTTCAATAGGCTTTATAATATTGAAATCAAAGGGAGACATTATGGACGCGCTGCCGATTTCGACCCTGACACTGGCCATCACCGCTGCTATGGCTATCTCCGTAGTACTTATCATCCGCAGCGCAATCCCTGGGGGATCTTCGAAAGCAGAGGCTCTGGAATCGTCCGACGCCTGGACCTGCAGCACCTGCGGAGCGAGTAATGCCGCCGGCGGTGCCGAATGCAGCCAGTGCGGAATGGAAAGGTCCACCTGAGAACGGTGGCTGCGGGAATTCCCTTCCGATGACGCAAGGACCCGGGACATCGCCGTCCTCCCGAACGGCGCTGCGAAACAGAATCGAGGGGCTCCTCAAGCAGTGGCAGGTCTCGGGCCTGCCGGCACGGGCAACCCTGGATGAAACGGCCCGATCCCTCATGTCATGGCGGCATGACAGAGGCATCGATGGTCTTTGGCAACGGCCTCCCCGGATGCTGGGGGTCACCATGGACGACGGATGGGGCCATGGCATCCAGCTGATCCTCAGGTACGCGGCCGCCATGGGTCTTGAAACCGGATTCATCGGGCTGCTGCAGACCTGGCAACAGATCGTCCCGGCCTGCGAGGCATTCAGGGCCGATTATCTGGGCATCACGGTGCTCCAGTTCGACACGCTGGGGTCGCTGATCGAACTTCGACATCACCTGCCCAGGTCGATCAAGATTATCGCCGGCGGGCCGGTATTCCGCATCGATCCCCAGTTCCAGGACCAGGCCGGTATCGATCATGTGGCAAAGGATGCAGCCGGATTCATCAGACTGCTGATGGACATCGCTCCTCCCTGATCATCCCCGAACGCACCGCCTGTCCCCCATTCAAGAAGCGCCGCTTTCTGCCCTCCGGCAGAAAAACCATGGATGGTATAACGATGCTCATTATTGAAAACCTGTCTAAAAGTTACGGCAATCAGGTCCTTTTCGACGGGGCCAGTTTCCAGATTAATTCCCGGGAGCGGGTGGGCCTGGTGGGCCGCAACGGTCAAGGCAAGACCACCCTTTTTCGAATCATCGCCGGCCGCGAGGAGCCGGACGCCGGCACCTTGCATATTCCCCGGCATTACCGCATCGGGTATGTACGTCAGCATCTGTCCTTCACGCGGGATACCGTGCTGGCCGAAGGGATCACCGGGCTCATCGAGACGGAGAAGGATCAGGCCTGGAAGGTTGAAAAGGTGCTCACCGGCCTCGGATTCTCCGGGTCGGATATGCAGCGGCATCCGGCTGAATTCTCGGGCGGGTACCAGGTGCGGCTCAATCTCGCCAAGGTGCTGGTGTCCGAGCCCGACCTGTTGCTTCTGGATGAGCCCACCAACTATCTGGACATCAGTTCCATCCGGTGGATGGAGCAGTTCCTTTCCGGGTGGCCCCACGAGCTGATGCTCATCACCCATGACAGGGGCTTCATGGACAAGGTGGTCACCCACACCCTGGGCATCCACCGCTGCAAGATCCGGAAAATTCCCGGTGACACCGAGAAGTACTATGCCCAACTGGCACAGGATGAGGAAATTTACGAAAAGACCCGTATCAACGACGAGAAGCGCAGAAAGGAAATCGAGCAGTTCATCTCCCGTTTCAGGGCCAAGGCCAGGCTGGCCAACCTGGTTCAATCCCGGGTCAAGACCCTGGCCAGAATGGAAAAACGCGACAAGCTCGAAGCCATCAATGCCCTGGATTTTTCCTTCACCTACGAACACTTCCCGGCCAAGCAGGTCCTGAGAGTCGAGGACCTGACCTTTGGCTACGATTCGGCGCCACCCCTGTTCCAGAGCCTTTCCTTCTCCGTGGGGGCAGGCGAACGGGTCTGCATCATCGGCAAAAACGGCAAGGGGAAAACGACCCTCATCAAGCTTTTGACGGGCGCCCTGTCCCCCCCCCTGGGTGAGATCCAGTACCATCCGGTGGTGGTCAGGGGATACTACGGGCAAACCAATAAAGCTTCTCTGGTGCCTTCCCGAACGGTGGAGGAGGAAATCCTCTATGCCGCTGATCATGTGGACCGTCAGCTGGCCCGCAACATCTGCGGCGCCATGATGTTCGAAGGGGACAAGGCCTTGAAGAAGGTATCGGTCCTCTCGGGAGGCGAAAAGAGCCGGGTGATGCTGGGGAAGCTCCTCGTCACGCCCACCAACCTGCTGCTGCTCGATGAACCCACCAACCACCTGGATATGGATTCCTGTGATGCGCTCCTCGCCGCACTGGACAATTTCCCGGGAGCCGTGATCATGGTGACCCACAACGAGATGTTTCTGCATGCGCTTGCGGACAAGCTCATTGTCTTCAAGGACAGCGGGGTTACGGTGATGGAGGATGGCTACGGACGATTTCTCGAATCAAACGGCTGGGAAGACGCACCGGAGGCGCCCTGCAATCCGGAGGCCGACGAGCCTGAGGAGACCCCGACAGGCACCCGGCTGCCCCGCCGGGAGCTTCGGCGAAAGCGCTCCGAGATCCTCACCCGGCGGGGCAGGGCGGTGAAACCCATCGAAGGGAAAATAGCGGCTGCGGAGGACGACATCGATGCCCGGGAAAAGGAGATGGCGGGTCTCAACGAAGCGCTACTGGCGGCCTCCCAATCAGGCCGGGGGGCCGACATCGCCGAGCTCTCCCGGCAGCTTCACACCTGTCAAGGCATCATCGACCGCCGATTCGATGAGCTGGAACGTCTGATGGCGGAGCACGATGCGATTGTCGAACGGTTCGATCGCGAATTGGCGGTTCTGGATCAGCAGCTCGCGTAAAAACATTGCCCCCCTCCTGTCGAATTCCCTTGCTATTCGTCGAAAATGTGATAGACTCCCTTTTAATCAATAAAGGCCCGCCCTTGATTTGGTGGGCCGGTTTCGTTCTGAAAGGTCGATCCATTTGGCAAAGTGGCACCCTAAGATCTGGAACCATGAGAATTTCTTTCAGAAAGGAGGGTGTTACCATGGCCAATGGTATCGTTAAATGGTTTAACAGCAGTAAGGGTTACGGGTTTATTGAGCAGGAAGACGGTGGACCCGATGTATTCGTCCATCATTCCGGTATCAACGCAACCGGTTTCAAGACGCTGTATGACGGCGACCGGGTGACCTTTGACATCGAGCAGGGCCCCAAAGGACCTGCCGCGGTGAATGTCACCGTCGTCTGATCCCGCCAGTTTCAAGGCACACGATAAAAGGGCATCCGCCAATCATCGGCGGGTGCCCTTTTTTTCACCCCTGCCTCCTCCTTGACGATTGCCCTATTATGACCTACCTTACCCATAATAAAAATTAACCAAAGGAGATAGTAATGGAAAAAGTTGAAAACGGTCTTTATGTTCAGGTCGAATATCATGGAACGCTCACCGACGGCCAGGTCTTCGACTCCAGTCGTGGCCGCCAGCCCCTCGAAGTCAAGATGGGATGCGGCCAATTGATCCAGGGGTTCGAAAATGCGCTGATGGGCATGTCCGTGAATGAAAAAAAGACCGTTACCCTTACACCGGAGGAGGCATATGGTCATCGGGACGAAGACCGGAAGCGCTCCTTTTCCAAGGCCGAGATACCGCCGCAGATGAACCCCCAGGTCGGCCAGACCGTCGGCCTGAGCGCACCGAACGGCCAGCAGGTACCGGCAACCATCACCGAGGTAACCAATGAAGCGGTCACCGTGGACCTCAATCATCCCCTGGCCGGCGAAACCCTGGTGTTCGATATCCAGGTGCTCGGCATTACCGAAACACCGACCCAGGAGGCCCCCACCTGCGGATGTGACTGCGGCAGCGGTGCATCGGATTCCGATAGCGGATGCGCCTGCGACGGCGACTGTTCCACTGGCTGCAGGTAAGGGACGGCTAAGCCGCTCCGCCACAACCACCGGACAGAGGAGCTTCTGACATGGGAAATCAGCTTCGGACCACCTTTTTGCTCGCCGTGATGACGGTCTTCATTGTCCTTGTCGGCCGGCTCCTGGGCGGTCCCCAGGGAATGGTATTGGCCCTTTTCCTTGCAGCGGGCATGAACTTTTTCAGCTACTGGTTTTCGGATAAAATCGTACTGAAAATGTACCGGGCCAGGGAGGTGACGGCCGCCGAAGCCCCCGAGCTCTACGGGATGGTAAGCACCCTGAGCCAACGCGCCGGACTTCCCATGCCCAAGGTCTTTATCATTCCCCAGGAGGCGCCCAATGCCTTCGCCACGGGCAGGAATCCGGCACATGCCGTCGTGGCCGTCACCGAGGGATTGCTGAAGCTCATGAAAAAGGATGAAATCATGGGGGTATTGGCCCATGAGATGGCCCATGTCAAGAACCGAGACATTCTTATCGGCTCCGTGGCGGCCACCATGGCGGGCGCCATCATGGTACTGGCCAATATGGCCCGTTGGTCGGCCATTTTCGGATTCGGCCGCGACGACGAGGAGGGGGGCCTTGGGGGCATCGGTCTCATCATCATGTCCATCATCGCCCCCATCGCCGCCATGATCATCCAGATGGCCGTCTCAAGGTCCAGGGAATACCAGGCGGATGCCACGGGTGCTGGGTTCGCCGGTTCCCCCGAGGGGTTGGCCGACGCTCTGGAGAAGCTGGGGGCGTACTCCGGCAGGCTCCCCATGAAGGCCTCGGCCCAGACCGCCCATATGTTCATCGTAAACCCCCTCAGCGGGAAGAACATGATGAGCCTGTTTTCGACCCATCCTCCTCTGGCCGATCGCATTGCCCGGTTGCGAGGAAGGAAGGGACCCGTCCCCCCCCCTGGACCGCCCCCCTTTGATCCCCAGGAAACCGACATGACGGCCCAGGGCCGGGCCATGTGGGATCGGCTCTCCAAATAGGCCGGGGACTTACCGGAGCCCCCGCCCAACATCAAACCCCAACATAGCGGTTGAACGAGAGGAATGGAAAATGGCGGTTGAAGTTCGCTACCTGGTGATCCGGGACGGGAAAGAGGTGGGAATGTACACGACCAAGAAGGAAGCCGACGCCCATGACAAGATGCTCGATATCGCCGACAACCTCTTCCTGTATATCAAACAAATGCCCCATATGGAGCTCAAGGAGGATCTGATCGAAGAGCTCTCCATCCACCTCTCCCAGAACAGGGAGGAGGTCATCCGGATCCTGAGGGGCGCCCCCCTTGATAAGGCCCGGGAAAACGCCCCTCCGGTGAAGGCGGCCACCCCCCAGCCGGCTGCTGAAAAGGCCGCGCCAAAGCCGGCCAAGACGGGAAAGGCGGCCCGTTCCCCACGGTCATGACCCGGGAGTTGTCTTGGCTCTGAAATAGGAAGTAAATTTCTTCTGAAATGCTTCGATTTCAATTTCGATCTCGGCAATGCCGATTTCTGAAACCCCCAAGAGGTTGGCCTCGGCAGAACTGATAATGCTGGCCATGTCCTGTTTCGAGTCGCCCTTTTCCATCCTGTTGCAAATCATGTTAATCAATCTGACCAGGGTGAGCAACTGGTTGGACTGATCGAATTCTTCAACATGGTGGTCCCTTGCCACGATATAGTATTCCTCCGGCAGGTTCCAGTGTTTGAGCAGCCTATATCCCAAATCCGGATGGAATTGATCCATCAATTCCTGCAACAGATATTTCGACGGGTAGGCATCAATCTTTTTTTCCGATTTTGCGCTTTCCAAAGCGAACAGCAGACACAAGATTCCCATGTCATGGAGCAGACCGGCTATAAATGCCTTTGAAACGATTTTGTCCGTTTCAAGGTCCAGATATTTCGCCGTCCAGACGCACCCCATGGCACAGGACAGGGAATGAAACCACAATCTGGTTTTATAGGCCTTTATAAAGGGATCTTTGGTCTGAAAATTGGCGCTGTGGATGGACCATGACACGATATTTTTGATTTCATTGATTCCCAGCCTTAAAATGGCATCCTTAACCGTACCAATCGTTACGAGCCCCTTGTACAAGGCCGAATTGGCAATCTTTAGAAGATGGCCGGTCAAAGAGGGATCATATTTGATCATGGCTTCAATTTTCTTGATTGCAGGAGAAGTCTTGGCAATTTCCCGTTGGAGGAGAAGGGAGTTCTGACTCAAGGGTGGCAACGAGTCTTCTTTCTTGACCTCAGATAAAAGAATATCAATCAATGCCGTATCTTTGTCCATGGATCAATTTCCCTGCAATCGTTTTATTTCCTTAATTGACCGTGGCTTGAGCAATTTCGGAACACACCTGAACACTTCTTCCACCGTGGTGATTCCCGTGGCGGCTTTGTATATGGCATCTTCGAACAGTGTCAGCAGCCCTGAGGTCTCGATACTGATCTTCCTGATTTCAAAACTGGATTTCTTTTTCAGCACCGCATCCCTGATGAGATCGTTCAAAATCAGCATTTCAAAAACAGCGATCCGTCCCTTGTATCCGGTAAACCGGCAGTTGGAACACCCCTTGCCTTTCAAGAACTGACTCCCCGAAATGTCCGCCGGTGTATACTCTATCCGGCTCAGTTCCTCCGGAGTCAACCGATGGGGCTCGGCGCAGCGGGGGCACACCTTTCTCAGCAACCGCTGCGCCAGAACACAAACAACGGTCGACGACACCAGAAAGGACTCGATATCCATGTTCATCAGGCGAATCAAACCACCGATGCTGTCCTCTGTATGAAAGGAGGTCAACACCTTATGGCCTGTCAAAGCGGCATGAACCGCCACATCGGCAGAGTAGTTGTCCCGTATCTCACCGATTACAATGACATCCGGGTCCTGCCTGACCACATGTCTCAAGGTTTCCTCATAGGTCAGGTTGATGGCCGGGTTGATGGAACACTGGATCACGTCTTTAATGAGATACTCAACCGGCTCTTCAGCCGTTATGATGCTGATTTCCGGCCGTTTGATGTGATTAATGCAAGAATATACGGTCGTGGTTTTTCCAGACCCTGTCGGTCCGGTGACAATAATAACCCCGGAGGGCGTCTCCAGGGCATCCTGCAAAAACCGTTTCAGCGTCCTGGGCGGCATGCCGATATGCCTGATATCGATGAGCCGGCTGGCCATGTTCAGAATTCTCAGAACAACCTTCTCCCCATAAACGGATACGTAAAACGAGGCCCGCATATCATACTGTTCGCCATTGAAATCAAATGTAATCCTGCCGCCCTGATGGATACGCTTTTCCGCGATATTGGCTTTGCTCATGATTTTAAGACGGCTGGTCAGCGTGGGGATAATCTCAACAGGATAATCGGCGTAATGGACGAGGATGCCATCCTGCCGAAACCGAACCGTCAGTTTGCTCACAAAGGGCTCAAAATGGATGTCACTGGCTTCGGAGAGGATGGCATTCTGGATGACCCCATCGACAATCGCCTGGACCGATTGATCATCCACCGTGGATTCCTTTGTGCCCATCTCCATCTTATTGAGCAACGAGAACACGATGTGGCGGGATGCCACGGCGACATGAATGTCCGGGCCGAAGATTTCCGTGGCCCCCTCCATGCTCTGTTGGCTGAAAGGATCGACGAATGCGATCATGGGCTTGCCGTCTCTCATATAGAGCGGGAGGATTTGGTGCTGGCGGTACCACTTGGTATTGGCCTTTGAGACGAGCGCCTTGTCAATGTCTTGGATATCGGGTTCGGCATAGGGGAATCCAAGCTGTATGGACAACAGATCATAAAAGTCGTCTTCAACGATAAATTTTTCCTGGATTAAAATCTCTCCCAGGCGCTTGCCCTTCTGCTGTTTCTGTATATCAAGGGCGGCGTTGAGCATTTCCTGTGTCAGATAGCCGAATTCAACCAAGAGATCTCCGATCTTGAACGCCCCCTTGTGGAGACTCAGCACCTTTCTGATCTGGCTATCCGTGACAAACTTCAACTCCTTTAAAATCTCCAGCAATCCCTTCTCGGAAAGGATCCTGGATTTTATATTTCTGGCGCGTTCAAGCTGTGCTTCGGTTATGAGCTGCTCTTCTTTGAGGAGGAACGCGATCTTTTCGGAGATATCAGTTTTCATCCGTGCCTTATTATTTCCTCTGAGATTATTGATAACAACTTACCAATGAGCCCATAAATCGATAGACACAACCTGTACCGCCTTGCCTGAAAATTCCAGAATGTGTGCAAAGGGGAACGGACCTGTCTGAAACTAATATAAAAGATTATGGATAATTGCAACCTTCCCCGCGGCCATGCAGCAAACGATCCGTCACCGCTTTGCCTTTGCCTTGGCGCCGCGCAGGGTGTAGCGCTTCTGGGCCGAGAGCACCGTCTTTCGGAGCCGGATGGACTCGGGGGTGACCTCCACCATCTCATCGTCCTGGATGAAATTCAGGGCCCGCTCCAGGGTGATGGGTTTCACGGGCGAGAGCACCACGTTCTCGTCCCGCCCCGAGGCACGCATGTTGGTGAGTTTTTTCTCCTTGCACGGGTTGACGTTGATATCGTTGTCCCGGTTGTGCTCACCCACGATCATCCCCTCGTAAACCGGGGTCCCTGGACCGATGAGCAGCTGCCCTCGCGGCTCGAGGTTGAAAAGGGCGTAGGGGACAGCGGTCCCTGAGCGGTCCGAGACGATGGAACCCGTATAGCGCTGGGGGAATTCCCCCCGATACGGCTCGTACCCGGAAAAGATGGAATTGAGGATGCCGGTCCCCTTGGTGTCGGTAAGAAATTCGTCCCTGTAGCCGATCAGGGATCGGGACGGCAGGGAAAACTCGATGCGCACCCGGCCCCGGCCCTTGTTGACCATGTTCAGCATCTTGCCCTTGCGAAGCGAGAGCTTCTCCGTCACGATTCCCATGAAGCGTTCATCCACATCCACGAACAGATGTTCGATGGGCTCCAGGGTCTTTCCCTGCTCCTTTCTCAAAATCACCCGGGGCCGCCCCACGCACAGCTCGTAGCCTTCCCGCCGCATGGTCTCGATCAGGATGGCCATCTGGAATTCCCCCCTGCCCTTGACGATGAAGGAATCCCGGTCCTCGGTCTCCTCCATCTGGATCCCCACGTTGCGGAGCGTCTCCAGAATCAGCCGCTCCCGGATCTTGGCGGACTGCACATAACGGCCCTCCTTGCCGGCAAAGGGGGAGCTGTTGATGGTAAAGCGCATGGACACCGTGGGTTCATCCACCCGGATGCGCGGCAGGGGTCTCGGATCCTCCTTGGCGCAGATGGTGTCCCCGATGGCCACGTTCTCGATGCCTGCCAGCACCACGATGTCCCCGGATGCGGCCCTGTCCACCTCCACCAGCTTCGGCCCCTCGTAGCACTGCAGCTTCGAGATCTTCAGCGGCAGCCGCTGGCCCGCCGCGTCGAGACAGACCATGGACTCGTTGAAACGCGCCTCCCCGTTGAACACCCGTCCGATGGCCAGGCGCCCCAGATAATCGGAATAGCTCAGGTCCGAGACCAGCAGCTGGAAGGGGTGGCCCTCCTCGAAGGTGGGCGCCGGAACCTCGTTGACGATGGTGTCAAAGAGAACGGCAAGGGACTGTCCCGGCTCCTCCAGGCTCTTCTGGGCGATCCCCTCCCGGCCGTTGGCATAGAGAAGGGGGAATTCCAGCTGTTCGTCCGTGGCGTCGAGCTCTATGAACAGATCGAATATCTCCTCCAAAACCTCCTGCGGCCTGGCATCGGCCCGGTCGATCTTGTTGATCACCACGATGACCTTGAGTCCGGCCGCCAGGGTTTTTTTCAGGACAAACCGTGTCTGAGGCAGCGGCCCCTCCGAGGCATCCACCAGCAGCAGCGCGCCATCGGCCATGGACAGGGCGCGTTCCACCTCTCCGCCGAAATCCGCGTGGCCCGGGGTATCGATAATGTTGATCTTGACGCCGTTCCACGTGACGGCGCAGTTCTTGGCGGCGATGGTGATGCCTCGCTCACGTTCCAGGTCCATGCTGTCCATGATGCGTTCATCGACCTGCTGGCCGGCCCTGAAGAGCCCACTCTGACGAAACATGGCGTCCACCAGGGTCGTCTTGCCGTGGTCAACGTGGGCGATGATGGCGATATTGCGAATATAGGGGTTTGCGATTCGTGTCGTTTTCAAGTAAGTGTTCCTTCGTTACGTTGCTGGTTCAAGGGGCCGGAAGCCCCGGGTAAGCCTCTCTCCCCGGAAAGGGCTGGACTCTCCATAGTGCCTGGGCGCCCCAAGGTCAATAGGCGGGATTCATTTCCACCCATAATTCCCTGTGGTCAGTATCCTCTTGCAGGAAACATGCGACACTTCCAATAAGGAGCATTATCATGGCTACTTCCAATCTTAAGTCCCTGATAGGAAAGCTCAATCGTACCTGCCGAAGCGCCCTGGAGTCGGCCGCCGGCCTATGCCTGTCCCATACCCATTACGAGGTGGACCTGGAGCATTTCCTGGCCAGACTCATGGAAACGCAAGATACGGATATCCATAAAATCCTCAGCCGCTTCGAGATCGATGCCGACCGGGTGACGGCAGCGCTCACCCGGGCCATGGAGCGATTCAAAACCGGTAACGCCCGCACCCCCGTGCTCTCCCCCCGGGTCCCCCAGGCGATTCAGGAAGCCTGGCTCGCGGCCTCGGTGGACTTTCAGGCGCAGGCGGTGCGCTCCGGCCACCTTCTGCTGGCGCTGGTGCGTGACGAGGCCCTGCGCCGGGTGATCCTGGGAAGCGTGGCCGCCTTCGAAAGGATTTCGGTGGAGACCCTGTCCCAAAGCCTTCCGGACATCGTGGCCGGTTCCATCGAGGACCGGGAGGCGGGACCGACAGCCGCTTCCCCCGGCGCGACGGCAGGGGCCGGCTCCTCCGGCGCCAGGGCCCTGGATCAGTACACCATCAACCTGACCGAACGGGCCAGGCGGGGCGAACTAGACCCGGTCATGGGCCGGGACCTGGAAATCCGGCAGATGGTGGACGTCCTGATCCGCCGCCGCCAGAACAACCCCATCCTCACCGGTGAGGCGGGGGTCGGAAAGACCGCCGTGGTGGAGGGATTCGCCCTGCGAATCGTGGAGGAGGACGTTCCTCCGATCCTGCAGAAGGTCGCCCTCCACACCCTGGATCTGGGGCTCCTCCAGGCCGGCGCCGGCATCAAGGGCGAGTTCGAGAGGCGGCTCAAATCCGTGATCGACGAGGTCAAGGCATCGCCCGTGCCCATCATTCTCTTTATCGACGAGGCCCACAGCCTCATCGGTGCGGGCGCATCGGCAGGCGCCGGCGATGCGGCGAACCTGCTCAAACCCGCCCTGGCCCGCGGAGAGCTGCGGACCATCGCCGCCACCACCTGGGCAGAATACAAAAAGTATTTCGAAAAGGACGCGGCCCTGGCCCGCCGCTTCCAGGTGATCAAGGTGGAGGAACCCGACGAGGACAAGGCCATGGTCATGATGCGGGCCATCGCCCCCTTCCTTGAAAAGCACCACAACGTCATGATCACGGACGCGGCCCTATCGGATGCCGTACGCCTCTCCCACCGCTATCTCGTGGGCCGCCAGCTGCCGGACAAGGCCGTGAGCGTTCTCGATACGGCCTGCGCCCGGGTGGCCATCGGGCTCACCACCCGGCCGCCGGCCCTGGAGGCCGCCACCCGGCGGATGGGCCAGATCGAAAGGGAGCTCGGCCGGCTGCGCCAGGAGGCCCTCCTGGGCGCCGATCACACAGACCGCATGCAGGCGCTCGATGGGGAAAAAACCACCGTTCAGTCCCGCATCGATTCCCTGATGGAAAAATGGCGGCAGGAGATGGAAATGGCCGGCCTCATCCGGGATCTGCGCCAGGAACTTCAGCAGGCCTCCAAAAACGACGGCTGTGACGAGGCCCGAATCCCCGGCCGGCAGCGCGAGCTCAAAGACCTCGAAAAGGCATTCGCGGCAGTCCAGGGAAACAGCCCCCTGGTCCAGATATCCGTGGGGCCGGACACCGTCTCGGAGGTCATCTCCGGCTGGACCGGCATCCCCACGGGCCGCATGCTCACGGACGAAATCGCCACGGTCCTCAGGATGGAAAATCTCCTGGGAGAGCGGATCATCGGTCAGGACCATGCCCTTGGGGCCGTGGCCCGGATGATCCAGACCGCCCACGCGGGCATCGAGGATCCTTCCAAACCCACGGCGGTCCTCCTGTTCGTGGGTCCGAGCGGGGTGGGAAAGACCGAAACGGCCCTGGCCCTCTCGGAACTTCTATACGGCGGAGAGGAGAACCTGATCACTATTAACATGTCCGAGTACCAGGAATCCCACACGGTTTCAGGGCTGAAGGGCTCCCCTCCCGGCTACGTGGGCTACGGCGAGGGGGGAGTGCTTACCGAGGCCGTACGCAAACGCCCCTACAGCGTCGTTCTCCTGGATGAGGTGGAAAAGGCCCACCCGGATGTAATGGAGCTCTTCTACCAGGTGTTCGACAAGGGGACCCTGGAGGACGGCGAGGGCCGCCGCATCGACTTCAAGAACACGGTGATCATCCTCACCTCGAACATCGGCACGGAGACGATCATGAGGGTCTGCGCAAAAGAAAAGACCGCGCCGGATCCCGGCATCCTGTCGGGCATGCTGCAGCCCGAGCTTCAAAAGCACTTCAAGCCGGCCTTTCTGGGCCGCCTCAAGGTGGTCCCGTATTACCCCATCACCGACGCCATCATGCGCCGGATCATCCGGTTGAAGCTGGACCGGATCGCCCGGCGGATTCAGGAGAACCGCAATATCGCCTTTACCTATGATCCGGAGGTGGTTGACGCCATCGCCGGCCGGTGCACCGAGGTGGACAGCGGCGCCCGGAACGCCGAGCATATCCTCACCAACACGCTGCTGCCGGACATGAGCCGGGAACTCCTGTCCAGGATGGCGGCCGGAGAGCAGCTCCGTCAGGTGGCGGTGAAGGTGCGCGGGGAGGGGTTCGCGTTCGAGATCGCCTGAGTTAAGTTTTTCCTTGACAGAAAGCAACATCCTATCCTTCGGAAATTCAAGATTTTGGGCTTTTGTGACGATTCGGCATTTAATGTAGAGCAAAATCCACCATGGCAATTGAAGAGGGGACCTTATGCGCAAATTCATTTTGACGTTGGTAATCGTTGTGGCGGCGGCTGCGGCCGGTACCTATTTTTATCTCTATCGCCAGGCGCCGAAGCAAACCGCCGTGGAAACCGTTCTGCCGGGGGATACGCTGGCAGTGATGCGCGTTTGCCAGCTTTCGAAACAGATCGATCGGTTTCGCGGCGAACGCCTGGGAAGGGCCTTGGGAAGCATCGATTGGCCGAGCCTTCTGACGGCGATGGGAGTGTCGGCCAATGATCGATCCACGGTCCTTGCCGCCACCGATGATGTAAAGACCGCCACCAGGAGCTTGTGGTTCAATGTGTTGTTCGGAAAAGATATTTCCGTTGCGCTGCTGAATACCGACCTTGACCTGGCGAAGTTGAAGGCAGGCCAAATGAAACCCCTTCTGGATGCCTTCGTGATGGTATCCCGGCCCACCCAGCCGAGCCGGATTCTGGAAAGTCTTTCCAGCATGCTCCGCACCCCGCTTTCAGTGAAAAAAGAGACATATAGGCAGTGGGAAGTCAACCGGCTGCCCCTTGGAAACGGCCAGGCGCTCTATTACGCGCTGGCGGACGGCTTGATGATCGCCGGATTTTCCAGTGCGCCCGTCAAGAGCTGTCTCGATCAATCCCTGAACAGGCGAACCTCTCTTCTGTCATCCGAAACTTACCGGCACTATTGCGCGGATCTTTATGAGGCGGGCAAAACCAACATGGTGGCTTTTGCAAATGTCGAAGGCGTCCTCGCCAAAACTCGGGTAATTATGGCGGACAGTGCGGCAGACAATCCCAGGCTGAAGATGTTTGAAAAGCAGCTTGACAAGATGCAGGGAATTCAAAGCCTGAATCTCGTGAAGTATGACGACGGCGGCCCCATCGTATGCACGAAGATGATTATCGGTCTGGACAGAAAGAAGATGTCGCCGTACCTTACGCGGTTATTGGCCAAAGCGCCTCAGAAAAATCCCACATTACAATACGTGCCGGCGAACGCCCTTCTGTACAGCTGGCAGAATACTTTTGATTTGAAGCTTTTCTGGGAAAACCTTCGGAAGAATTCCCACATGCCCCCGGAGGCCCTCGCGCGGTTCAGACAAATGTTCGCAGAGAAAACGGGGGTGGACCTTGAAACATTTATTACGGCGTTTGGTTCCCAAGCCGGTTTCCTCGTAAACGATATCGACATGAACGGACCGATTCCGGTTCCGGAGCTTTCCCTGTTTGCTCAAGTCTCCCAGCCCGAGGTGATCGAAGGGGTGATCCGGCGCCAGGTGGCTAAGACCGGGCTGCAGATAGAGCAGGAGTCATATGCGGACACGGACATTCACTATGTAACCCTGCCGTTTGGAGGGGGGGTGAACCCGGCCTACGCGTTTTCAAACAACTTCTGCGCCGTGGCCGTCAACCGCGAGCTTCTCAAAGACATGCTGAGTGCCTCCGATACGGGAACTCTTGCAACCCATCCCGATTTCAAGGCATTTGGAGACATCATGACATCGAAAAACAATTCGGTGTTCTATCTTCGTTCCGAAGGGCTTATCGCAAGAATAAAAGAATTGATTCCCCGGGGCATGTCCTGGTTGGCCATGACCCAGCCGGACAAGGCAAAGGACCTGCAGAAGGTCGTGGACCTGGGGGTTATGCCGCTTCTGGACGGGCTTTCCATGTACAAGGCCGTCGGCGGTCGAACGTATGTGGATGGGAACAGGGTGTGCAGCGATGTCCAGGTGCTGATGGACCGGACCCGAAGCTGAAGACCGACAGAAGACACGTAGAACCTTTCTCGAAGAAAAAATGGAGAGAAATCGAACCGCTCCTGG
>CAYOXD010000008.1:47018-51929 GCA_964407825.1 uncultured Desulfobacterales bacterium | reverse complement strand
TTCGTGCGCCTTGATCTCGACCCAATTTGCCTATTTCTGGATGGACACAAGTTAGCATGGAGAAGAAGTCATGTTTCAAAAGATAATCAAAGCAGCACAGCTGGTATCGCTGCCGGATATCTATATCAGGTTGAAGGAGTTGATAGAAGAACTGGATTATACCATGGCGGAAGTCGCCCTGCTGGTCGGACGTGATCCCGGGATGGCAGCCCGCTTTTTAAGGATCGTCAACAGCCCTCTGAATCGAAGGATCAGGAAAATTGAAACGGTAAGTCACGCCGTAAGTTTACTGGGGGTTCATCAAATTCATGATATTGTCCTCAGCGCTTCGGTCCTTAAGGCCTTTGAGGGGATCCGGACTGAAGTGATGGATATGAACAAATTCTGGCAGCGAAGTTTTTACTGTGCCGTGATGAGCAAACAGCTCGCTTTGGACTGCGAATTGATGGAAAGTGACCGTCTCTTCGTAACGGGTCTGCTGCATGATATCGGTCATTTATTCATGTATATGACGGTTCCTGAAGAATCCCAACGCCTCGTTTTGCAATCAAAAAAAGTGGAGCGTCCCCTGTATCTGCTGGAGAGGGAAGTGCTGGGGTTCGATTATGCGAAGCTGGGCGCATATGTCATGGGGCAATGGCATCTCCCCCGGCGCCTGCAACATATCACCCGCTTTCATCTGGAACCGGGAAAAGCCAATGAGTTCGAAGTGGAAACCGCCCTGCTGCACCTGGCCTCCCTGCTGGTTCAGGCCGACCTGGAAGCCGGCACGTTTGGCGAGGGCCTATTTGCCGTCGATCCGGCCGCCTGGCACCTGACGGGCCTTACGGAGGAACGCTGCCGCAATGCGCAACAGACAGCGGCCAAACAGTTTACCGAGGTTGCTGAAAGCATCCATACGGGCCCTGTTTAGCAGAAGCTGCACGTACCACTCTCCATGGTGAGGATCGCAGGGGACAATGGCGGCGGGTCAGTCATCCTCCTTCCCCAGCAGGCGCACTTCCCGTTGTGGAAAGGGGATGTCGATGCCGCGGGTACGGAAGGTCTCCAGCAGTGCCTTGTTGATCTCGCCAATGGCGGCATAGTAGTCCGGCACCGAAACCCAAGGCTTTAGGGCGATCTTGACGGATGAATCCGAAAGGGTGGATACCTGGACCAGAGGCTCCGGGTCCCGGAGCACCCGGGGGTTGGCCGAAAGGACTTCATGGACCGCATCGAGGGCCTGGCTCAGATCCGTGTGGTAGGCGACGGCGACCGACAGCGCCATCTGACGGATCCTGCCATAGTTGTGCAGGATCTCGCCGACGATCTTGCGGTTCGGAATGACAACGGCGGAACGATCGGGATGATTCAGGGTGGTGCTGAACAGGGTGATCGCCTCCACGTCCCCCTCCTCGCCGATGATGGAGATGTATTCCCCGACCTTGAACGGCCGCGTGAAGATGATGGTCAGGCCAGCCACCACGTTACCCAAGACGCCCTGCATGGCCAGGGCGGCACCGGCGCCCGCCACGCCCAGGCCGGCGATCAGGGGCAGCAGCTCCACACCGAGATTCTGCAGCGCCATGATGAGAAACAGCGTAAATACCAGCAGCTTCACCACGCGCACCAGCAGGATGCGGATGGTGATATCCAGTTTCAGGCGCTCGAACAGGCGATCCGAAATCTGGCCGACCCAGCGACCCGCGACGTAGCCGATGGCCAGGATGACGATTGCAACCAGCAGCTTGGGGCCGAACCGAACTGCCAGATCGAGGGTGGTGGCCTGCACTTGGTCGAGTGAACCGAAGGGGGTGGTCATGGCGCTGCCTCCTGATTTTCACATGGCTTGCAGCAAAGGGCAACTACGCTTCAAAATCCTGTAGAACCTCCCTTCTGTCAAGAAAAATATGTATCACTGACACAGGGGGACACGGCCGCCATAGATCATGGATGCCGGTTCATTGGGCATCTTCCAAGGCAATGACTGCATCGGTCCTAATGGAGTTCCGGCCCCTGACGATCCCCCTGGATCGCGAAGGGGCCGGACCGATGAGTGGGGAGACACTGGAACGAGTCAACACCTGCAGGAACCGCAAGCGGAAGGGGACAGTGGCGACTTCGGTATGGCCCTGAACCCGGTATGGGGACCGACCGCCTGGTAATCCAGGGTCACGTCTCGGGCCGCCTCGTGCAGTGCCTGGTCCATGATAAAGGTATATTCATCGGCATGGATGACGACGTCCGCCTCCGTTGGTGCGTCGAACCCGACGCTGAGCGCCTGGTTGCAACATCCGCCGGCTTTTCGAAATATGCGTATGGGAGATATTTCCCCGCCCCGGAACACTTTTCGTTTCAGTACCCTGCTGGCTCTTTCGGTGATGGTGACCATGGGGAGCCTCCTTATTTTTAAGACGACGTCAGGTGGGAACGGGCCACAGATACCTGACACCGTGTTGGTTTCAAGCTTGAGACCATTATAACATAATACTATAAGCATGATTTTCCTGAATGGGTACACCCCCTGCGCTTGTTTCCAGGCGCGGCCCCACATGTTCCTGTCAACCGGTCCGAAGGCATCTGGCCATGGGACCCAACCGCTGGCCGCTGCTTAAAATCAGCTTCAGCTCAATTGAGAGATGAAATTTAAAAAGCGGCGTTGAAACGGACCGGTGGCAATTCCGGCAGGGTGATGCCCGGATTTTCTATGACGGCGCTTCGGGGTGCAGGACCTTGAGCTTGGCATCGATGAGCTGCTTATTGGTAAGCCGGAGTAAATTCGAGAACTTGTGCATCAGGTAGTTTTCATACTGATCCATTTTGCCGTCCACGAACACAACCCGCCAGAGCGTTTCAACGATGGCCATCTTTTCGTCCGTGGTATAGGTTTCGTTGATGAGCCTGGCGAACTGCCAGGCGTCCACGCTGTCTTTGAGTTCCTCATCCGCCTGCTCGACGATGGCATTGGCTTCCTCGCGGGACAGATCGTATCGTTCCATGAGGATGTCAAGGATGGCTTTGAGTTCCGCTTTGGTGAACTGTTTGTCGATCTGGGCCATTTCCAACAACAGGGCGCAGACCGCCACGCGGATATCATGGCCACCGCCGCTAGCCGGTTCGGTGGTGTCGGTTTCCGAAAGCTTTCTAAAGAAATGCTTGACGATCTCGATCATTGCCCAATCCCTTTCAACTCTAAAAGCGTATTCATGTCCAAAAGTATACACATCTGAGCGCTCCTGTCGATAGCCGACCCCTTTACCCTTTTTCCTTAAGTGCGCTATAGTTGGGGCGCATCGGCCCGTCAGGGCGATTCAGGGGAATGGATCTGTCAAGGTGCGATCCGTCTTACCGGTAGCCTTGTGAGGGAAACCTTGCCGGAGGGCGGTCCGAGGAGGAATCAATGGAGAACACCACATCGCTTCGTCGCTGCGCCTGGGTCGGCACGGACCCCCTTTACCAGGACTATCATGACCGGTCATGGGGGCGGCCGGTTCATGACGACCGGCTGCTGTTCGAGTTCCTGATCCTGGAGGGCGCCCAGGCGGGCCTCTCGTGGATCACCATTCTGCGCAAAAGGGAGGCATACCGCTCGGCCTTTGCCGGATTCGATCCGGAACGGGTGGCCCGCTTCGATGCACTTGAAGTGGAAAAACTGATAGGCAATCCCGGCATCGTCCGCAACCGCCTGAAGGTCGCCTCCGCCGTCACCAACGCCCGCGCCTTTCTGCGGGTCCAGGAAGAATTCGGCTCATTCGACGCCTATATGTGGCGTTTCGTGGATGGCCGCCCGATTCAAAATGCCTGGAAAAACATTGACGAGATCCCTGCCAGCACACCGGTTTCCACCGCCATGAGCCGCGACCTGAAACATCGGGGCTTTCGGTTTGTCGGTCCCGTCATCTGCTACGCCCATATGCAGGCGGTGGGCATGGTCAACGATCACACGGTGGACTGCTTCTGCTGGAAAGCCCTCGGCGGCAAGATCTGAAGGCGCACCAGGAGGAGGGGGACGCTTACCCAGAGCGCCACGCCGCTGCCTTAGCTGCCCAGTACCCAGGTCGCCGCCATGCTCAACACCACCGTCATGGTCATCCACAGGCAATCGAACGCGCATTCCAGAATCTTTGCTCTCATGGTTTTCTATCCTCCTTTAAAACCGATTAAATGTTTATATTTTTTTCGTTAATGTTTATATATATAAACGTGGAAAGCAAAAAAAATTTCGCTTACCGGAAATCCCGGCACACCCAGATCACCTTCCCGATGATGCGGATGCTATTCATGTCCTGCCGCTTCAGGTGAATGGGGGCGTAAGCCTTGTTGTCACTCAGGAGAACCAGGGCTTGGGGATGCCTTTCCAGGCGCTTGACCATGATGGTATCCTCAATGCCGACGGCATAAATTGCCCCCGCCAGGATGTCCCGTTGGGATTGATCGATCAATACCGTATCCCCATCCCGGATTTCCGGTTCCATGCTGGTGCCGAAAACATCCATCAGGACCATGTGTGCCGGCGTTCCCTTCTGCCGCAACCAGGTGGCGCGGAAGGAGAAAAAGGATTCAATTTCGGAACCCACATCGAAGGAGCCGTCCCCGGCACACAGGCGCGCCCGGACTTTTGGGATTTCCTGATAGGTTTCGTCCCCTGCCGCATCCTGATCAGGGGCGATAAAGGCAGGCCTCGTTCCCCTTTCAAGCCACTCAGGATTCAACCCATAGGTGCGGAACAGGTGAAGGAGCCATCTGGCCGGTACGGCATCCTTCTTCCTGGCCTGGGTAATGGCGGAGCGGTTGACCCCCAGGGCATCGGCAAGTTCGGCCTGGGAAGCGATGCCGGTGGCCTCGGACAGACGGTCCAGGAAGAGGTCAAAGAAAGATGGCGCCATTTTGCTCCTCGGGTGTTGCCGGTTCAGGGAACCTGGGACAATTGAT
>CAYOXD010000008.1:0-46918 GCA_964407825.1 uncultured Desulfobacterales bacterium | reverse complement strand
TGGCGCCATTTTGCTCCTCGGGTGTTGCCGGTTCAGGGAACCTGGGACAATTGATTTCGGGCCACGGTATTCCAGCTGTGCCATCGGTCAGCACGGTATTGCAGGCAGGCGGCCGCCTCTCGGAGACCGTGCTGGATGCACCGCTTTGAGGTTTATATAAACCATGCGTTTATATAATGCAACAACTTTATTCGACCGAGGGGCCCGGGCCTTTTCCCCGTTCCCACTCGGCAATGGGACCGGGGACCACGCGAAAGAGAGGGTGTGCCACGGGCCGGGGGATTGCCGCGTGCCGGTGGGCCAACTCCGGCGCGCGGCCTCGCAGCTTTTCCAACAGGTGCGCCCATTCAAACTGCAACTGATCGGATGTGACCTCCAGGGCCAGCCCCTTCGGGGCGCGGCCTATCTTGGATCGATCAAAGTGGTACGCCCTATTTTCCGCTTCATCCGCAACGGCTACAAGGTATGCCGCGATGGCATCCAAGGGGTCCGGGTGGGCGCGGAAGCGGTTCAATTGCGGGTGGTGGCGGTAGCCGCGGGTTTCTCCGGCAAGAACTTTTCGGGCCAGCAGGGCCTCCCGCCACAGGGCCACCAGGCCCAACCGGTCCAGGTATTTCGGATGAAGCGACCAGAGTCTCATGGGCGTTTTCCTCGAGGCCAGGATTCCAAATCCCTATTTTACCATCGCCAAGGCCCTAAAACAGTTGCAGTTGCCACTATTTTCCTGTACACAAAGCGAGTTCCCGTTAAACCATCAACGCTTTGTATTCGAAGCCCTCGGTTTTTGCTGATACGCCGATATCGAAGGAGAGCGCATGGGAACGTCATTCGTATTTATTCCATAGGGATACTTGAGATGACAGATGAAACCGTTCCAAGCATTGATGAACGCCTGGGGGCGCTGCTTTCCAGGATGGAGAGCTCTCAAAAGCTGAAGCTTCTGGCCTACGCCGAAACCCTCATCAAGGAGCGAAGACGGGCAAAAAGGAAAAAGCATGTCGCGGAAGTCACCTTTGCCGATGACACTCGTTTCGGCAGCGGCATTATCCGAAATATCAGCTTGTTCGGCCTGTATATGGAGGCTGAAGGCGAATTGGAGGCCGGCCGCAAGGTCACCCTCTCCTTTCCCCATCCGACCCAGGGCAGACAGATCAAGGTGACCGGAAGCATCATTCGCAAGGACAAACATGGATTTGCCATCAGGTTCTCAGGCAGTATCGGCGGCCTCTAACATCCGGGATCGGTGTCAACGCCCACCGACCAGGCGCCGTCATCGCCGGTCTGAATCCTGAGCCGGGCGGAAAAGGGTTTCCCCTCCTGGGAGGCAAACCCAGACAGGGGTCCGACCACGCCGGCCGAGAGAAGCGTCGTAGCCACCTCTTTCGGAATCTCCCGGCCGGCAATGGTTTTCCAGATAACGAAACGGCAGGCCCCGTCCTGCTCCCGCCAGTTGGCGCAGCCGAAACCCCGCTTGCCCTCGATGATCCGCCCGCCGCAGGCCGGACATGTGCCCAGGGCTTCGGGAGAGTCCTGGGGGGCCGGCACCGCGTTGAAATCGAAATTCACCCGCCACCGGCCCTCCTCCTGGGCCAGCACCAACCCCGCGGAAAACGGCTTGTCCTTCCTGGAGACAAAGCCCGGAAGCAGTGGGGTCTTGCCGCTTTTCAGGAGTTCTGTCGCCGTCTCCCGTGAAATGGGCCGCCGGGCGATAACCTTCCATATCACGAATCTGCATCCGCCCTCCCGCTCCCGCCAGTTGGCGCAACCGAACCCCTTGTTTCCCTCCACCACCTCACCGCCGCAGGCGGGGCACTTGCCGATGACGCTATCGGTCATGGTCTCGGTTCCCTCCATAAACTCCGTGACAATGTTCTCCACCAGTAAGCGGATCTCCGCAAGAAAGGGATCCGCCGCCCCCTCGCCCCGGGCCACGGCCTCCAGGGTCATCTCCCAGCGCGCCGTTTCCTCCGGGGAGGTCAGGACACGCGCCGCCTTGAAGCCTCGGAGGGTATCGATGAGGCGGCAGCCCTTGTCCGTGGCAAGGAGGTGTTTCTTTTTGCGGATCAGGTAGGCGCGATCCAGGAGCGTCTCGATGATCTGGGCACGGGTGGCCTGGGTGCCGAGGCCCACCTCTCCCCGGTAAATTCTCTTCAGCTGGGACTCGGACACATACCGGCCGGGATTGGTCATCTCCTTCAAAAGAAGGGCTTCGGTGTATTCAGGCGGCGGTTGGGTGGACTTTTTCTCCGTCCGGGCATCCATGACCGATGCCGGGTCTCCCTCCTCCAGACCAGGCAGGGGCTGGGCCTCATCCTCCGCGTCGTTCCCGGACCCGGGGGAGCGCTGCTCCCCGGCATAGAGCACACGCCATCCTGCTTCGAGAATCTCCCGGCCCTGGGTGCGAAAGGTTTCCCCCAGGACATCCGTAACGATCTCGGTCTGGCGAAAGCGGCAGTCTCCATGAAAGGCTGCGGCAAACCGGCGCAGCACCAAATCGTAGATCCGCCGCTCGTTATCCGTGGCGGCCGACGGCAGGGGCTTCATCGGTATGAGGGCGTGGTGGTCCGTCAGCCGGGCATCGTTGAACACCCGCGTGTTGGCAGCGCCGATCCGCTCCGGTGCCACACCGTCGAAAACATCAGGGTATGCTCTCGACAGCTCCCGAACGAGATCCCGGGCCATGTCGATGTTTTTCGTTCCCAGGACCCGGGCGTCGGACCGCGGATAGGACAGGCACTTCTTCTTTTCGTAGAGTGCCTGAGCGATGCCGAGGGTCGTCTTGGCCGACAGGGAGAAGCGGCGGTTGGCATCCTGCTGAAGATCCGTGAGGGAGTAGAGCAGAGGCGGCGCTTCCCTCCCCTCCCGGCGCTTTACCGTCAGCACCCGGCCGGTCTTCTCCGAGATCCCGTCAAGGACCGAGGCGGCCTCGGCCTCTTCCCTGAAGCGGGTCTCCTCTGCCTTGAACCACAGCCCCCACCATGAGCCCTTGCCGTTTTCGAAGCGAACCCGAAGTTGCCAGTACGGCTCCGGCTTGAACCGTTCCCGCTCCCGCCGCCTGTCCACCAATAGCGCCAGCACAGCCGTCTGGACCCGGCCCACGGAGAAAAGATCGCCCATGCGAACGGTGGCCGCACGGGTGGCGTTCATCCCTACCAGCCAGTCGGCGATCTGTCGCGCCTGTCCCGCACGCCAGAGCCGATCGTAGGTGTCAATGGGCACGATCCGGTCCATGGCCTCCCGGATCACCGGCGCTGTCAGGGCCTGACTGGTCCAGAAACGGCCCACCCGATCCATCCGGTCGAATCCAGCGGCCAGGAGGATGGTGCGGGCGATCACCTCCCCCTCCCGGCCGGCATCGGTGGCAATCACCACCCGCTCCGGGTCGCGGTCAAGGAGACGACGGATCACCGCCAACTGCTTGCGGGTCTTTTCAATGGGCTTGTATCCGAATGCATCGGGGAGGATCGGCAGGTTTGACAGCTGCCAGCGCTTCCACTTGGGGTCATAGTCCTCGGGTTCATTTAGCGCCACCAGATGCCCGACGGCCCAGGTGACAACCAGGCCCGGCCCCTCCAGGAAGCCGTCCCCCTTGCCCTTGAGATCCAGCGCCTTTGCGAAATCCCGGGCCACGGAAGGCTTTTCGGTAAGGATGAGGGTAATGGGTTTCATATGGCGCCGGATCAGATTGAACAGCGGCATCCCGAATCAGGATCGCTCCCCTTTGCAGCGGGGGTTCCTATATCCTTTATCAGAAACATACGCACAAGTAAGCGCAGTCTCCGAAAGCGTGTATCTACGGGCAAGGTCAAGCATTCAGCCAATGGCTGACGGCTAACAGCTTACGGCTTACGGGAAGAGCCGGATTAGGCGGTCCGGCTTATATAACACCGTTTTTCAACGAACCCCCCGGACTGGGAATCGAACACGGCCTCGCTCTCATGGACGAGTTTAGGCCCCCCTTCCCAGGCACCGCAGGCCACCACCGCCGTCTCGCCGAGCTCGAATTTTTTGCCGCACGCGGCGCAGCCTTCGGCGTTGTAAGTATTGAGATTGACTAGATCCATGATAATCTTCTGACTTGCTCCGGTTGCCTGTGCCATGGGCGAACCTCCTTCCATGTTGAAGTCCAATAAAGATCATGCGGCCCAAAGGGGATCTTGTCAAGGGCACCGCTGTTGCGCTATGACAACATTCTGTATTATAAGAGCTGCATGCGGTCCCTTGGAGGGTCCAGCCGATGACACCCATTTCTCATTTCTTCTTCTCCGACATGGCTGGATCGGATGGCGGTGCGAAGCGTGATGCGCTTTGGGGGGGACCTGGACCGACACACCACCCGAGAGGGTTTTGCCATGAACGCCCTTGTCATTCGGCATGGCCGAATCAGGATGCAGGCGAAGTGAAATCCTTAACGCTGATCTTCTTCTATACGATAGGTCTTGTCTGCATATGGCTTTTCTCCCCCGCTCTGGCTGTCAGCCTAGCGGCGAAGCCCGAGCCCCGGGACAGCGAGTCCGCCGATTTTACAAAATTTTCCCTGGAACAACTCAAAAATGTCGTAATTGTATCCGCCTCCAAAAAACCGGAGATGGTGTCGGATACGGCCGCGGCGGTATACGTGATCACCCAGGAGGACATCCGCCGATCCGGGGCCACCAGCATCCCGGAGGCGTTGCGACTGGCCCCGGGCGTCCATGTGGCCCGGATTACCGCCACGGACTGGGCCATCAACATCCGGGGTCTCAACGGCAAGTTCGCCCAGAATCTGCTGGTGCTCATCGACGGCCGAAGCGTCTACACACCCGTTTTTTCCGGTGTCTTCTGGGACATTCAGGACACGGTCATGGAGGATATTGAAAGGATAGAGGTCATCCGGGGGCCGGGAGCGGCGGTGTGGGGAGCCAACGCCGTCAATGGCGTCATCAACATCATCACCAAGAACGCCGATCAGACCCAGGGCGGGCAGGCCGTTGTCCTGGGGGGAAGCGAGGAGCAATCGGCCAGCTTGCGCTACGGGAGCAAACTTCCCGGTGGTGCCTACTATCGCGCATACGGGAAATTCTTCAACCGGGGTAAGCTGGACAGGGTGGGCCTCAATCCCTCCCCAGCCTCTCCCAATGAGGCACAATCCAGCGACAACTGGCGCTCAGGACGCGGCGGCTTCAGAATCGACATGGAGCCCGGCCACGGGCTGCCGGATCACTCGCAGAATTCTGTCACCCTGCAGGGGGAAGCATACAGCAATCGTTATGACAAGGAGTTCGAGCGAAGTTCCATCATCTTCCCTGGGCAGCTTTCCCCCCAGTCCAACGAAACGGACACCTCCACGGCCACGGGATGGCATCTGCTGGGGAACTGGCAGCATCACATTTCGAGCCGGTCCAATACCACGACCCAGATCTATTTTGATCGCGCGGAAAAAGATTATGATCCCAGCAGCGGCAGCGTCAATACGGCGGATCTGAATTTTCAGAATCACCTGACCCTGGCGGATCGGCACGACATCGTATGGGGACTCGAATACCGTTTCATATCCGACAGTTTCAACAACAGCGCGAATGTCTCCATGACCCCCTCCCACCTGAATCAGAACCTGTGGAGCACCTTCATTCAGGATGAAATCCGGATCCTTCCAAATTCGCTAAAATTGATCTTGGGGTCAAAATTCGAATACAACGAGTTCACCCACCTGGAAATCCAACCCAGTATCAGGGCGCTATACACCCCCGCCGAACGGGTTTCCATATGGGGGGCCATCTCAAGGGCCGTAAGGGTTCCCTCCCGCCTCGAATTGCAAGGCCAGACCACCGACCGGATCGACCTTCCGACCGTAAATCCCAATGCACCGGTAAAGGTGGTCACCCACGGCAACGATCAATTGCGCTCCGAGGAACTCACCGCCTATGAGCTGGGTCTTCGCCTGACCCCCGTACCGTCCCTCTGGTTGGACGCAACCACGTTTTACAATCACTACGACCGCCTGATCGGACTGGAGATGCAGGGCAGCGGCTCGGCCACGGAGGGCTACAATCTGGTCTACAACAACAACGGCGCAGGGGAATCCTATGGCTTCGAGACGGCCCTGGACTGGAAGGTTCGAACCAACTGGCTGCTGGCCGCCACCTACACCTATCTGCACACCCAACTGCAGGAAAACAAGGTCTCGGACCCCAATATAGCCGAACTGATCGCCCAAGGCAGCAACCCGAGGCATTCATTTTCCATCCGCTCGTATCTGGATGTCACGTCAACCATCGATTTTGACGTGTGGTTCCGTTATGTCGGCCGTCTGCCCGAAAAAAACATCGGCAGCTACACGGTGCTGGACGCCCGGCTCGCCTGGCGGCCATGGCCATCTCTGGAACTGTCCCTGGCAGGTCAGAACCTATTAGAAAGGGGGCATGAGGAATTCTCTTCACTCGAAGTCAAACGCAGCATCTACGGCAAAATTGACTGGAAGTTTTAGAGATCCTGCGCCATGAATAGGACCTTCCATATAGGGCATACGGTCAAATTTTGCACGCATCATCTGGTCGTTATCCTCCTTTACTGTCTGCTCTGTCTCCCCTTGTCATCGTCGGCCTGGGCCGGGCCCCTCACCGGTGCCGAGTATGCCGTAAAGGCCGGATTCATATATAATTTCGCCAACTTCATAACATGGCCCCAGGGGGCTTTCAAGGACACCCCGGGCCTGCTGATCCTCTGTCTGGTTTCCGATGATCCGCAAACCGATGTTCTGTTCAATCTGGACGGAAAAACCGTCAAGGGCAGGACCATAAAGGTCGTTGCCTATCAGGACGGGCAGTGCCTCGATAGAAGCCACATTCTCTATTTCGCCACCCAGGACCGGGAAACCATTCGCAGGATATTGGATCAGGTGGGGAATCGAAGCATCCTGACCATCGGAGAAATCCCCGGTTTTACCGCCATGGGCGGCGTCATCGATTTTTTCATGGACAATAACCAGCTGCGCTTCAAGGTGAATGTGGATGCCGCCCGCAGGAAGGGATTTAGAATGAGTTCCCAAATACTGGTGTCCGCCCAGATCGTTCATGGAGACAATGAATAAATGGCCGCATTCCGCAACCTGAGCATTAAAACGAAGTTGAAGCTGATCATTATGCTCACCAGCGGTTCCGCCCTGCTGTTTGCTTCCAGCGCCCTCATGTACAGGGATATCGTCTCCTCAAGAAAGATCATCCGCAACGATCTGACCAGCCTGGCCCGGGTGATCGGCATGAACAGCATCGGCGCCATCGTATTCAACGATCAGCAGACCGCGGAGAACAACCTGGTGGCGCTGCACGCGAAACCCTACGTCGTGCTTGCCTGCATATACGACCGTACCGGCAAAATATTCGCGACCTATATCGACAAGCATGTCAAGGGCCGCATTCCGATCCCGAAGGTACGCCCCCCAGGGCAGTATTACGAGGGCAATTACCTGCTGATTTTCAACCCGGTGATGCAGGAGAAGGAGGTGATCGGAACGGTCTGCATCCAATACGATCTGCACGGGACACACATCGAGACCCTGCAGGCGGCGGCCATTTTCGCCGTTGTACTCTGCCTCGCGTTTCTGATCATCTGGGGGCTTTCGGCATCCCTTCAAAGGGTCGTCTCCGCACCAATTCTGAGCCTGACGCGGATCGCCAGGAAGGTGTCCGAAGAGAAGGATTTCTCGGTCAGGGCGGAAAAACGCGTCAGCGATGAAATCGGCGTTCTTATCGACGGGTTCAACGATATGTTGGCGGCGATCCAGTCCCGCGATGAAAAACTCCAGGAATACCGGGAGCACCTGGAGGAACAGGTGGCACTGCGAACCATGGCCCTGGCCAAGACCAACAGAATGCTACAGGCGGCCAAGGATGCGGCGGAATCGGCCAACCGCGCCAAGAGCGAGTTCCTGGCCAACATGTCCCATGAAATCCGTACCCCCATGAATGCCGTGCTGGGGTTTGCGGATCTGCTCAAGACACTGATTACCGACAAGCGGCAGAAAGGCTATGTGGAGGCGATCAGTTCCAGCGGCAAGGGGCTCCTGACGCTGATCAACGGCATCCTGGACCTGTCCAAGATAGAGGCCGGCAAGATGGAGTTGGAGTATGAGTCCGTCAACCCCTATGCACTGTTCGATGAAATCCGGCATATCTTCGAGTTGCAGGCATCCCAGAAGAAAATCGATTTCAAGGTCGACATCGAGCAGGGAATCCCGGATTGCCTCATGCTCGACGAGGTGCGGCTGAAGCAGATTCTGTTCAACGTGATCGGCAATGCGATGAAATTTACGGAAAAGGGATACGTTCGCGTCACCGTAGGCAGAGATCGAAATCGCCTCCCGAGCCCCGGCGCCATCAATCTTTTCATCACCGTGGAGGATACGGGGATCGGTATCGCCAAGCGGTATCAGCAAGTGATATTCCATGCCTTCAAGCAGAAGGACGGGCAAAGCACCAAGCGGTTCGGGGGAACCGGTCTGGGGCTTTCCATCACCAAGCGTTTGGTGGAGATGATGGACGGCACCATCGATCTGCTGAGCGAGGAGAACCGGGGCAGCCGGTTTCGCATCACCATACCCCACGTGCCGGTGGCCGCAGGCGGATTGAAAGCCGATCCGGGAGAAACCTTCAACCCCGATGACATTACGTTCGCACAGGCAACGGTCCTCATCGTCGACGATGTGGCGACCAATCGATTGCTGGTGAAGGAATTTCTCCTCCAGACCCAACTGCTCCCCATCGAGGCGGAAAACGGTCATGATGCGGTGATCCTGTCCAAGCGGCACAGACCCGATGTCATCCTGATGGACTTGAGGATGCCGGTGATGAGCGGCCTGGAGGCAATGAAACAAATCGCCGTGGACCCGGCTACCGCTTCGATACCGGTCATCGTCCTGACCGCCTCGAGCATGGCGGAGGAAAAGGAGAGGATGATGGCGCAGGGATTTGCCGGGTATTTGACCAAACCGATCCGCAAGTCGACGCTCTTTCATGAATTAACCCGGTTCATTGCACACACCCGCAAGGACGGCGGCAAGATGGATGATCAGCCTATCGGTATGGACCCGATCGATCCCAAGCGCCTGCCGGAGGTGATCGAGAAGCTCGATAATCGATACATGGGCCTGTGGACCCAGGTCAGAAAAAACCTGTTTTTCGAGGATATCGGCGACTTTGCCGGGAAAATCAAGGACCTGGGAGAACAGTTTGACCTTAACATCCTGAAAACCTATGGGGATACCCTGGGCGCCCATGTGGAACACTTCGATGTGGAACAAATGAATACGGCATTGGATGCCTTTCCCCGCATGACGGAAACCATCAAATCTTGGTACGCGCAAAACAGGACGGATAAGAGCCATGGATCTGAAGGATGACACCCGATACAAACTGCTGATCGTCGACGATGTTCCCAAGAACATCCAGGTGGCGGCCAATATCCTGCAAAAGAGCGGGTACCAGATGGCCTTTGCCCAGGACGGCCCCACCGCCCTCGAGCAGACCCTTGCCCATCAGTTCGATCTGATTCTGCTCGATATCATGATGCCCCATATGGATGGGTTTGAGGTATGCCGGCGGATCAGGGAAAACCCGGCCAACCGGGATACGCCGATCATCTTCCTGACGGCCAAGAACGACTCGGAGAGCATCGTTCAGGGGTTCAAGATGGGTGCGGTGGATTTCTTGACCAAGCCGTTCAACGGGGCTGAACTCCAGGCCCGTGTCAGCACACACCTGGAACTGTATCGGTCGAGAAGGCGGATAAGAGCGGCCAACGATCGCCTCAGGATTGAAATCCAGGAGCGCATCAAGGTGGAAGAGGAACTCAAACGTAGCAGGGAAGAGTATCGCCGGCTTTCGATACACGACAGCCTGACCGGCCTGTACAATACCCGCTATCTCTATCAGGCCATGGACGCCCTGGTCATCGAAAGCCGCGAAAAGGGACTCGCCTTTTCCCTTATTTTTCTGGATATCGATAACTTCAAACACGTTGTGGACACCCACGGCCATCTAAACGGCAGCCGGGCGCTGGCCGAGGTGGCCAGGACCCTGCAGAGCTGTTTGGAAGAACCCACCTATGCCGTCGCCTATGGCGGGGATGAGTTCGTCGTGGTGCTTCCCGGATTTGACCACGCACGGGCGCTGGAAAAGACCAATGAAATCCGGACCCGTATGCTATCCACCACCTACTTGCCCGAGGTTGGGCAGGGCATCCATCTCCATGCCAGCTTCGGAGTGTCCACCTTTCCAGAGGATGCCCCGGACATCACGGCTATGCTCGCCAAGGCGGACCAGGCCATGTTCGAGATCAAAGCCAAGGGGAAAAATGCCATCGGTGACGCCGGCGGCCCGGTCTCCGGGTGAAGGGAGGGCGCCATTGGGTTCCATGCGATTGCCCTGAACGAACCGGGATTTGTAATTGACAATTCAAAGGCTGGCCCATACGATGTTAGATTCGAATTAAATCCTTTTTCCATCAAGACTAGTGCGTATGAAACTACATCTTGTCAGTCTAGGCTGCGCCCGGAATCAAGTGGACAGTGAAATGATGCTCGGCCGGCTCCGTATGAGCGGCTGGCAAATCATTGAATCCCCCGAAGCGGCCGATGTGATCCTTGTCAACACGTGCAGTTTTATCGAAGCGGCCGCAAACGAATCCATCGATACCATCCTGGCCCTCGCAGCCTATAAAAAAACCGGAGCGTGCCGCCGGCTCATCGTGACCGGATGCCTGCCGGAACGTTACCAGGAAGATCTCGCCGAGAGTCTGCCCGAAGTCGATGTATTCCTCGGCACCGGTGCGTACGACGAGATCGAACGGGCCGTTCGCAATTCGCTTCCCCAGGGGGTATGCCTTCTGCCGGATCCAAACCGGACCACACTCGAAACGGCTCAGGCACCTCGGGTCCTCAGCTCCCCTCATCTGGCCTATCTCAAGGTCGCAGAGGGATGCGCCGGCCGCTGTACCTACTGCATCATCCCCAAGCTACGGGGCAACCATCGCAGCCGCCCCCTGGCAGACGTGGTGGCAGAGGCGCGATCCCTGGTCGGTGTGGGCGTCAGGGAACTGGTGCTGGTGGCGCAGGATACCACCCGTTACGGGGGAGATCTGACCCCGCCAGCAGACCTGAACCGTCTGCTGCTGGCGCTATCGGACCTTTCCGAGGACATCTGGATCCGGTTCCTGTACGGCCACCCCAGCCGGCTGGATACGGCCACGATCAAGACCGTCGCAGAGCGAGATAATATCTGCTCCTATTTTGATCTGCCAATCCAGCATGCCAGCGATCGGGTGCTGCGACGAATGGGCCGGGAATATACCCGACAGGACCTATTGCGCCTCTTTGACACCATTGCCGAACTGGCTCCTGAGGCAGCCCTCCGGACCACGGTAATGGTGGGCTTTCCCGGTGAAACCGAGGCGGATGTGGATGCATTGATATCCTTCATGGAGGCGGTGCGGTTCGACCACCTCGGCGCTTTTGCCTATTCGGATGCCGAGGACCTGCCATCCCACCGTCTTTCCGGTCACGTACCGGAAAAAATCGTCCAGAGCCGGCTGGACCGGGTCATGCGGCGCCAGCAGGAAATCTCGGAAGAAACAAATGGGAAATTCCTGGACCAGACCCTGACCGTACTGGTCGAGGAGCAGCTGGAGACGAATCTTTTTCTAGGCCGGCACGCCCTTCAGGCCCCAGAGGTTGACGGCACCACCTATATTCACGTAAAAGCCCCCCAGGAGATGATCACCATCGGTGAATTCGTTCAGGTGCGTATCTTTGACACCCTGGCCTACGACCTGGCGGGCAACGTCCTGTAAGGCCGTGGTATGTCATTCCCCGATGCATTGTGACAGATAAGGGACCTATGAACCCGTACCGAACTGAAAGCCTGCTGAGAACGCGCATCGTGGCGGCGGTGGGCCGGGACCTGGCGGCCATCGAAAAGGCCCTGACCGAAAACCTGGATCCCTATTACGATCTGGTGGCCCGGACAGCCCGGCATATCCTGTTTGCCGGCGGCAAGCGTCTGCGTCCGCTCCTGGCAGTGCTTTCGGCGCGGATTTGTGGATCGGATCCCCCTGAATCGATACGATTCTCAACCATATTTGAGTACCTTCACGCCGCCACCCTCCTCCATGACGATTTGGTGGACGGCGCCTCCCTTCGCCGGGGGAAACCGGTCGCCCATCAGATCTTCGGGAATGAAACCGCCGTGTTGACCGGAGATTTCCTGCTGGCCCGATCCCTCTCCATCGCTGCCGATACCGGCAATCCCCGGATCATCCAGGTGATTGCTGAAATAACGGAACTGATGAGCCAGGGGGAGATCGCGCAGCTGTTTAACCGGGGCCGCGTGGATCTGACGGAATCGGAATACATGGAGGTGATCCGCCGGAAGACCGCCACCCTGATGCAGGGCGCCTGCCAGGCCGGCGCGTTGCTGGCCGGTGCGAACAATGGCGACTGTAACGCGCTCAAAACCTACGGTCATCACCTGGGCATGGCCTTTCAGATGGCCGATGACCTCCTGGACTACACCGCCGACAGCGGCCACCTCGGAAAGGCCGTGGGAGGTGATTTGAAGGAGGGAAAGCTCACCCTGCCGGTGATATACGCCATGAGCGTGGCCGATAGCACCGACCGGGACCGCATGAAGCACATGCTGGGCAACAGGACCATTGGCGAGCCGGAATTCAGGGCCTTTGTCGATCTTCTGACGGCAAACGGCGGCATTTCCTACACCCGGGAAAAGGCCCGGGCACATGTGGCGGGAGCCAAGGAGGCCCTGGCCGGATTCGGCGAATCATCTCCCGCCCATAAGCTGGCCATGATCGCGGACTATGCCCTGGCCAGAAGGAAATAAAGGGGTTATTCACTGAAAGGGAGGCAATCAGATATGCCGCGACAATGGGGTATCATCGTTTCTTGTTTCGTTCTGGCGGGTCTTTTCAGCATGCCATCAACGGCATGGCCGGCTGACCCGGTGTCACCGGCAACCGGGCAAACCGTGGTAACGGTCATCGGCACCGGTCGGATCGAGGGGGACAACGTGGACGCCGCCAGGAACGAGGCAATTTCCAACAGTCTCGTGGCGGCCATTGAGAAAGCCTCCGAGACGATCCTCCCCAAGGATTTCCGTGTGGAACACTTTGCCACCCTGAACCAGACCCTCTACAATCAGCCTGGAAAATTCATTCTCGGCTACAAGGTTCTCACCGAGGCACCCAGCAAGCCATCCTATCGGGTCATGGTGGAAGCGACCATCTCCATGGACACGCTGCGGCAAGTTCTCGCCGACGCGCAACTTCTCCCGGGGGAAAAGTCCTTTCCCAGGGTGCTGCTATTAATCGCGGAACAAAATCTGGAGGATACCGCCCCCCACTTCTGGTGGGGCCAGGGGACGGCGTTCCTGGAGAGCGCCTGTGAAAATCGGTTGGCAGCGGCGTTGAAGGACCAGGGGCTGATCATCATCGATCATACCACGAGTCCACCGTCAAGCTCCGGCGAAACAACCACGCCGGTTGTCCTGCCAAAGGGCCCGACCCCCAGCGATGCCGAAGCCTTGGCGTTGGGGAAGCTCTATGGCGCCGATATGGTGGTGGTGGGCATGGCCAGCGCAAAGAGCGCAGGGAATGTCATGGGAGGGACCTATCAGTCGTTCAAGGGCGAATTCACCGGGCGGGCCCTTCTTACCAAAACGGGGGAGACGGTCTGCAATGTAACCAGATCCGCCGTGGCCATGGAGACTGATCCGGTCAAGGGCGGCAGGCAGGCACTCAGGGATGTCGGCATGTTGGCCGCCGAGGCCCTTGCTCCCCAGCTTATCGCTGCATGGCAGGCCACCTCCAACGGCGCCATCGCCGTGTCCATGGTGGTCCAGGGGACCGGAAAGCTTGGGAATTTTGTCAAGTTTCGGAATTCGCTACAAGATTTACCCATGGTGACCGGGGTTGAAACCACCGAGATCCAGCCCGATGCGGTGACCCTGTCGCTTCAGGTCAAAGGAGGCACCCAGGTCCTTGCCGACGCCATCATGCTGAGGGACTTCGACACCTTTGGCATTCATATTTCTCAGATTTCACGGGATACCATCTCCTTGTCGCTGGTTCCCAAATAGGCATCAGGGGCCTGTCGGGCACAGCGCCCTATCCGAAGGGACCGCGCAAGTCCGACAAGAAGTCGCCGAAATTATCGATAGATAGTGTCCATCAAAAAAGGCAGTCAAACACGTGCACAGAAACGCCAACCCCATCAGTCTACCGAACATCCTGACCATCGCCCGGATCTTGTTGACCCCGCTGTTCGTCATCCTGCTCCTGAAACGCCTCTTCGGATCGGCCCTCCTGATCTTCATCCTGGCCGGCATCAGCGATGCCCTGGATGGGCTGATCGCACGCTATTTCAACCAGCGCACCACCCTAGGCGCCTATCTCGATCCCATCGCTGACAAGATGCTGCTTTCCGCGGCATTCATCAGCCTGGGGGTTTTGAAGATCATCCCCGGTTGGCTCGTTGTCATCGTCATCAGCAGGGACATTCTGATCCTGTTTGGGATCGCCATTATCGCTTTTGCCAACATCCCTGTGCACATCCACCCGAGCCCCCTCAGCAAATGCACAACGGCCCTGCAGCTGGCAACGGTCGGTGTCACCATGCTCGCCCTTGAGATCAAGGGGATCGAGGGGGTTCTCCCCCTCTTCTTCTGGTTGGCCGCCGCCATTACCATCCTTTCCGGTCTCCATTACATCTATGTGGGAATGAATATCCTGCAATCCGGCATCAATTCCAACCCGTCCGGTAAATAACCCCGCCGGGTGTTGATCCTGCCGGCAATTCGGTATACAAAAAAGCAGGGAGCGACACAATAAGGGGCAGGTGATCATTATGGAAATAACCAGTATCGCCATCAGCAAGAAAAAAGGGACCCGCAAGACCTGCATCGAATCGAGCCGCCTGGTGGAAAATTTCGGTCTCGAAGGAGATGCCCACGGCGGGGACTGGCACCGGCAGGTCAGTTTCCTGGCAGCCGAGAGCATCGACAAGGCCAAGGCCCAGGGGCTGGATGTCACCTTCGGAGACTTTGCAGAGAACATTGCCACCACCGGTATCGAGTGGAAAAACCTGCCCATCGGCACCCGGGTGAAGGTGGGGAACGAGGCCCTGGTGGAGGTGACCCAGATCGGTAAGGAATGCGTCAAAAAGTGCGCCATCTACTACCAGGCCGGAGACTGTATCATGCCCCGGGAGGGTGTATTCGCCAGGGTGCTGCGTGGCGGCCGGATTCGGGTGGGAGATCCCCTGGAAATCCTGGCGGCCGGAACGGCCCCTTAAGTTTCGGCTCCCGCTGTTTCCAGCATCCAGCGCAAGGGGCGCGGGAAGCGTGTTTTATTCGAACGGATGCCGTGATGAATTCCAGCATTTTCCATTCAGCGGTGCATTGGACGCCCGGGGACCCCGGCAAAAAGGCGATTACGGGCCGTCTCGTCGCAGAGGAGCCCCTGGCCATCCGCATCGAGGGGAAACCCTATGTGGTGGTCATGCGGACCCCGGGGGAAGAAATCGCCCAGGCCGCCGGACTCTGCCTGGCCGAAGGGCTGGTGGACACTCCCGAGGATTTTGCCTCCCTTTCGGTCTGCGAATCGGAAAATACCAATGTGGTCACGGCAACCCTGCGACCGGAACGACGTAAAGACATCGGTGACAAGCTTCAACGCCGGGGGTATATCAGCCAGACCAGCTGCGGCATCTGCGGCAAGGAGGTGGTATCGGACCTTCAGCAGGCCCTCTCGCCCCTGGTGGACGACACCCGATTCGATATTCAGCGGGCGTTTTCCTGCCTCGAAGGGCTTTCCGACAGGCAGGAACTCCGGCGCCTGACCCGGGCATCGCACGCTGCGGCCCTCTTCGGCGCGGACCTTGAGTGCCTCTGCATCGCCGAAGACGTGGGACGGCACAATGCATTGGACAAGGCCGTTGGACGGCTGTTTCTGGACCACCGGCTGGCATCGGCCAAGCTGCTGGTGCTCTCCTCCCGCATCAGCTACGAACTGGTTCAAAAGGCGGCTAGGGCCCGGATACCGGTCATCCTGGCCTTTTCAAAGCCCACCTCCCTGGCCGTGACCCTGGCCGATCCCCTCAATATGACCCTGGCCAGCGCAGACGGCGCCTCTGGGCTCTTCATCCACTGTGGCGGCCAACGGCTCAAACCATAGAGCCTGTTTGGAAACCGCGGATCAAGGGGGAATAATCAGATGATCCAGGATCATGCCAAAAAAGAGGTCACCGCCCCTGGAGGCAAAGGACCAGCCCAGATGGGAAAGACAATCGGTGCAAAGCAACGTTTGCCAGGCATACCCGGCGAACCAGGTGAACTCATCGGAAGCGGGCCCCACGGCGCCACAACCGGTGACACCCGCGAAGCAGCCGATTTCATAGACGAGCCCGTGGGGATTGGCAAATACATGCCGGTGAGAGCCGTTGACCTCGATGGCGTCCGATGGCCGGGCGATGGTCTGTCGACACCGCCGGCAGACGATGAGCGGCGCGTCCTCCGCGCTGGCTATCTGCTCCTCGACGGCGACCGTCACATCCCCCGTCTCCTTGAAGCAGACGGGCTGGAGGCTGTTTCGTTGGTGAGCGTTCATGGTATTTTCGATATTGGATTACGCCCCTCCGGGTGGCAGGTCAAGGATTATCATCAATGAACAAGACCCTGGTTTACATGACCGTTGGAAGCATGGACGAGGCCCGAAAGATCGGACGAACCCTGGTGGAAGAACGGCTGGCGGCCTGCGTGAACATGATCGATGGGATGCAGTCCCTGTACTGGTGGGAGAATAAAATCCAGCAGGACAGAGAGGTCATCCTCCTGGCAAAAACCACCGAGAACCTGGTGTCCCGGGTAATCGAGCGGGTAACCTCCCTGCATAGCTACGAATGCCCCTGCATTGTCAGCCTGCCCATATCGGGCGGCAATCCCGCATTCCTGGAGTGGATCGAAGGGGAGGTCAGGTCCTCTCCCCCCTGCCCCTGAGGGGCATAGGGGGACAGACATCATCAGATTGACTGAGGAGATGAACGGAAAATCCAGTATGTCTTTTCTAAGCGGACTGAGCTATCATTTTCGGGGACTATGGCTGGGGATGCGGACCCCCAAGCTCCTTTTTCTGGGCCTCGTTCGGTTTGCGGTCGTCATCCTGATCACGGTCGTCCTGGCTAGCCTGGTGGTGGTCCATCACCAGGAAATTCTTTCAATGATCTGGAAAGCACCGACCAGCAAATGGATTTTGTGGCTGTGGCAGCTCCTCTCCTGGCTCCTGGCCCTCCTTCTGGTGGGCCTCTCCGCCATTATGGGCTACCTCCTCTCCCAGATCTTCTTCAGCGTCCTGATCATGGACGCCATGAGCCGCGTCACCGAAAGGATGGTTACCGGAGAGTTGATCGCCCCCTCGGACATGGGCTTTTTTCGGCAGTTCCTCGAACTCATCCTCCAGGAGACCCCCCGGACCCTTATACCGGTGGTGCTTCTGATGGGGCTAATGGTGATCGGCTGGCTGACACCGCTGGGACCGGTTGTCTCCATCGTCTCATCGGGCCTCAGCGTCATTTTCCTGGCCTGGGACAACACGGATCTCACGGATGCGCGCAGGATGAAACCGTTCCGCGAACGGTTTCACTTCCTTCTCCACAGCCTGCCCTTTCACCTCGGCTTCGGCCTGCCCTTTCTCATTCCGGTGCTGAACCTGCTCCTGCTGTCCTTTGCGCCAGTAGGGGCCACCCTGTTCCAAACGGACAGAGAAAGCCCCCCAAAAAGCCGCCTTCAACCGGACGGTGGCAAGATACGCCCTGGAAGCTAAACCGTGCCGCCCGTGGGCGCCTGCCGGGGAAGGCCCTTTTCGGATCCGCTCCTGGATCGTTTCAACGCCTCAAGGGCCTTTTCCCTCAGCAAAAGTGCCTTTTCCATACTGGCGAAGTCTTTTTTTTGAGCCGCCATTTCCTTCTTCTGATCCGAAAGCCGGGCCTTTAAATCCACCACCTCTTCCTTGAGCCTCTCCATCTGCTTCTTTTGGGTGGTAATGGTTCTGGCCTGGGCCGCGTTCCGCTTTTTCTGATCGATCAGCTTCTTTTCATGGGTGTCGGAAAGCGCCTGGAGTTCGGCCATCTGCTTTTTCTGGAGCTCGATCTGCTCCTCCCGGGCCGAAAGGGCGTCGGTCAGCTCGTCACGCTGGGCGGTCAACGCCGCATCCTCTTTTCCGGGTTTCAGCCCCCACAACCGGAGGTAATCCTCATAGGCGTCCTGGCCCATAGCCGTCAGCCCCATCCATTTGAACGCATCCCCCATTTGGGCCTGCCCCTGAAGCATGTCCCGCCAGAGGGCTCCCCACCAATCCATGAGCGGTTGATCCCAAAACAACCAATCGGATCTGTTGTCCATTCTCCATCCCCCTTTTCCTGTTCTCCGGATTCATTTCATTTTGACATAAGAGCCCGGCGCATCCTCGATGCACGCCAACCGGCCCGCTCCCGGGATGCGGGCGGCCACCCGCTTCCCCGACTTTTTCGACAGCCACCGGTGCCAATCGGGCCACCAGGAACCCGGATGTTCCTGGGCACTGTCAAACCACGCCGACAGGGTATCCGGTTGCGTCTCGTTGGTCCAGTATTGATATTTTTTCAGGGCCGGCGGGTTGATCACGCCCGCGATATGCCCGGAACCGGCTACCATGAACCGAACCGCCCCCCTGAAATGCCGGGTGGCCTTGAACACCGAGTTGACAGGTGCGATGTGGTCCTCTCGTCCGGCCTGGAGGTAGACGGGGATGCCGATCCGCGTCAAATCGATGGGTACCCCGCCCAGAGTGATGCCACCTGGCGCCACCAGGCGGTTCTTGAGATACATCTCCCTCAGATAAAACAGATGCATGGCCCGAGGCAAGCGGGTTGCGTCCGAATTCCAGAACAGCAGGTCGAAGGGATAGGGTTCCTTTCCCATAAGGTAATTGTTGACCACGAAGGACCAGACCAGATCGTTCGCCCGGAGCATGTTGAAGGTAGTGGCCATATCGGCCCCGTCCATGTATCCCTTTTCGGCCATGCGTTTGTCCAGCTGCTCGATCTGGGACTCATCGATAAAGACGCCCAGTTCTCCCGGCTCTGAAAAATCCACCTGGGTGGTGAAAAAGGTGGCGGCCCGGATCCTGTCATCGTGCTCGGCCGCCATATAGGCAAGGGCGCTGGCCAGCAGCGTACCGCCGATGCAGTAGCCAATGGCGGTAACCTCCTTCTCGCCTGTGGCAAGCGCGACGGCATCCAATGCGGTCAGGACCCCCTCCCGCAGATATGCCTCAAAGGATTTGCCTGCAAGGCGTTCATCCGGGTTCACCCATGAGATGATGAACACCGTATATCCCTTTGACACCGCCCAGCGGACAAAAGATTTTTTCGGTGTCAGATCCAGGATGTAGTACTTATTGATCCAGGGCGGTACGATGAGCAGGGGCCGCCGGTAGACGGTTTTGGTCGTTGGTGCGTATTGAATCAGCTGGATCAGTTCATTCTGGAATATCACCTTGCCGGGGGTGACGGCCAGGTTGCCCCCTACCTCGAAGGCGGCATCGTCTGTCTGCCGGATCCTCAGTTGCCCCTTCCCCCGCTTCATGTCCGAGATGAGATTCTCCAAGCCCCGGACGAGGTTTTCCCCCTTCGAAGCGACGGTCGCGCGCAGAACCTCCGGGTTGGTGAGCAAAAAATTGCTTGGGGACATGGCATCGATGAACTGCCGGGTGTAAAATTCAGCCTTCTGCGCACTGCCCGGTGCCATCCCCTCGGTTCCGCTCACCGTATCCTGAAGCCAGCGGGCGGTCAGCAGGTAGGACTGTTTGAGATAGTCGAACACCGGGATCCGCTCCCAGTCCGCATCCTTGAACCGTCGATCGCCCCTGGCCGGAGAGACTATCTGCGGCACCTCCTGACCGGTCCACTTGGCAGTGATGTTCTCCCACAGCTTCACATAGCCGTCCACCAGGGACATCTGGGCCGCCAGGAGCCGGGACGGGTCCTCAAGAAGGGCAACCGTCAACTCCATAAAGGATTGGCCGATATTCAGGGGATCGGCCTGGAAGCGATCCGGAGGGATCTGCCCCCCATCATTGGCGTGGTGCTGCAGGAACTCCTTGAGGATCTCCTGACTCCTGGCGGCAATGTTGCCCAGGTTCCTGGCAAAGGCTTCAAATGCTTCCTTACTGTACTCGCTCTGCTTCTCATGGGGCATAACAATGGCTTCCTTCGCTGTTGGAATCCGCTTCCGCTATCGTTTTCAGGGGCGGTTATCGCTTTCATCTACCCCGTAGTTGAAGCATATGGGTACGGCTTGCCATCGACGCCTTGAAGATGAAGACCTCCGATTTTTGAAGCAGTGCGGGGCCTACTTCTTTTGCGTCCCATCGGAAGGCTTGCGGGGTGCCTTATCCCCGTTTTTCTCAAAACACACCGACAGGTAATCAAGCCCCTTCAGGATCAGCGACTGGTAATCTTCGAAGGCCTTTTTCGTGTTTGTGAGCCATTCCCTGTAATTATTGTCCAGCTTCAGGTTTTCCTTCTGCATCCCTTCCAGAAACAGGGTCATCATACGCTCATTCTGGCTCTGAAGCGCCTGGAAACTTTGCAGGGCCGTTTTATGGTAGTTTTTAACCAACTCGAAAATGTTCTCCGGATTCATAGTCTTTATCCTGTCCATGGGTGAAAAGTGGTGAGGCACGCCTCAATGGCTTGCACTAAACGACGGGGTCACATGTACAGTCCGCCGTTGATACCGTATACCTGGCCGGTGATGTAAGCGGATTTCTCATCCGCGAGAAAACTGACCACACGGGCTACCTCCTCCGGCGTACCAAAACGTTTCATGGGAATGGAGCCCTCGATCTTCTTGTAGATCTCCGGAGGAATCTTTCCCGTCATTTCCGTGATGATGAACCCGGGAGCCACCGCGTTCACCGTAATGCCCTTGGAGGCAACCTCCAGGGCCAGGGACTTGGTAAAACCGATGATGCCCGCTTTCGAGGCGGCGTAGTTGGCCTGGCCCACGCTGCCGCTCAACCCGATAATGGAACTGATATTGATAATACGCCCGTAACTGGCCTCAAGCATGAACCCCAGGGCTTCCCGGCAGCAGTGGAAGGTACCAAAAAGATTGACCTGCATTACCCGCAGCCAAAATTCAGCGGGCATTTTCCTCAGGGTTTTATCCGCCGTAATGCCGGCGTTATTCACCAGGATATCCAAATGGCCGAAATCATCGTACACCTTGTCCAAGGTCTTTTTTACATCATAGAGATTCTCCACGGATCCCTGGTATGCCCCGGCCTCAACGCCATTGGCCCTCAACCGGTCCACGAGGCTCTGAGCCTTGGCTTCATCCCGGTTATACCCGATGGCCACATTGAAGCCATCGGCGGCCAATTGCTCGCAAATCGCCCGGCCGATCCCCCGGGACCCCCCTGTCACAAATGCCGTTCGTCTTCGTTCATCCATGGGGAAGCCCTCATTCCTTCCTGCGCAGGTTATTACCGCCTCTATGTTAAGGCGCGATGAATTCGCTGCTAAACTGGCTCAGTCTTTCACGTGTTGATGCCGGGGGGATGATCCCGGAAATCATCGCCGGGAACCATCTTCTGGATCATGGAAGCGTTGGGTCGGCCGGATACGCATACGGTAAAAGGCTGACTCAGCGGTCCTCCCCTCCCTCCGTACAGGCAAAGATTGTAGTTCCCGTACGCGCATGGTATTTATATATCATGCGATAAGGACCAAAGTACACCTATTTCTGGCACGCAGGCGTCCCCAAGCTGACCCAAAATGGATATGATCTCAATGTTCTATTCCTTTTTTTTAAATCTGATCGAATTGACCATCCATGCCAACCAATTGTTTTTGACAGGGGTTTCCGGCCAGGTGCCCCAGGCGCCCTCCATCGATATCGGCGCCGAGTGGACCACCCTATTCGAACAGATGATGACGATTTTCCAGAGCGGGGTGTTGCCGGAGGAAGGCGTGGACTGCCCGTGGCCTCCCCTGACGGATTCCATCGCCCGGCTCCGGGCCTCGGCCGGTGATGCTGAGGGCAGCGCAAGGACGCGGTTTTCTCACAGGGCATGGCACGAAGATCCTGCATTCAAGCTCATCCTTGACACCTACCTGTCGGTTTCGGCGCATCTTCTGGCGCAAATTGACGCCATTCCCATGGAGAAAAACCAAAAACGAAAGCTCAAATACCTGACGCAGTTCTTCATCGACGCCATTTCACCACACCACTTCTTCCCCTCCAATCCAGAAGCCGTTGCGCTGGCGGAGTCCACCCGCGGTCGCAGTTTGGTGGACGGAATGGAGAATCTCCTGAAGGATATCGGCAGGGGCAGAATCAGCCTCGCCGATGAGTCGGCCTTCGAACTGGGAAAGAGCCTGGCAACCACTCCCGGCGCGGTGGTCTATGAGAACCCGATCATCCAGCTCATCCAATATACGCCTACAACCCCCCGGGTTCATGCCCGTCCCCTGCTCATCGTGCCGCCCTGCATCAACAAGTTTTACATCCTGGATCTGCAGGAAGAAAACTCCTTCGTGAAATACTGCCTCGATCAGGGGCATCGGGTCTTTCTCATCTCGTGGGTGAACCCGGATGCCAGACACCGGGATCTCGGCTGGGATGATTATGTCTCGCGGGGGCTGCTCCATGCCCTGGAGGTGGCCTCGAGCATCTCAGGAAGCGAGCAGCTCAACGCGGTGGGCTGGTGCATCGGCGGTGTTCTCCTGGCCACGGCCCTGGCAGTTCTCCATGGAAGGAATCAAAGCCACCGTGTCGCTTCAGCCACCTTTCTGACCACCCTGCTCGACTACGGAAATTCGGGAGACATCGGCCTCTTTATCGACGAGCCGCTCGTGGCGGCCATGGAGTCATACGTCCAGAGGATGGGCTTTCTGCCCGGCATGGATCTTTTCATGTTCTTCGCCTTTATCCGTGCCAACGATGTCCTCTGGTCCCATATGATCAACCACTACCTTAAGGGGAAATCTCCCGCCCCCTTCGATGTCCTCTATTGGAACAGCGATCCGGTCAACCTGCCGGCATCCGTTTACAGCTTCTATCTTAGAAACATGTACCTGGAAAACCGTCTGGTCCGCACCGATGCCATACAGGTATGCAATATCCCAGTCGATTTAAAACGCATTAAAACCCCCTGCTATTTTCTGGCCGCCAAGGACGATCACATCGTTCCATGGCAATCCGCCTTCGACAGCGCCGGGCTCCTGTCCGGCCCCAGGGAGTTTGTCCTGGCCGCCAGCGGCCATGTATGCGGGGTGATCAACCCTGAAACGGACAAGCGGCGCAACTACTGGGTCAACGGCGATATGGGCAAGGAAGCCGGGCAGTGGTTTTCGTCGGCCACCTCGATGAGAGGCAGTTGGTGGCCCCACTGGCATGGGTGGTTGAAGGACTGGGCGGGGGACAAGATCGATGCGCCCCGAAGGCTCGGCGATCCCATCCATGGCATCATCGAACGCGCCCCGGGCCGCTATGTCAAACGTCGCATCGATACGGCCTGATACCGCCGCCGGAAGATAAACCATAGCCAAAGATATTTGAAATTTCGCTATCGGTATCGGTACGGGATCGAAACCTGACCCGATAATGCCATTCGATACCGATAGCGATACCGATGACTCCCCATGCGAGAGACAATATCTCGGATTGCCTTTGAATAACTGATATTTCTCGCCCAGGTTTGGCATGAATGGAAGGGTCTGTTATAATCGATACCTGGAGCGAATCGGGTCCGTGCCCGCAGTGATCCCGGCCGCGGGCCCGCCCTGCAACCTGACACCCGCATGACGGGTCCATCCACAGCGCAGAGGGGAGACAACGATTATGAGAAAAATCAGGCAGGCGGCCGTCATCGGCGCCGGGGTCATGGGTCGCGGCATTGCCGCACTCATGGCCAGCGCAGGCATCGACACCCTCCTTCTGGACATCGTCCCACCGGATCTGGATGGAGCGCAGGCCCAGGAGCAAAAGGCGAGAAACCGGATCGTCCGGGAGGCACTAAAAGCCATCACCGCTGCCAAGCCGGCCCTCCTGATGCATCCACAGGATATCGACCGCATCAGCATTGGCAACCTGGAGGATGATTTCGACCGATTGGGAGCCTGCGACTGGATCGTGGAGGCCGTAGTCGAGCGGCCCGATATCAAGGTCGCCCTTTTCAAGCGGATCGACGCGATAAAAAAGCCAGGCGCCATTGTCTCCTCCAATACGTCGGGAATTCCATTGGCTGCCCTGTCCGAGGGCCTCAGCGCAGAGTTCAGGCGCCATTTTCTGGGAACCCACTTTTTCAACCCGGTCCGGTACATGCACCTGCTGGAGGTAATCCCCGGCAAAAGCACCTTGGCCGGGGTGGTTCGGTTCATCTCGGATTTCGGGGAACGGGTCCTGGGCAAAGGGATCGTCCGGGCCAAGGACACGCCGAACTTTGTGGGAAACCGCATCGGCGTTCAGGGCATCGCCAGGGCCCTTCACCACCTTGTCACCGACGGCCTCACCGTGCCCGAGGCCGACGCCCTGCTGGGACCGGTGCTGGGCAGGCCGAAAACCGCAAGCTTCAGGACCATCGACATGGTGGGGCTCGACACCCTGGGATATGTCATGGAGAACACCCTGCGGCTGCTTCCGCGGGACGAGGAAAGGCCGTACTACCAACTGCCTGATTACGCCCGACGCATGATCCACGAGCATCTCCTCGGCGACAAGTCCGGCGCGGGATTCTACAAGAAGGTAAAGGACGGACAGGGGAAGAAGACCATCCTGGCCCTCAATCTCGACACCTTCCAGTACGAGCCGTTCGAGCCTCCGGCATTCCCCTGTCTCGCGGAGGCGGAAAAGGCCGCCTCCCTGGCCGGAAAAATCCGGGCGGTGGTTTACGGCACCGACCGGGGGGCCCGGTTCGCCTGGAAGGTGCTCTCCGCCTCACTGCTCTATGCCGCCAACCGCGTTCCCCAGGTCGCCGAGACCATCGTCGAAATCGACAACGCCATGCGCTGGGGGTATAACTTCACCCTGGGGCCCTTTGCCACCTGGGATGCCATCGGCCTGGCCGAATCCGCGGCGAAAATGGAGGCCGAGGGCATGACCCTGCCGGAGACCATTAAAAATATGCTCGCCGCGGGCCATGATGCCTTCTACAGGATGAAAGACGGAGCCCTTCACTACTTCGACCTGGTCTCGGAAACCTACCGGAAAATCGTCCCCAGGAAGGAGGCCCTCCAGCTGACGCTTCTGAAGGAGGGGGGCAGAGCGCCGCTGTCCTGTTCCTCGGCCTCCCTCGTGGATCTCGGCCAGGGGGTCTTTTGTTGCGAATTTCACACCAAAATGAACACCCTGAACGAGGAGAACATCGACTTCATCCACAGGGCCCTCGACTATGTGGATGCCGAGGGCCACGGTCTGGTTATCGGCAACCAGGACCCGGGGACGCCTGGCGCCTTTTGCGCGGGAGCGGACCTCATGAGCCTGGCAATGGCGGCCCAGGCGGGCCAAACCGACCGGATCGCTCGGCTGATCCGGCGCCTCCAGGCGGCGGTCCAGCGCATGCGCTACCTCTCCTTTCCGGTGGTGGCAGCCCCCTATGGCATGACCCTCGGGGGGGGATGCGAGGTCTGCCTCGGTGCCGACCGCATCGTGGCCCACGCGGAGCTCTACATGGGCCTGGTGGAGGTGGGCGTAGGGCTCTTGCCGGCGGGCGGGGGATGTCTCAATCTCTACAAAAAATTACTGAGCGGTCTTCCAGCGGCAGTCACCGGCGTGGATCCGAGCCGCTTTCTCCTTCCGGCATTCATGAACATCACGACCGCGACGGTGAGCGCCTCGGCAAAGGACGCCCAGGCCAAGGGGTTTTTAGGGCCCTGCGATCGGATCGTCTTCAACCGGGACCATCTGATCGGGGAGGCGAAAAAGGAGGTGCTTCGCATGACGGCCGATGGATACCGGCCGCCCCCGCAGCGGAAGATCAAGGTGGCCGGCGAGGCCTTTCAGGGCCTGGTCAACGTGCAGGCGGCCGACTATCTGAGGGCCGGCTTCATCTCCGAATACGATGCCTTGTTGGCCAAACGGATCGCCCATGTCATGTCCGGTGGGGATATGCGCTCGGAGAGCGAGGTAGATGAGCAGGTCATTTTGAACCTGGAGGCAGAAGCCTTCCTCGATCTTCTGAAGGAGAAAAAGACACATCAGCGCATCGAGCATATGCTGAGAACTCGAAAGCCGCTTAGAAACTGAATCGAGGAGGATCCATCCATGCAAGACGCCTACATCGTCACATCCCTCCGGACCCCGGGGGGCAAACACCGCACCGGGGCCTTCAGAGACACCCGGCCGGAGGATCTCCTGGCCTTCACATTGCGCTCCCTGATCGAACGCACAGGCGCCGTCACCCCCGGTGACGTGGAGGACATCATGGTGGGCTGCGCCTTTCCCGAGGCCGAGCAGGGCCTCAACATCGGCCGGATCGCGGCCCAGATCGCCGGGTTCCCGGACCCGGTGTCAGGCGCCACCGTCAACCGTTTCTGCGCATCTGGCCTGGAGGCCATCGCCCTTGCCTCCCTGCGGGTGATGGCCGGATGGTCCGACATCGTCATCGGCGGGGGCGTGGAATCCATGACCTTCGTGCCCATGGGCGGAAACGTGCTTCGGCCCCACCCGCTACACTCCCGGACGGCTCCCGAACTCTACATGTCCATGGGGCTCACGGCCGAAAACATGGTCAAGCGGTACCACATCCCCAGAGAGGCCCAGGATGAATTCGCCTACACCTCCCACATGAAGGCGGCGGCCGCCCAGGCGCAGCACCGCTTCACGGAGGTGGTGCCGACGCCCGCCACCCAGTTCGTTCTACAGGACAACGGCACTTATCAACGGGAAACCTTCCTACAGGCTCACGACGAGGGAATCCGACCGGATACCACCCTCGAGGCCCTTGCCGGCCTGAAGCCGGTATTCGCCGTGGACGGAACCGTCACGGCGGGCAACGCCTCCCAGGTGACCGATGGGGCGGCGGCTACCCTCATCATGAGTGGAAAGCGGCTCCGGCAGCTCGGCATCGCCCCCATGGCCCGGCTGAAGGGATATACCACCATCGGTTGCAAACCCGACGAGATGGGGGTAGGCCCCAAGCTGGCCATCCCCAAGCTCTTGTCCCAGACCGGCATGCGCCTCTCCGACATCGGTCTCTTCGAGATCAACGAGGCCTTTGCCGCCCAGGTCCTCCACTGCATAGACGCCCTCGGTATCGATCCGGCGAGGGTCAATGTGAACGGCGGCGCCATCGCCCTGGGCCACCCCCTGGGCTGTACCGGGGCCAAGCTCTGCGCCACGCTGCTTGCCGGGATGAAACGGTTGGGGGTCCGATACGGTGTGGTCTCCATGTGCATCGGCATGGGCATGGGAGCGGCGGCGCTGTTCGAACTTTGCGAATAATATCGAACCAAAGATATTTAAAATTTGGGGAGACCCCTCATCCGCGCTCTGATCGTGGATTCAAACAAGTCCCCTCAACGGTGGGTGTGCTTTTTGAGCATATTGTAGCTCTTCTCTGCGTAGCTCTTCAGCTTGCGATGGACTTTCCCTTTGGAGACTGTCTTGAGCGTAGACAGGTAATCGGAATCCTTGGAATTACCAAGGTATTTACACAGCCATGCCATGGCGTCGATGTGCATCCCGTCGTTGGTGTTCTGCAGATACCCATCCAGAAGCGCCTCGTTGGCTGCCGCCAGCAAATGGGGATCGCGGGGATGACGTCGAGCGGCTTCCCGGGCAGCCAGGCGGATCTGCCTATCCTGGCCGGAGAGAAGCATCCTCATGAAACGGTCGATCTCAGGGCGCAATTGCTCCTTCGACGGGGGGGGGGCTTTCTCGACCGGTGCCACACGGGTCTGATCGAATACCGGAGGGGGACGGGGGGTGACGGATGCCCGGGATTCGATTCTGGCCAGTTGGATGGGGACATATTTATCGGCCCCGGCTTCCAGGTCGACCCACCGGGCTTCCTTGCGGTATCCCTCAGCGGAAACCTCCAGCAGGTAGCGGCCGGCGGTGAGCCGCATTCCCTGTTCAAAGGGTGGCGAAATATTGAGAATGCGGATGCGGGCATCACTGGGATCGGCACTGACATAGAGCCGCCCGGACACAGGCAGCTGCGGCATTACAAGACTGGATACCGCTTGGCCGTATGCCACGGCGTTCTTGCCCTTCTCCGCCATGAGGATCCCTTCGGAAACGGTGTCCCGGACATCGGTGATCTTGAAGCGGCCGGTTTCTATGCGCTGCACGTACAGCACCGCCCCGGTCTTCGGGTGCTTGATCACTTTTCCTTCCCGGTAGGCCATGAACTCCATCCCCTCGCGCACCCCGGCCAGATTCCCCAGGTCGATGGTAATGTGATCTCCTTCACGGGCCACCACGTACCCCTCCAGGGGGAAGTTCTTGATGATCCTGCGGGACATTTCCACCACGAGGTCCTGCAGCCTCGAGGCGTTGGTACTGTGAACGCTTTCAGCGGCGATGATGGAGGCCGTCTCCACATCGATGATCCGCGCATTGACCTCGATGATGTTCCCCAGATGCATGACCGATCCGGATATGACCACCTTGACGCCCAGGAGTTTTCCGATTTTGGTGGCGGTCCCCTGATCCAGTAGGCCGGTCATTCCCAGCTTCTGCTCTTGGAGAATCTTCTTCAGCAGCGCACGCTCGATAACATCGAAACGGCCGGTCCTCACCAGTGCGGTAGTAAACCATTCAGCGACGATGGCCCCCATGTCCTTTGTCTCAAAGCCCGATCCCTGAAGATCGAAATCGAGAACGGCGATCTTGGTTTTCTTGAATTCGGCCAAAGCACTGCCCGAAGCAGCCAAAATCAACAGGCAAACCAGCCCGCAAATCCATCGCCTCATCGCTGACCTCCGCCTTGTTCCAAATGAAAGTTATTTCATTGTACGGGAAAACATCGGCAATTGCAATTCAAAGGACACCCAGCATTTTCAGTAACACCGGCAGGAGGACCGCAGCGAGGATCAGCAGACCGGGAATGCTGAGGTAGGGCCTGTACCAGGGAAGGCGTGCCGCCCGCGCTTTTCTCAACTCCGATAAAAACCAGTTTCCAATGATCGCCGCGGCGACAAGCACCGCTATGAATCTCAAGAGCCCCATAAATCCCTGCGAAGACATCGTCTCACCCCAATTTTACTTGATCCGGCTCAACACCGACATTTTATCATCACCTTTGCATGGCCCGACGGCCTTGCCAAAATCATCATTTTGAAGTTTATAAGTCTATATAGGCAATCTGGCGCAAAAATCAAATACCCTTTCAGATGCGCCCACCCTCCCCCGCGAAAGGAGACCCAGACATCAAGGCAATCAAGGCAACCGCACCTGACATCCTCCTGGATCCGCCGGATCGGCTGATCGCTCATATCACGGATCGATTCTGCAGGCCGTCTTTCAAAAGACGGTTGTTAACCGCCTATACCGCCCCTGTCCCCCCCCACCCGGCGGCGGTCCTGTTTCTCCTGGGCCATGAACCCATGGGGGGCAGGAGGCGCCCGGAGCCTTGCCTCATTTTGTGTGAGAGGTCGCCCTGGGTCCGCCAGCCCGGTGATCTGTGCTTCCCGGGAGGCAGCCTCATCCCGACCGTGGATGCGATCTCCGCGCGGCTCCTGGCCTTTCCGGGAATGCCTCTTTCCCGGTGGCCACATTGGGCATGGTGGCGCCGGCGCCACCATGCGGCTGCTCGACGGATCGCTTATTTTGCCGCCGCCGGCCTAAGGGAGAGTGTCGAGGAGATGCGGGTGAACCCCTTTGGCACGACCCTTCTCGGCCCCCTTCCTCCCGTACCGTTGACGATGTTTGATCAAATCATCTTCCCCATCGTCGGCTGGCTCCGTCGCAGGCAACGCTTTACACCTAACCGGGAGGTGTCCAGGATCATCCCCCTGGCCCTTGGGGACCTATTTAATCCGGCCCATTACCGGTGCCTCCGGGTTCAAAGCGAGCGGCGCGGCGATACCTTTAAACAGGATTTTATCTGTTTCATCCCCCCCCACTGTCCCTCAGCCGTCCCCCTGTGGGGGGCTACCCTGCGCATGGTGTTCGGCTTTATGAAGGCAGTCTTCGATTTCCGTCCGCCGCCGGCCGCCTCCCTGCCGGTGATTCCCGGTCTGCTGCCCCGCACCTACACAACCGGTGGCCGCCGCTCCCAACAGCGCCGGAAGGGGCTATCCATCAAGAGGTGAAGGCGATTCAGCGGTCGGTTCGCCGTGAATTGCTACCCGACAGCCCCCCGGGGGCAATAAATGTGGTTTGCTTAATGGAAAATTAACGGCTCAGCACTATATGAAGTGCCCGGGTACTCCTTAAGCACCCGTCGTTTCATTATTCACTTGACAACTGCCATTTAGGGAATTAAAAAACTTAACAATAAACGGAAGTTGGACACTGTCGTGAAAAGTTCCCGAGATATATTTGCCCGGCTCAAGCGCTCCAGAAACCTGCCGACCTTACCCCAGGTACTGCTGAAGTTGATGGACGCCTGCAACGATGATCGCTGCACTCCCCAGCGGTTGGCGGACATCATCTTCGCGGATCCCTCGCTCTCCGCCAAGGTGCTCCAGCTGGTGAATTGCGCCCACGCCGGCCTGCGGGAAAAAGTCTCCTCCCTCGATCGGGCGGTGGTCTACCTGGGAGCCGACACCGTCAAGAATATCGCCATCAGTGCCTCGGTGCTGCAGGTCTTCAGTAAAACCCGGGGCAATGGTGTCTTCAGCCTACCCCGGTTCTGGTGGCATTCCCTGATGTGTGCCACCCTGTCCAGAGCCCTGGCCAAGGAAACGGGCTACCCCTCTCCTGAAGAGGCCTTTCTGTCCGGACTGCTGCACGATATCGGAAAACTGATTCTTTGGGCCAATTTCAGGGAAGAGTATGCCCGGGTAATCCGGGAAGCCGAGGAGGACCCGGAGCGCCTATTGACCGGTGAAACAAACGTGGGTGCCTCTCACACTGAAGTAGGCGCGTGGCTGGTCAAGCGGTGGAAGCTCAACTCCTTCATGGCCGACGCCATTTTCTACCATCACCGGCCGCCAGAGGAGGTGGCAGAAGCACTTCCCCTGGTAAAAATCGTCTATGCGGCCAACCGCCTCAGCAGTGAAGGGGCCGAGGACCCCAGCCGGCTGGCCGTGGATGCCGCCGCCATGGTGTCGCTGCCGACTGAACAGCTGGAGGAGTTGATCGAGGAGACCCGGGGAGAGATCGGGGAGGTGGCCCGTTCCTTTGGGATCCCGGTGACAGAGCCGGACAAACCCTCTGACCCCGAAGATTCCCCGGTGCAGCTGAAGGCCGCGGAGGCACTCAGGAGCGAAATCAAAACCGTGTCCCTTCTCCATGGGACCCTCGAAAGCCTTCTGGCTGCAACCGACCGGACCACCATCTTGCGGGTCGCGACCCAGGGACTGGCCATTCTCTTCGATGTCTACAGCCCGCTTTTCTTCCTTTATGATGAGCGGCAGAATATTTTGGTGGGCCAGGGCGTGCCGGGAAATACGAAAAGCCAGGCCATCGACCGGCTGACGATTCGCCTCAAGGCGGGAAACGGCATCCTCGCCCAGACCTTGAATGCCCGGATGCCGCCGGAGGCCGTGCACCCCGACCCCCAGTGGCCGCTTTCCATCGGGGAGAGGCAGCTCCTGAGGCTGCTGGGGACCGACTGTATGAAATGCCTGCGCCTGGAGGCGGCCGGAAAGCCCCTGGGGGGGGTGGTGATCGGAATTCACCGGGAGCAGACCGGAAGCTTCGTGACCCACAGGAAGCTGTTGGATCTTTTCATGGGCCATGTGAGCCTCTGCCTTCACGCGGACAGGATGAGGCGCATGCAAGCGCAAATCATCCAGGATGAACGGATCAACGCCTCCATGCTCCTGTCCAAACGGGTGGTTCACGAGGTCAACAACCCCTTGGGGATCATCAAGAACTACCTCAAAATCCTAAGTCTCAAACTGCCGGAAAAGCATCCAGCCCAAAGCGAGCTCGGTGTCGTTGGCGAGGAGATCGATCGGATCGGCCAGATTATCCTCCAACTGAACGATTTTTCCGGCACGAAATCGTCCGACGCTGCCGAGCCGATCGATGTCAACCTGCTCCTTACCGGCATGCTCCAGCTGTTGGAGGATCCCCTCTTCCGACCCGCCAAGGTCGAGACGCAGTTCTCACCGGACAGGGAGACACCCCAGATCATGAGCGAAAAGAACCGTCTGAAACAGGTATTTCTCAACCTGATGAAAAATGCCGTGGAAGCCATGCCCGATGGCGGCCGCCTGACCATCGCCACCCGGTATGGCCCACCGGCGGATACGCCCTCGGCCGAAGGAGAGCCGATGCCCCCCGGGATGCTGACCATCACGGTCGGGGACGACGGCCCGGGTATCCCCGAAGAGGTGCGCAAGGAGCTCTTTGAACCCTTTGTCTCTACCAAAAAGCAGGGACGCGGCCTGGGGCTTTCCATCGTCCACGGCATCATCCGGGAGCTGAACGGAACCATCACCTGCGAAAGCAGCAGCGGCATTGGCACCACCTTCACCATCACGCTGCCCACCTTCCATCCAGGAGAAACGAGCGGAGGCACCAATGGAAGTCGCCGGTAATATTCTCATTGTCGACGATGAACAGCGCATGCGCGAAAGCTTGAAGTTCCTGATCGAACGTCAGGGGTACAGTGTCAGGACAACGGACAGGGCCATGGACGCCATGGCGGCCCTGCGCCGCGAAAAATTCGATCTGTATTTGATCGATGTCTGCATGCCGGAGATGAACGGATTCGAGTTGATGGAAAGGATCCTTGGACGGTATCCTGATTCGCTCATCGTCCTGATGACCGGCCAGGCCACCATCGAGGGAGCTGTTTCCGCGCTCAAGCGGGGCGCCTATGATTTTCTGAGAAAGCCCTTCGACGACACCGATCTGATGAAGACCATCAAGAATGCCCTGGAGCACCAAAACGTCCGCAAACGGCTCCAGCGAACGCGCACAGAATACAAGTACATGGTTGAAAATTCTCCGGATATTATCTACCAACTCGATCCTGAGGCAAAATTTACCTTCATCAACCAGGCGGCCACCCGGCTCTTGGGCTTCAAGACACAGGAGCTGATCGGAAAGCATTACACCTCTCTGGTGATGGAGGAGGACTGGGAAAAGTCCAAGTGGCTTTTCAACGAGCGGCGAACCGGCGACCGGGCGACCGCCGGTGTGGAACTCAGATTGCTGTGCAGGGAGGAGGATGGAGACCCCCGTGGCGGTGCCTGCCACGATGTGACGGTGGAGCTGAAGGCAACGGGCATGTATGACGACCAGACCCGGGAGTTTCTAGGCACCTATGGGGTTGCCCGGGATGTGAGTTATCGTAAACGGCTTGAATCTCATCTGAATCAAGCACAGAAGATGGAGGCCATCGGCACCTTGGCCGGTGGCATCGCCCATGATTTCAATAACTTGCTCATGGGAATCCAGGGTTACACCTCGCTGATGCTGGCCGATCGGGAGGTCAGCGAACGGAACACCACCCGACTGATGCACATTGAGGAGCATATCCATAGCGGTGCGGAGCTGACCCGCCAGCTGCTCGGATTTGCCCGGGGCGGCAAGTACGATCTCAAATCCAGCGACTTGAATCTGCTGGTTAAGAAAACAGCCACCATGTTCGGCCGCGCCAAGAAAGAAATAAAGATACATTTGGATCTTCAACGGGATCTGTGGTACGTGTCCATCGATCAGGGCCAGATCCAGCAGGTGCTTCTCAATCTATACGTGAACGCATGGCAGGCCATGCCCCGGGGGGGGGAGATCACCATCACCTCGTCCAATATTGAGATTTTCGGCCAACAGGCCGTGGATGTGGGGTTGAAAAACGGAAAATTTGTCTGCCTGTCCGTCAAGGATACGGGGATGGGCATCGAACAAGAGCTGCAGCAGCGGATTTTCGAGCCCTTCTTCACCACCAAGGAGCGCGGCCGGGGCACCGGCCTCGGACTGGCCTCCTCCTACGGCATCATCCACAATCACGGCGGTTCCATCAAGGTGGTCAGCGAAAAGGGGGAGGGCAGCACCTTTGTGTTTTACCTTCCATCCACGTCGAACTCGATTATCGTTGAGACGGTCTGCAAGAGCGAAATCCGAAACGGAAAGGAGACCATCCTCCTGGTGGACGACGAAACGAACGTCATCCGGGTCACCGAAGAGATGCTGAAGAGCGTGGGGTATCGGGTGCTGACGGCCCGAAACGGTATGGAGGCCATCGAAATCTTCAAGAAACACCGGGCCCGTATCGATCTGGTGATCCTGGACATGGTCATGCCGGGGTTGGGAGGCGGGGAGACCTTCGACTGCATCAAGGCGATCGAGCCGGAAACCTGCGTGCTTCTATCCAGCGGATACAGCATCAATGGAGAGGCAAAGGAGATCATGAATCGGGGCTGCAAAGGGTTCATTCAAAAACCCTACAATCTGGCCCAACTCTCCGAGAAACTCAACGACATCCTGGGGAACCACGGCCAGCGCGGCTCCAGCCGGCCCATTTTCGGGGTCGTCTGAGGTTACTGGCCGCAAACCCCACAGCGGATGCAGCCCTTTGGAGACATGGGGCAATCCGGTGACAGCTGCCCGGCCAGGGCCCGCTGGTATTCTTCATGGAGGAACCGCCTGTCAATGCCGTGATCGATGAATTCCCAGGGAAATCGTTCTGCTGCGTCCCGATGCCGATGAACGAAAAAATCCGCATCCACTGATGAGGTCTTGAGAGCCCGGGGCCAGTTGCCCCCCCCCTCGTGGACGGCGAGCAGGAGCCGCGATATCCGGCGATCCCCCCTCGACAGCAGGGCCTGGACATAGGCCCACCGCGGCACATCCGCGTGCACCCGGACATTGGCCACCCGGCCCAGGGCCATCTTCACCTGGCGAATCCGTTTTTTCAAAACCCCCACCGCGGCCATGGGAACCCACTGGAAGGGAGTAAAGGGCTTTGGCACAAAACAGCTGAGGCTCACCGTGATGACGCCCATCCGCCGCCATTTCCGGCTCGATTCCAGAAAGCGCTCCTTGACCCGCCGGCACAGATCCGCCACCGCATCGGCATCGGCGTCCATCTCCTCCGGGAGTCCCAGCATGAAATAGAGCTTCAGATTGGGGATACCGGCTGTCACCAGACGGTGCACGGCATCGAGTACCTGCGTCTCGTTGATCCCCTTGTTGATCACCCGACGCATGCGCTCGGAGCCGGCATCCGGAGCGATGGTGGCTGTTTTCACCCCGCTGTCCTTCAGGGCACGGACCAGGCCGGGGCTCAGGGCGTCGGCCCTGAACGAGCTGAAGGAAAGCCCGCACCCCAGGCCGTGGGCCATGGCGCAGAGACGCTCCAGGTCCGGCAAATCGGACACGGCAGCACCCACCAGCCCGATCTTGCGGCTCCGCTCCGCTCCCTTTCGCAGGCACCGCTCCAGCTGTTCCATGGGCCGGAAGCGGGGGGGGCGGTAGATGAAGCCAGCGCCGCAGAACCGACAACCGTGGGGGCACCCCCGGGAGACCTCCACCAGAAAGCTGTCACCGAAGGAGGTCCCCGGTGTCAGGATGGCGGAGCAAACCGGTTCTCCAGAAAGCGCTTCAAGGCCTACCCGGCGGATGGTTTCAGGTGCCCCGCCGATGGGCTCGAAACCTTTCAACGTCCCATCGTCATGGTAGGAGGCGTTGTACAAGGCCGGGACATAGGCACCCGGCACCTCCCGGGCCAGCCTCTTTAGAAGAGACGCCTTTTCCATCCCGGGATCGAAGGCCGCCATGAACCGCGGTAGAATCCCCTCGGCCTCACCGATGAGGAAACAATCAATGAACGCTGAAATGGGTTCGGGATTCAACCAGCAGGCGACGCCACCCGCGATCACCAGGGGCCGGGGGTCCCTGCGTTCCTCGCTGTAAAGGGGAATGCCGGCTGCGGCCATCAGGTCCAGAAGATGGAGATAATCGCTCTCAAAGGAGATGGAAAAGGCGAGAATATCGAAATCGGCCAGGGGGCGGCCGCTTTCAACGGTGGTGGGAGGGGCCCCTCGCCCGTTTGGGGGGCTGGGCAGAAAGGCCCTCTCGCACACCACGCCGTCAACGTCATTGAACAGCCGGTAGACATGCTGGAAGCCGAGGTTTCCCATTCCCACGGCGTACTGGTTGGGATAAATCAGCGCAATATGGATGGCGCCGCGCCAATCCTTATGAACAGCGCCGGATTCAACCGCCGCCGGAGAAAACGGCATTCTATCGGATTTTCGACTCAATCGGCCTTTCTTCTCAAAAAGGTCGGCACCTCCAGGTCCGTGTTATCGATGACAATGCCCTTGTATCCCCGATAGGTGGCACCGCTACCGTCCCCCACCGCCCTTTTGTGCCGCAAGAAGGTGGGTTCGTCGAAATCCGCTGCATTTTGCAGGTCCGCCGGAGTCAAATCCCGGACCCGGCCGCGCAGGGGGACCTCCAGGGGCTTGGCAGTCGCCGCCGGCTTAATGTCTCCGCCGATGCCCGTAGCGATCACAGTGACCCGCATCTCTTCGCCGAGGCTGTCATCCATGACCGCGCCCCAGATGATTTCCGCATCCTCGCCCACCTCTTCGTAGATGCGCTCGGAGGCCTGCGTCATCTCCTCCATGGTCAGATCGCTGGAGCAGGTGATATTCATCAGCACGCCCTTGGCACCTGCTATGGAGCTATCCTCCAGCAGCGGGTGGGAGATGGCCCGCTCGGCGGCATCCAGCGCCCGGTTTTCGCCCGTGCCGATACCGATGCCCATGATGGCCATGCCCGCCTTGCTCATGGTTGTTTTCACATCCGCGAAATCGAGGTTCACCAGCCCCGGCATCATGATCAGATCGGTGATTCCCTTGACGGAGTGCAGCAGGATCTCATCGGCCCTCACGAACATCTCGACCATCTTGGCCTGCTTTTCCGCCAACCCCCGAAGCCGATCATTGGGGATGGTGATGACCGTATCTGCCACCTCTTTCAACGCGGCAATGCCATCTTCGGCCTGGCGCAGCCGTTTCCGGCCCTCAAAGGAAAATGGCTTGGTCACCACAGCGACTGTCAACGCACCTATATCTTTACATATTTCGGCAATTACCGGTGCTGCTCCCGTCCCAGTGCCACCCCCGAAGCCAGCGGTGATAAACACCATATGGCTGCCCTCCAGCACCTTTCGCAGATCGGACTCGCTCTCGAGTGCCGCCTGGCGACCGATTTCCGGATTGGCACCCGCGCCGAGCCCTTCGGTCAGACGCTCCCCGATCTGGATCCGTTCCTGGGCCTGGGAAATATCCAGAGCCTGAATATCCGTATTGGCGGCAATGAATTTGACCCCCTGAAGGTTGGATTCGATCATGTTGTTGATGGCGTTTCCTCCGGCGCCTCCCACGCCGATGACCTTGATTCGCGCTGACTTCTCATTCTCGACAAACGTAAACATGTGTTTTGCCCCCCTTTTAATGAAATTAACCTCAACAATTAAACGACATCCTTGAACCACCGTTTCATGCGCGTCATGACTCGGTTGAAAATATTGGAATCCCGTATTCTGAACTTTCTGTTGCCCTGGTTCCTGGCACCGAATAGCACCAGCCCCACGCCCGTAGCGTACATGGGGTTGTTGACCACATCCACCAATCCACTGATTCCCTGGGGCTTTCCCAAGCGGGTCGGCAGGTTGAACACGGACTCGGCCACCTCGCAAAGCCCCTCCAGGAGCGAGGAGCCGCCGGTGACCACCATGCCGGAGTTGACGAAAGGCTCCATCCCCGCACGGTAGATCTCCCGCTTGACAAGGGTGAAAATTTCCTCCATGCGCGGCTCCAAGATCTCGCCCAGGATCTGCCGCGGAAGCTTTCGGGGCTTGCCCCCCCCCATCCCCGGCACCTCGATGGACTCATCACCGCTGATTCGCCTGGCCACGCAGGCACCATACTTGCGCTTAATTTTCTCGGCCTCCGCGATGGGCGCGCGGAGGCCGATGGCGATATCGTTGGTCAGGTTGTTGCCTCCCAAAGCCAGTACGAAGGTGTGCCGGATGTTCTTGTCGGAGAAGATGGCCAGATCCGTGGTGCCGCCCCCCAGGTCCAGAAGCGCCGTTCCCAGCTCCTTTTCCTCGCTCGTCAGCACCGCCTCCCCGGAGGCGAGGGACTCCAGCACGATATCGGCCACATCGAGACCGGCGCGGTTGGCACACTTGACGATGTTGTGGGCCGATGTCACCGCTCCCGTGACGATGTGAATCTTGGCCTCCAGCCGCACCCCGGCCATACCTACCGGATTTTGAATCCCCGCCTGGTCGTCCACGATATACTCCTGGGGCAGCACGTGGATCACCTCCCGGTCCATGGGGATCGCCACGGCCCGGGCCGCATCGGTCACCCGCTCCACATCGTGGGCCGTCACCTCCGATCCCTTGACCGCTACAATTCCCCGACTGTTGAAGCCCGTGATGTGGCCGCCGGCAATGCCGGCGTAGACCGATGAAATTTCACACCCCGCCATCAGCTCGGCCTCCTCCACGGCTTTTTTAATGGAATCCACCGTGGATTCGATATTCACCACAACGCCCTTTCGAAGCCCGATGGAGGGGTGGGTGCCGATGCCGATGATATGGATGTCATCGCCCAATACCTCCCCCACCACCGCACATATTTTAGTCGTGCCTATATCCAGCCCGACAACAATGTTGTCATATGCCTGCACCTAGCCCTCCTTGAATTCACCGGCCGAATCATTCTGCCTGATGGGGTTGACGACCACACGCCTGGGATTCGCCAAATCGATGGTGGTAAATCCTCTCCATCCCGGCTGCTGATCGAATCGACACAGCAGGGTTCCTAAAATCCTCAATTTTTCCTTCAGATGCCGGTATCCCAGTTTCACCGTCCGCCTGCCGCCGGAGACATAGAGGGTCAAGCCCAGATCCGGGTCCACCTGGATGCGGCTGATCTGCCGATCGGGCAGCACCGCCCCCTTTTCCCTGCCCAGTTCCAACGTGGTCATCACGGCATCGAACGCGGAACTGCCGCTGCTATGGGGCAGGCGGATATCCGAAAAGCTAAGCCCTGTAACCAGGGGCAAATCATCCGGGTCTGACTTCTCCCAGGCTTTGAACACCACCCCCCGGGTGTTGATAAGAAACTTGCCCCCGAGATCCAAGACGGCCAGGGGGTGCTGCTCGCGGATCCGAATGGTCAGGGTGCTGGGAAGCTCCCGGGTCACCTCTGCCGCCGCAATCCAGGGATGACGCAGGAGCCGCTTTCGAACCAGATTCAGGTTGACGGCCAGGATGTTGACCGGCGGCACGATGCCGGCCTGTCGCAACACCTCCGGTTTCGAGAGCCGGTCAGCGCCGATGATTCGGATCTGCCTTGACTTGAAAAAATCACACTGGGTGACCACGTCATACGCCAGGACAAAACACAAACTCAGGCAGATAAGCCCTGCAAGACCGCCCGTGGCCATCAAGGCGCCCCGGAGACCACGACGCCCGCGTCCCTTCGCCCCTGTTCCGCTTCGGGGGCGCTTCCTGTTCGGTCGAACCCGTTTAGTCCCCAACAATTTTCACCTCCGGTTCGAGCTGAATGTGAAATCGATCCCACACCGTCCCCCTGATGCGTTCCATAAGGGAAAGCACATCGGCGGCCGTTGCCCCGCCCGTGTTGACGATGAAGTTGGCATGCCGCTCGGAGATGCAAGCCCCGCCGCAGCGCTTTCCCTTGAGGCCGGCCTGTTCGATCAATTGCCCGGCGGGGGGCCCCAGGGCCGGATTCTTAAAGATGCATCCGGCACTGGGGGCCCCCAGCGGCTGGGATGCCGCACGCAACCGCATGACCTCTGCCGCCTCGGACCGCAATGCGGCCCGGTCCGCCAGGATCAATGAAAAGGAAGCCTCCACAATGATCGCCGGCTGCCACCCGGGCACCTCACCGGGCAGCGCCTCCCAGGAGAGCCGCCGATGTTCGGCGTGGATCGCCTCGCGCCCCAGGCGCCTCGGTTCCGCCTTGCCCGCGAGGAGATCCACGGAAAGGAGCCTGTCGGCCATGCAGCCGGCGGCGGTGCCCGCGTTCATGGTCAGCGCCCCGCCCAGGGTCCCGGGAATGCCCACGGCGAAGTTCATCCCCGCCAGTCCCTGGTCCATGCAGTGGCGGCAGAACCGTTTGAGCGGTATACCGGCCCCCACCCGCAAGGTCATTTTTCGCCCATCCGATGCGACCCTTTCAATATGTCCCAGACACCGATTCATCAGGATTACCAGACCGGAGATCCCCGCATCGGTCACCAGAAGATTGGTGCCGCCACCCATCACCCGGTAGGCAATCCCCCTGTCCCAGGCCCCTCTGACCAGGGCCGCCAGCTCCGCCAGGCTTTCGGGAATCACCACGGCTTCGGCATCCCCCCCGATACGAAAAGAGGTATGGGAAGCCATGGGCACATGGAAGTGCACCCGGTTTTCAAAGCACTGTCTCAGCCACTGCCGATGGGCTGCATGGAGTCGGGTCGTCATGGGGCTCCGTCAGGCTTCCCGGTCTTCAGCGCCGACGCTGCCAGGAGTTCATCCAGCAGGCGCTTGCCGATTCGCCACACATTCCCGGCCCCCAAGGTCAGGAGCAGGTCATTGGGTTTCAAGGTCTCTTTCAAGAGGGTTACCGCGGCCTCCTCGTCGGCCACGAACTGCGTTTCCCGGTGCCCATGGGCCTGGATGGCCTCACACAATCCCTGGGAGTCGACCCCCGTGACGGCCGTCTCCCCTGCCGCGTAAATGGGCAGCACCATCAGAACGTCCGAGTGGTAGAAGGCCCGGGCGAATTCCTCGAACAGCGACGCGGTCCGGGAATGGCGGTGGGGCTGGAACACCACCACCTTGCGCCGATCCGGCCAGCTCTCCCTGACGGCCCGGAGGGTCGCCTTTATCTCCGTGGGATGATGCCCATAATCGTCCACCACCAAAATGCCGCCGCACTCCCCTTTAACCTCCATTCGCCGCTGGACGCCGGCCAGGGTCTCCAAGGCCCGACGCATCACCTGGAAGGGGATCTCCAACTCCATGCCCACCGCGATGCTGGCAAGGGCGTTGTAAACGTTGTGCTGGCCCGGGAGGTTGAGGGTCATCTCGCCGAGACGCTCACCGCGACAAATCACCTGAAACCGGCTGGTGAGCCCCTCGAAGCTGATGTGCCGTGCCTGGAAATCCGCCTGGGTACTGAGCCCGTAAGTGACAAAGGGTTTTTGGATCTGGGGAATCAGCGCCTGCACCGGCTCGTCGTCCAGACAGAGCACCGAGCGGCCATAGAACGGAATCCGGTCCAGGAACTGGAGGAAACTCTCCTGAACCGCCTTCAGATCCGAATAGAAGTTCATATGCTCCCGGTCGATATTGGTCACCACCGCAATGGTGGGGGACATTTTCAAAAAGGACCCGTCGCTTTCATCGGCCTCGGCCACGATGAATTCGCCCTGCCCCAGCAGGGCATTGGTGTCGATGCTGCGCAGTTTGCCGCCGATCACCACCGTGGGATCAAGCCCCCCGCCAGCCAGGATGGCGGCGATGATGGAGGTGGTGGTGGTTTTGCCGTGGGAGCCGGCCACCGCAATGCTGTACTTGAGCCGCATCAGTTCAGAGAGCATCTCCGCCCGGGGAATCACCGGGATTCCGGCATGCCGGGCATGGATCACCTCGGGATTTTCCGCCCCCACGGCGGAGGAGGTCACCACCACGTCCGCGTTGGTCACCTGGGAGCCCTCATGCCCCAGAAACACCGTCCCCCCCAGTTGGACGAGCCGTTGGGTAATCTCGCTTTCCCTCAGGTCCGAGCCCGTGACCCGGTAGCCCAGGTTGAGCAGCAGCTCGGCGATGCCGCTCATGCCGATGCCGCCGATACCCACGAAATGGATGTGATACTTTTTTCGGTACACGCGCTATCCCTCTATTTCCTCCAGGTAACGGTAACAATCCGTCACGATGGCCTCGGCCGCTCCAGGCCGTCCGAGCTGCCGGGACTTGGCCGCCATATCCGCCAGAACCTCCGGGTGGCCGGCATAGTAGGCTATGCGCTCGGCCATGAAAGCGCCGGTCAGCTCCTCCTGGACAATCACCTCGGCGGCCCCCGCCGCCGCCATGGACTGGGCATTCAACATCTGGTGCTGATCCGCCGCAAAGGGGTACGGCACGAAAAGGGCCGGTTTTCCCATGGCGGTCAATTCCGCCACGGTGGTGGCACCGGCCCGGCATACCACCAGATCCGCCTCCTGGTACTGCCGGGCCATATCCGTATAAAAGGCGGCCACCCGACCGGATACCCCCTGGACCTCATAAGCCGCGGTAACGGCAGCCTCATCGGCAAGACCCGTCTGGTGAATCCACCGGATCGAGGCATCCCGCAGAAGCGTCAGGGCATCCATCACCGCCCGGTTGAGGGCCTGGGCCCCCTGGCTGCCACCGCACACCAGGACGGTAAAGGGCTTTTTGTCGGGGCCCACCACGGTCTCCCCGCGCAAAACCGGCTCCTCGTCGGGGATCATTTCAGGCCGTACCGGGTTGCCGCTCACCCGCACCTTCTCGGGTGAAAAAACCGGCAAGGTATCCTCAAAGGAGACATGGATCCGGCCGGCCAGCCGGCCCAGCACCCGGTTCGCCAGCCCCGGCAGGCGGTTCTGCTCCTGGATCACGATGGGAATGCCCATGAGATAAGCGCCTATCACCACCGGACCGGAAACGTATCCGCCCACCCCCACCACCAGATCCGCCTGGAATTGATGCAGCCCCACCATAGCGCTAAGCGTTCCCAGAGGCAGCTTCACAAGCGCCCAGAGCGCACGCCAGAGCCCCTTTCCCTTGATGCCCGAGGCCGTGACGGCCGTCAGGGGAAAAGGGGTGTTCGCCAGAGCCCGTTGCTCCATCAAATTTCCCGTTCCCATGAAAAGCACCTGAGTCGTCGCGTTTTTCGTCAAAAAGGCCCAGGCCAAGGCGATGCCGGGAAAGAGATGGCCACCGGTACCGCCACCTGCCACCACCACGTGAAGCGCCCGGGGCTCATCGGAATCACTCGCCGCTGGCGTATGCTGAATGTCCATCTCGTTCATCGAGCTTTCCCGGCTCCCACTCGCATCAGAATCCCGACAGCCGCCATGTTCATCACCAGAGAGGTGCCCCCATAGCTCAAAAACGGCAAGGTCAGCCCCTTGGTGGGCAGAAGTCCCAACGTAACGCCCATATTGATCCCCACCTGAAGTCCGAGAGCCGTCGTCAGCCCCAAGGCGACCAGGGCGCCGAAGGGATCCCTGGCGTGCCTGGCGATGGAGATCCCCCGCCACAAGACAAGGCAATAGAGTCCCAGAATAAGGAGCACCCCAACCAATCCCAACTCCTCGCCGATCACCGAAAAGATAAAATCCGTGTGGGGCTCGGGCAGATAAAACAGCTTCTGGTATCCCCGCCCCAGTCCCACTCCCCACAGGCCGCCGCTGCCGAAGGCCATCAGTGAATGAACCACCTGGTACCCAGCATCCTGGTTGTATTGCCAGGGATTCATGAAGCTCATCAGGCGTCTGACCCGATAGGGGGCCATCAGGAGGAACCAGGTCATCAGGGGAACCGCCGCCAGTAGGGGCGCCAGCAGGTGTCGCAGGCGAACCCCCCCCACAAAGAGCATGATCCAGGTCAGGCTGCACAGGATCAATACCGAACCGAAATCCGGCTGCAGGGCGATGAGGCAGCACAGAACGCCCAGCACCAGAATATGGGGAACCACCCCGATGGAAAAGCTCCCCAGCCGCTCCTTCTTTTTGGACAGGGAATAGGCCAGGTAGATCACAAGGGCGAACCTGGCCAACGCCGATGGCTGAAAGCTGAATTCGCCCACGTGGAGCCAGCGGGTCGCCCCCCCTGCCCGCCACCCGAAACCGTGGATCAGCACCACCGACAGTAAACATACGGCGAAGATCAACAAGGGGTAGGCCAGGCGCTGCAGGAGCCAGGTAGGAATCCGCCGGCATATGACCAACGCCAGGATCCCCACAAGGGAAAAGACCGCCTGCCGGTCCAAAAAGAAACGGTCTGTACCGTAACTCTTGAGCGCCACGGCCGAGCTGGCGCTGTAGACCATCACCACGCCGATCCCCACCAGGAAAAGCACCGGGAACAGAAGCCAGGCGTCGTACGCAGGCGCCATTGCGCTCCCTTTGACCTTATCCGGTTGTCCATCGGCCATGGGTTTCCTGATCCTCCCTCACATCCGTTTGCGAACAGCCTCGATGAAGCAGTCCCCCCGGTGTTTATAGCTCGTAAACATATCGAAGCTGGCACATCCCGGGGAGAGCAGCACCGTGTCCCCCGGCAAAGCGGCCGCCAGGGCCATTTCCACGGCATCGTCCATATCCCTTGCCACCCGTGCCGGTACGATCCGCCCCAGGGCACGGCCAATGACCTCCCCGGCCTCTCCCAGCAGGATCAGGGTCCTTACCCGGCGTTTCACCGGTCCGACCAGCCGTTCAAAGACACCGCCCTTGTCACGGCCCCCCATGATGAGCACCAGGGGACGGTCGAAGGCCTCGATGGCACGCTGAACGGCATCCACGTTGGTTGCCTTGGAATCGTTGACAAAAAGGACCTGGCCGATGGTACCGACGGGGCGCATCCGATGGGCGAGCCCCTCGAACCCGGAAAGGGATGCCTCCACATCCGCCGGCGCGACACCGAAGGCCACGGCGGCCAGGCAGGCAGCGGCGGCGTTTTCCAGGTTGTGCCGCCCGGGAAGCTGAAGACCGGACAAATCGATTTGTTGCCCCCGCCGGCCCGGGGTGTTCAGCGCCAGCACCAGTCCTTCCAGGACGGCCCCTTCGTCGGACGCCGCTTCGGAGCCATAGAGCCATCTGCGGGGACGGATCCCCTGGCTGACGCTACGAGAGAGGGTATCGTCCCCGTTGACCACGGCGATGTCCTTTTCCAACTGGTTGTGAAATATCCGGGCCTTCGAGGCCGCGTAGGCCGCCATGTCCGCATACCGGTCCAGGTGGTCTTCAGTAATATTCAGCAGCACACTCACCGCCGGACGGAACAGATGCGTGGTATCGAGCTGAAAGCTGCTGATTTCCGCCACAACGGCATCCATTCCGCCGGTCACGGTCGCCGCCTCCACCAGGGGCGTTCCGATATTGCCCCCCACGAACACACGGCGCCCCGCGCTTTTCAGGATATGCGCCAGGAGGCTTGTGGTGGTGGTCTTGCCGTTGGTCCCGGTGACCGCCAGGATGGGGACCGTGATCAGGGAGGCGGCCAGCTCCACCTCGCCGATGAGGGGAATCCCCCGATCCCGGGCCGCCCGGAGGGGCGCAAGGGTCTCGGGCACGCCAGGGCTCACCACGATCAGGCCGGCTCCTTCAAAAGCCCCGGGGTGGTGCCCCCCCAGCGCCATCCGGACCCCCAGCCCTTGCAATTCGCTCATCCGCTCCCTTGCCGCCGGGCACTCCGAGGCATCGCTGAGGGTCACGTGAGCCCCTCCAAGGGCCAGAGCCCTGGCTGCGGAGGCCCCGGACTGGCCGAACCCCACCACCGTCACCCGCCTCCCCCTGATCGGGTAGGGGGGAATCGCTCCGTTTATGGCCGCCAGTTCGCTCATGGATTCCATCACCTCAACTTCAAGGTACTCAGGGACAACAGGGCAAGGGCAATGGCGATAATCCAGAAGCGAACGATCACCTTGGGCTCGGCCCATCCCTTCAATTCGAAATGGTGGTGAAGGGGTGCCATACGAAAGAACCGGCGCCCCCGGGTCATCTTGAAAAAACCCACTTGAAAGATCACGGACAGGGCCTCGATCACAAAGAGCCCCCCCACCACCACCAGGAGGATCTCCTGTTTGGTGATGACAGCCACGGTACCAAGGGCAGCGCCGAGGGGCAGGGAGCCCACATCCCCCATGAACACCTGGGCCGGATAGGCGTTGAACCATAAAAAGCCCATGCCCGCCCCTGCCAGTGCACCGCAAAACACCGCAATCTCCCCGCTTCCGGGCACGTGGGTAATCTGCAGGTAACCGGCCAGTTGCGCATGCCCGGCCAGGTAAGCGAAGATCATGTAGGTTGCCGATGCGATGATGACGGGGCCGATGGCCAGACCGTCCAACCCGTCCGTCAGATTGACGGCGTTGGCGGTGCCCACGATGATCAGCGTGGCAAACAAGGCATACCCCCACCCGATATCCGGCGAGAAGGTTTTTAAAAAGGGCACGGTCACCTGGGTTGAAAAATCCGGCACCAGGACCACCAGGATGCCCACGGTCAGTGCCACGATGCTCTGGAGGGTGAATTTCCCCCGGGCACTGAGCCCGCCGCTGTGCTTCTTCACCTGCTTGAGATAATCATCCAGAAATCCGATGGCTGCCGTTCCGGTGGTGGCCAGCAGCGCGAGCCAGACATAGGCAATATCCAGGCGGGCCCACAGGAGGGTTGAGACGCACACGGAGAAGATAATGAGCAGCCCCCCCATGGTGGGCGTGCCCGCCTTAAGAAGGTGGCCTTTCGGTCCATCCTCCCGGATATATTGCCCCACCTGCATCCGAGCGAGCCTTTCGATAACCCAGGGCCCTAGCAAGAAGCAGATGAGAAAGGCCGTCAACGCCGCATAGATGGTCCGAAAGGTGATATACCGAAAGACGTTGAAGGCCGAAATGCTGGTATGCAGCGGATATAGTAGATGATAAAGCATCGCTCACGATTCTGTTTAAAAGTTAACGCCCCAACCACCCCTCACAGTTCACCGT